>JAGQPR010000159.1 GCA_020426625.1 Planctomycetales bacterium
AAACCGTGGTGGCGATTAGCGAGAAGTGTCGTTATTTCTCCTCAGTTCCTTAATTGGTTGATTCTGCTGCGGCGATGAGCCGCCGACTTTCTTCCGCCAAGCCATCTTGCAGGTACTTCTGCAAAAGATTTCGCGTACTTTGAAACATGGAATCAATCTGCGGCTTGGCGTGCCGTGGTATTTCCCCATTCGATTCGTCGATCATTCTTCGTTGAATTAGATCCAATTCACGTGCCATGTCGCTGAAATTGCCCAGATCCTGGAGCTCGCTGAGAGCTTGCTTGGCTTTGTCAATTTCTTGATTCTTCAGATACAGTTTGATGCGTGCTCCATACAGATTCCGTAGGCCGATCAAATCGACGATGTCGCTTTGAAAGCCACGTAAGAACGCTTCTGTTTCCAATCGTCGACGATCGTCGGGAAGATTCGCTACAGAGACTTCCTCCAAACCGGGAACCATCGACAATTTGCCAGTGACCTTTTCACCATTCTTGATATAGATTTGCATCAAGGGTGCTCGCAGCGGAATTTCATATGCTTCGGTGTCCAGCGGGTCGTCTAAATCAGCAGCGTCCGCAGCGGTGGCCGGTACGTTGTTGGTTTTGGCCTGGGCATCGCGGAGTGCTTGGTACTTTCTTCTACGAATTTCTTCCGGCAAAACGGCTCCGTAGTGGCCCGGAACTTCGATGCGAAAATGCCCACGCCAATCCGTGCGGCCCAAGTACTCAAATTCGCTGGTCAACAGATCGCGTCGGTACACAAAACAACCCGACTGTGGTTCATCCGTCATCCCCACGACAACTCGGATATCGGTTGCCTGCGTCGTTGGGCGCACTCGCAATAGCAACCGTTGCGTACGACGGTTGCCGCGTCCCAGCCCAACTCCACCAGAGTATGAATATACGTTGGCCTGCATCTTCGAACGGTCGGTCTCGGTGACGACCGCATATGTCCAAGCTTGAGACTGCAGAAGAATCGGCACACCGTTACGGTCATCGCGGCGCACCATGGGATGCAGGACGTCACCAACCTGGATTACCGCCGGATTGCTATCATCCACGATCAAACCTCCGGCTCGTAGGAGCAGCGAGGCGGTGTTGGTTGTGGACTCTTCTACGCGTGCGACCGGAGCAAACGCTTGGGGAAAGAGAGTCGCTGCGACGCGCCACGCATGCAACCAGTCCGTCGCCGAAGCTGCGAAGGTCGGACCCAAGAAACGCATCGAGCAGTCCAGCTCACGCAGCTGGAATTCAAAGTGCTGCCCTTTCATGCCAATATTCAAGAAAAATAGTTTGTCCGTGGTGCGGAATAGGCTTTCTGTCTGCCAGGGCAGAAGCGTAACGATCTGTCGCAGAGATTTGTTATCTTCAGCCAGAGCAGAACGAGGCACGAGCGCTGAGGCGATCTGACCATTCAACAAGCGGTCGACAGCGGCGTTGTCTACGCGACACTTCTTGGCCAATGCCAAGGTCGCTTCATCAGCCTGGAGTTCGGAGGCAGAGTTCAGAGCGTCCATCACCGACTGCGTCACCGCTACTTCGGTCAGTCCGGCAACTGCCGCTTCATAACTGCGTATAGACTTCGTTGCCTCATCCTCCGCAGAAACGACTAACACCAGCTCATTCTGTTGGATTTGTTCCAGGGTCAATTGATCCATGTCGGCTTGGAACAGAGCTTGCAGCTGCCGAGGTGCGGAACGGTGAGAAAGCCGCCAAGCCGCCGCAAAAGTCCGTTCAAGTTCGTCATGCAAATGCTGCAGAAATGCGTCTTTCGCTAGTTGAGAAACGGTAACCTCTGGAGAAAATGCATACCAGAGCTGAACGCGGTAAGGCTCGAATTCCCAGACTTTTACTTCCGGCACCTGAGCGCAAAGCGTAGGCGTCCACCCCAGCAAGAGCGTCACCGAGATAAGACGAGCTAACAGATTCACTCGGCCTGACAAGCGCGCACTGTCTTCACTCACGTAGTCCATCTTTGTTACCTAGTGCCAACGGAATCGTTCGATCCTAAATCGACGCGCCAAGATGCCACATTGTGGTAGAGCGAAACGGGGTTTTTCTCGACTCCACGCACATGCCGACTGACAGCCAAGCGATCTGTAACCTGCCACAGCGGCAGTATCGGCAAATGGTAATGTACCAATTGATGCAAGTCTTGCAGTGCGTCGCGTACCTCACGCCAGTTCTTGGCTGCACGTAACTGTTCTAAGCCTCGAACGATGAACGGATTGTCTGAGGCTGCAACACCGGTGCCCCCCAGCAACCGTTCGATGTCCGTCGCCGGTTCCCACATTGTGGCAACCGCGTAAACCAAATCGCAGTTCAAAGAAGGCTCGACGGTAACTCCAGCGGGTAGCAAGACAACTTCGGCGTCGATTCCAATGTTTTTCCATTGCTGTACCATGGCTTGCACGGCGACCCTCGCAAATTCGAAATTGGGACAGCCGATCGTTAGTTTTCCAAGCTTGGGTTTACTTTCGTTGCGTTTGGTGGCAGCCAATTCGATTTCTTCGGTCGCCATAATCATCAGTAAGCGAGCCAGCTGCGGGCTGTAGTCCGCTGGCTCGATGGCCGCATTGTAGGCATAGGCTAACAAGTCGGCTTGACCGTCGCCGAGCGGAAATGGCCCGCTGATAAGACGACCGTCGCCGCTATTGGTGCTATTCAGCAGCTCACCTTCAAGCATTGACTTGCGGTCCACCGAATAGAGCAGCGCGCGGCGGAACTTAATGTTGGCCAGAAATGGGTTCTCCGAAACCGGAATCAACATGTGGGAGGTTGGTAGTGCGTACGCACCTACGGTCAATCGGCGGTCTGCGGCAAGACGTCGTGCATCTGCCGGATAAAGTTGATCCAGCACGTCAATCTCACCACGCAAGAGATCATTGACCGCAGCCTTCGGATCTTCATAGAAGACTTCTACGATCTCGACCGGCTGACCGTCTTTGCGAGAAGAAGATTGCAGGCGGAAAGCAGCTTCCCTTTCTTCAACTGGCTCTTCAACGTATGCACCTGGCAACAAATCTTCGCTTTGGCTCGCGGAATCTTCAATGGCCCGCTGCATCCACTGCATCAGCGCATAGGGTAGCACGTTCGGTCGCCTGAGTTGAACGATGACGCTCTTGGCAGAAGGGACGCTGACCGAGTGAAAAATGGCTGCCCAGGAAGGATCGTAAAGTTGATGATCAACATTAGCCCGATCGACCAGCAATTGGCCCAGGCTAAATGCATCCAAGCCGACATTGGCTGCGGGATCGATCGTCAGGAACAACTGTTGTCGATCTTCGCTTAATTCAAAAGTGCCAAGTGCGAAATCGTACTGTCCACCTTCGGCCCCCGTTTCGCGAAACTGAAACAAAGTCCTGGTAACCAGCGCTCCAGCACGGCGAGCGGGCCAGTTGGTCAGGCTGGCGGGATCTAGGTAACCAGCCTGCTGCATGACGCCCACGCGAACCATGGGATGCAACCGATTGATTTCTTCAATGATTTGCTGACCTTCCGGAAAATCGGGGACGATTCCCAGCATGGTAACGGCCGCTCGTCGCGCTGCGCGATACTCCTTTTTTTCCATCAGCTGCGTCGCCTCGTTCATTTTCTGCCGCGCTAAGCCGTCCAGCTTTTCCTTCCAGCTAGCCACGACGGGCAAGTCAGCTCCATACTTAGACTCTAGCCTCGCCAATATTATTTTGGCGCTGGCCAAGTCGCCCTTCTCCTGATAGTCGCCAACCAACATGTCAGCAGCCCGTGACAGCCCTCCCATGACGACGCTCGGCTGGTAGGAAGGAGCTGTGTCGCGCAACTCTTCCAGCGCCGACAGCGATTGAGCTATATCCCCTTTATTGAAACGATCTGCCGCGCTGCGAAACAAGAACTTCTGCCTGAGCAACTCGAGTTGTCCCATCTGGGGATAATTCTTCATAAGGTAGCTCAGGTTGCGCATGGCACCGGCAAAGTCCTTTTTGTCCAGTAAAGCCCCCGCCTCGTCGTAGATTCGCTGCTCATACAACTCAACGTGGTCGATATCTCGCCACGCCACTTCGTACTCGCGCTCGGGAAAGCGAACCAACACAACAGTCAAGCGACTGCTGGGGTTGGGAGAGGACGGTGGTTGTCGGTTGGGAAAAGGGATGGGAAACACCTTGACGCTTTGGCCGCCCGCCTCCCGTTTAAGAACGATCAAATCGAATGGTTCCTGATCGACCAACTCTGCTTCTTCGCGAACGATTTCGTCCTGTGCAGCCGATTGCGTTGAACTGCTGAGCAGCAAGCTCAAAGCCGCTGCCAGCGCAAAGAGTTGAGGTAGTTTCACGGAATTGTACTTACGGTAGCAAATCTCATCGGCCACTTTGTCAATCCACACGCCCATTAGCGATTCCCCGCAGATGGTTTCGGAAGAGGCAGGGCAATCACAGCACCTTCGTCGCTACCGATCAGAACTCCCGCCGAATGGGCGACTGGGGCCGAAGTAAATGGCTGCCTTGTGTCGATGGTGCTATCTTCCGCTCCTGTAGCGGGATCCAAGACTCGCAATTGCCCCGATACCGTCGCCAGGATCATCTTGCCGTTGAGCAAGAGAGGCGCTACGAGCAGTTGCGAGTAAGGGAAGTCAATCTGCCAAACTGTCTCCGCTTCAGAATTGACACGCAACAAATGGGTGTTGGTTTGTATTAGGCAATCGCCTTCCAAGGGGAATGGTCCCGCAACTGGATTCCCTTCAAGCGCCAACGCTGGCCCGCGAGCCAGCGAATTCGCGTCAAACAATTGAATCGTTGACCCAGCGGGCGTGGATTCGATCCCCAACACCTTGTTGCCTGGAACGCACAATGGGCCTGAAAGCGGAGACTCCAAATCCACTTCAGTCAATACCCGCAGGGATGAGCCAACGCCCAGCCGCAGCAATTTCTGCGTGTTGCTGGCCACGATGAGACTTTTGGAGTCTTCCAGATACACCGGTGTGTTCCAAACGACCTTTTGTCCGGGCACCATCGGCAACTGGAATGGTGTAGCAGTTTGGGCTCCTGTTGTAGGAGAGATCAAGCAAAACCGACCGTTATTCAAGCCGATTCCGATCGACTCTCCCACTCGCACGGGTGCACTGCTTGGTTCGGCTCCACCAAAGTTGGTCGAAACCAAGCGGATTTTCTGACCATCCCGTGAGTACAGGGCAAATTGGCTGGGCTTGGAAGCATTGAACAAAGCTGCAATTCCATCTCCGAGCGGCACTGGCTCCAACAACATAGTCGCGGGCGCGCCTTTCGACGGAAACTCGTCGGCTTTGTCGACCAACTTCTGCCCGTTGAAGCCAAAGTACATTCCGCTGCTGTTGATGATATCGAACTTTCCAGATCCACTAGACGAGATGAAAGTAACCGGTACTCCCAGATCGACATCCCAAATTGGATCTCCTGAATCGGCCTCGACTGCGGCAACGCGCACGCCACGGCTGCCTCGCAAGACCCGTGAATGCACTAACGTATCGCCGTACTTTTGCATCGGCCCAGCAAACTCGTCTCCATCATCTGTGCTCCATAGTCGCCTCAGTTCTTGCTTGGTAACCACGAGATCAAATCGTGTCAGCCGTTCTCCCGCCACCCACAGCTGGCTATTTTCGGCCAAGATCCACGACAGTTTGGGCTGCATGGAATTGGGAGCGTTGCGGGCTATTTCAGACACTTTTCGCGTCTCGAGCGTCGGTTCCACATCCAGCACGACACACTCACCCAGATCCGATTGAATCACGATCTTTCGGCCATCGACCTGAGGAGAAACCACAACATTGCCGCTCATCTGAAAAAAGTCCGGGCTTTCGCGAGCAATCAAGCCCTCGTCGTCGGTCTCGAAGACCCGGATATTGGCGGATTCCGTGTTTCGGTTTTCAAAAACAAACAATTGCCCCATGAGAAGAATTGGTGAAACTGCCAGAGCTCCCTCTCGGTTATTCAGGTAGTAGACTTGCTGGCAACTACCATCAGTACGCGACAGCACATACAAATTGCTATGCTCTCCAGGCAGGTAGAGATTCTTCTTATTGAATGCCAGCGTCGGGCTGACGGGAACCGACTGAGGGAGTTGCGTAGACCACTTGGTCTGTCCACTCTCAGCATCGAGACTTGTCACAACGCCGTCAAAGGTGGCAACCAACAAATCCTCTCCTTCGACGGTTGGCGTATGCACTGGTCGACCAAAGCCCACCGACCAAAGCGTCTTGCCGGTAGCTGCCTCCAGTCGACTGACCATGCCTTGCTCGGGATCGCAAACCAGGACATCACTCTCTGAAGTTGAGTCCAATCGAATGGGATCCGTCTTGAAGCCGCTGCCGACAAACCGTCGCCAAAGGACTTTGCCATCGTTACCCTGCAGCCCGTAAACTGATCCCTTTACCTTGACGTAAATTATTTTGCCAGCCAGGTCGGCCGCTGCGTTACCCGTACGATTGGCCAAGACGATGCGTCCGCCATCCTCTTGCTCAATGCCATCCTCCGTAAGCTGTATACTCAGCGAACTAGGCGCGACTTGCGATTGTTGGATTTGGGACGCAGTCTTCACGCGCTGCATCAGTTGTGGATCCGACTTGAGCAGCGGGTACTTGCTGGTTAGTTCTTTGCGTACTTGGTACGCAAAGAGCACATCCTTTTCAGCCAGCTTGCTATCGATAATCTCCAGCGCAGCCGCGAGTTCATCATCGCGATTGATCTCGCGTTCGATGCGTTTGCGGTCCTCGTTTATTCTGGCCAGCGTGGGAGCCTGCTGGTCGCGCTGCGAGTTACCAACAAACTGAGGATTTTGGATCAGCCCCATCAGCCGATCCATTTCGGTCATCAACTCTTTCCGTTCACTATTGACCTCGATACTGTCCGCGCGGGCGTTGAATTTTTCAGCCAATCCAATGAGCGCACCAGTAAGATCCGACCGCTGATCTGCCAACCCCGACTCCTCGGCGATTGGAGGCAATACTTCCAAAGCAGTTTGCAGTCCTATGACGGGATTAGGAGTCGACTCGACGTCTTTTCTCAGTCGCGACAAGGCTGCTCGAACTTTAGCGTACGAAGTGCGTTCATCGGTTGAGAAGACCTTGGCGAATTCCGCATAATCCTGTGCGGCTGATTCGTAGGACCGCTGCGAATAGGCTTCGTCGGCAGCTTTCAGCCGCTGATCGGCGTTGCCACGCCAGAAATGCCGCACGAGGAAAATACCAGCCACACTGACTATTGCCAAAATCAAGCCGATTCCAAGAATCCGGAAGGAATCAAAGGGATTGGTCTGCGCCTGAGGCGGTTTGACGATTCTGGTGACCGGACTGGGCAACAGATCGACAGGTTCCTCGTCGTCTTCCTCAACGGAAATGTTCAATGGGGCAACTTCGTCGACGACATCGACGACTTCGACAATTTCAACTTCATCCGTCGTCCCACCTTGGGCATCTTCGTCGTCGACGAAAACTGCCGCCACCTTGGGCGCTGATCGCTGTTTTGGCGACTTCACGGAATCGCCATCGCTCTCATCGTCAGTGGCAAATCCCAGTTCATCATCGCTGCGAGCGGGCTCTTCCTGCTGCCCGCCATCGTCCGGCTCACGCAGGGCGGCAATCAGTTTCGTAGCCTGAAACTTGGTCAAGTGCCCGTTGTCGACGAGCAATTTCGCCAGCAGTTCTGCCGACAACCTCGTCTTACTTTCCGAAACCTGCCGTCGAAGTTCCTCGACAATTTCAGGTGCAAGTAACTGTTGAGAAACAAGCAACTCGATGAACTGTTGTGCCTGCTGTTGCATCAAAGAATCTACTCTTAATTACTGGAGTCTACCAGCCAGAGAGAGGAATGCCCCCTAGCGTTCAGTATGTGTATTTCATTGGCTCTGCGCCGAGCCGTACCACTAATCAAATTGTTCCACGGTGCTGACTTCGAAACTCTCAAACTTGGCTTCTCTCCCTGCATCCAAAGCGGCGATTACCGCAGCGTGAATGCAATCTTCATGAGCCAAGACGACAAGCTTGGACGGAGTCTGGCTGGAGCCGTTACCAGAGTGGGCTTCCGTAAGGGCAACGATTAGATCTTGTTTGCTGCCAACTTGGTTATCGCCACTGACGGTAATAACGTTGAATGCATTGAATTCGTCTACTTGTACCGTCACGACGTCGGGATCTTCCAATGGGTCCTGTGGCACGGCATTAACACTGGGATCCTCGTCGCGCGGCGGCGGCCGCTGAACGCTCTTCTGCACACTGAACGAAGCGGTAACCATGAAGAATATCAGCAACAAGAAAGTCACGTCCACCATGGGTGTCATGTCCATGTCTTCTCGTGGCGGCTTCTTGGGTCGAGTAAAGCTGGTGGTAGCCGCTGCCAGGGCACGCTCCTCGGCGGCAATCTCTGCAGCCACATTTCGCTTTGGCTTAGCCGGGTTCTGCGCGGCCAGCGCTTTTGCGATCCGCTGGGCATCCGATCGTTTTTTCTCGGCTCGCGCCTGCTGCGCCTCGTCGATCTGCTCTTGCGTGGGCAGCTGCACTGGCTCGCCGCACTCTGGGCACTTCACCTGTCGGCCGAGCATCCGCAGATTAACCGCCCTCACTGCTTGGCACGATGTGCATTGAAAACGCAGCCCCATAACTAGGTTTGCTCCTCAACGGCGATATTGATCATCATGCCTTCCGCCAACGACTCGGCAATGGCTTCACTGACACGTCCAATTTCACCCTGCCTGACTGAGCCCTCAGCTCTGATGATCACGTGTTTCTTTCCCGCGTCCAATTCTTGTTGGATGTACTCAGCGATTTCCGCGTTCTGCTGCTCCAAATCTGGGGAGAAAGGCATCCCGTCAGCTTTCGTTACATCGGCTTGGTCTCCTGTGCCACGTTTCATCACGATGACGGCCGACTGCTTTCCTACGACTACCGAACCGTGTCGGGCCTGCGGAAGGTCGACCGGAGCTGCCTCATTCATTCTCGACGTAACCAAGAAAAATATTAGTAGCAAAAACGTGATATCGATCATCGGCGTAATGTCTAGGTCGTCGTCTTCGTCGCGCGGGCGAGGCTTAAAGAATTCCTCTTCGACCACGATCTCTTCGACATCTACAATCTGTTCTGGGGCGGCACTTGACATTCGTTTTTGTTTCGCTGACGTGGAATACCTGCGTGGCTTGAGACGACGCTAGCAGACTGCTGTGAAGTCTAATCCTTGCGGGCCATTCCAATGCGAAACGCCTCCAGGAAGCGGGTAACCCCGGCACCAACCAATTCTTCCATTTGTCGAATACGGTTGTTGATGGCATTCATGGCCATTACCAACGGGATGGCAATACTCAATCCAATGGCGGTCGTGTAGAGAGCGACATTAATGTCTTTGGCCAGGGCAGTCGGTGAAACAGTTTGTGCTGCCGCCAAGGTTGCGAAGGCTCCGATCATACCTGTAACTGTACCCAACAGACCTAACATGGGAGCGGTCTTGATGACGGTAGTTACCCAGCTGACGTTCTTCTCCATCTCGCCCAGGACATCGCGCTGGAACCGCTCTGCGAGAAGATGCTTGACCTTGGCATATCCCAGCTGTCGATTCATCACGCCAATGCTAGCCAGCACCGGCACCGCCCGCTGATTCCCCATACAGGCTGCTTCGACGGCCTCGAAATTACCCGCCCGCAAGTCCGATTCGATGCTATCCAGAAACGCGTTCTGTTCATCTTCGCTCTTAAATCCTTTTTGACCGACCCGTGTCCAAACGAGCACGCAACAATACGCGCCGAATAGGGCAACAATTGTTAAAGCGCAGTAATCTGCAAGCCCAAGCCAGTCGTAGATGGTTTGCGGCATAGACGCGAAATCCTTGATGTCAGAACGAGATTGGTGAAAAGTGCGAGATGCCCCCCCGGGATTCAAAATCAAACCGGGAATCTAACTGATGGAGAGTCGCCCGACACAGAGCAGCGGGCACCGGCCGACAAGCATGTATCCGCAAAGGACTGGCTTCTGCGTCAAAACGACCACAGTCTTTGGTGACGAATTTTCAATGATAACCTGAGACTTTTCTGTTGGGGACACTGCCGATTGTTTTTAGGTGCTATTTTGCCAATCACGACTTTGGCACTCGATAGCGTTGTTCGATAACTACAAACTCGTAACCTCCCCTGGCGGCCGCACGGCATTCAAAAATCGTTTTGGCAACCTGTTTGATGGTCGTTTTCCCCTGGGACAGAAAATATCGCTTTTCGACCTCTGCCAACTGATCCTCCAGCGGCTTGGGAATAAACTTAAGGATTTGGCGTCCTTGGGTTTGCACACCAGCTTGCGTCAATAGTTGGCGATCAAACTCTTTCAGTGGCCCTTCCTGTCGCCACATGAAATACAGTCTCCCAAGCTTGTTTTCTTCGGTACTGCTGCCGCTGCGTTTCTCTGGTGCCGTTGACAGAGAATGGGCATAGTCAACGGCGGCTACCCCACCACCAACACAGCCTAATTCAATCTTGAAGAAATCCAGTTGCTGCGCATAGGTTCTCATACCTTTGGATTGGAATTTCAACTCCCATCGCTCGTAACGTGGGACTATGTCATCGCCGTCGCCCAGTGGCCCGGGCGGACGATAATCGCCTTGGCCCGTTCCCTGCGTCGATGCGACGGAATCGGAATCAATCGACTCCAGAGTTGCTGCCACGCTAGTCGCGGCATCTGTCACCGCTTCCAGAGTTTCTTGCAGAGTCGGTTCGGTCAACTCTTCCACTTCTTCGGCGCCCGGTGGTTCGATGTCCGTCTCGAAACCGGCCGCGTGATCCCCACGTCCCGGCACACTTTCGTTTTCGATGACGATTTCACCTGGACTCCAGGTAAAAGTCTGCGTGAGCCACAAGACAAACAGCAGGAACACCACCAAGCCGATCACGACTAAACCGCTCATCAGCATGCTGGCAACGATATCCACTTTTTGCGTGCGCAGCCCCTCGGCGCCCCGCAGAGCGGCTCCAGATTCTTTGGATTTAATGGAACTACTCATTATTTCTTGCTTCGCTCAATGGCAACATTTGCTAAGTGCCAACTCGTTCAATCGATGAATACGTGGTCCGGCCTTAGCCCTAGATACCATTTTTTCCAAAACATTACCGCACTTTGACGATCGGCCAACGATGGCTCCAATTGCAATTTGCCAGAATTCAGCTTGCGACTCAACAGCCTGAGGCTCTCTTCGGCGATCATCGGCACGTGAGGGTCGTCGTCGGTGAGTGCGTAAATCAGGTCCGGTGCTCGCGAAAGATCCTCGCTTCTGCCAAGCAACTTTGCCGCAACCCGGCGAGCCAAGGGATCAGGGCTGGTCAGCAACCGCGCCAAGCGGGTCACCTGCTCTTTGCGCTGTGCGGGATCGTCATCCAGTTTCAGATTCTCCGGAAGGAGGCCCACTTCAACGGCATTTGTGTCTTGCTCCTCGAGTTTTGTCAGCAGATTGAGCACCGACGTTTCCCCTTCGCTAACGATGCGATCGCCAACCATCTTGATCGCAGTCACGTCCTGTGGAAGTCCGTAGCCGCCGAACACGACGCCTTCATCAAGCTGCCCGATGCTTTTCCTGGTACTACGAATCAAGTACAGCACTGAAAATGCCGTACAGACATCCGCCGAGTAGAATTCTCGTTTTTTTGTAGCGCCCCAGGAACCTCCATCGTCTTGAGCGGCTGCCAATTCTTCGACACCTTCATTGTACCAAGCGGGACTTTTCTCCTGCTTGCCGGCCATGATCTCCATAAAGCTCTCGTAGCGCTCCTGCGAATATCTCCAGTAGTAATACCAGGTGTTTCCCGAGTGCGTGCTGCGATCTTGAAAGCGACGCGCCATGTTGAGTGGATTCTCGAAATCCGAGCGAGAGAGTTCAACCTCTCGTCGCGCTTGACGTTCTTTCGCCTTCAAATCAACGCGAACAAAAGCTGCGGGTATGCCGTCTTTTTCTTCATTCAACGTGCGCCGCTTCCCCCACACTCCCAAGATATCGCCCGCGATTAGCAATGCTCCCGCGCCAGCCGTTCCCAATGACTTTGACGGGTTTTCCTGCGGAATCAGTCGACCACTACCTAGCTTGCCCTGATAACCCCAAGCACCCGTCGGATCCATCGTGTCCAGCAAGTAGCCGACTGTGGATTCGACGGCGGAGGTCGGGACATCGATGCCTACCTGTTGCATCGTCCAGAAGGCGAGGATAACGTACTGCACTTGGGAGGTATCGCCTGTGGGTCGCTCCAGGTACCCAAAACCGCCATGCGGTTTCTGAATTCCGAGCAACCAATCGCGAATCAGAGTCAGTTCAACTTGGTATGCCGCTGCATCCAAATTAGCCAGAAGGACCCCACAGACGCAAACTTCGTAAACGATCTTGCTTTCGCCTTGCTCCCGATAGGATGCGAGCGAGCGAGCGAGCCGCCGCGCAGCCTCGGCTCCCCGCTTCACATGCGGCTGATCCGGCTCGCCCGTTGCTGAGAGCAGTGCGTAGGCTACCAGTGCTTGCTCTCCAGCATTGTAGGCGGCACGAGCATTCAACTCCGTCGACTGGAGGTACTTTACGCCACGGTCCACCAGTGCCTTTACGAACGGATGCTCGGGCGTATACGACTGCGCAAAAGCTTGCGAAACACAGCACAAAGCGGCTAATAACGCCAATGTCTTCGGTAGAATCCCCATGGAGCTGCGCTGCGTTCCCAATTGAACTGTTAGTGACTCATAACTACGAATTGTTCGATTATAACACAAGCCAATCTGGCCGGCATTCTTGTTTGGCCGCAACCGGCAGCGTTAGCCTCACCCCAAGGCCTCGTATCAAGTTGAAACTCGCTCAGCCCTAGTTTGGGGCCACCGCTCCTTTTCATCCCCCAACTGCGACGCTATACTTGGACGACTCGTAGGATTTGTTGGCCAGGTAGCTCAGTTGGTAGAGCAACGGACTGAAAATCCGTGTGTCGCCGGTTCGATCCCGGCCCTGGCCACTTCCTATTTCTCTTGGATGCACACGCATAACCCTGGCTCACGGCGAGTCTACCGCGCTTTTCTGAAAAACGGGTCGTCGGGTTCCAGCGATGACCGATTGCTGGCCGCTTCGGTTCACAAGCGAGATCGCCCAGTCCTGGCGGTAAGCAGCGCAATGCACAAACTGGTGGCACTCTTGGTCCTGTGGTCGACGCTGTCGGGCGCTACCTTGTTGCTAGGCAGTTATTGGATCAACGTTGCGGAACGCGCAATAATCGAGAATCAGTTCCAAAGCCAACTGAACGCCGTTCGCGCTGCAATTGCACGATTGAATGCAACAGCTTCTGAAGCCAATTCCGCCGCAGCTATGCAGGCCTGGCGACGCATGGAAGCTCAGTACGATATCGACATAATCTCCATTCCAGCCTTGCCCGCAGGACGCCCAACCGTGATCCAATGGCAGAACGTCGGGCGCGAACGCCAGCTGCGGGCTTTGATTGCAGTCGAACCTGACACAACCGACGTTGCGGGTCAGATCGCTTGGTATCAGGTCACGCGGAAAATCCAATCGCCCTCACTGCCCCGTATCTGGTGGTGGTGCGGCATGGCCATTTCTCTACTTGGCAGTTTCCTGATCTGCGCACAAGGAGCTTGGGAGATCAAAGCACTGCGGCGACAGCAAGTCTTGCTCGAGCCTTGGTTGCAAGCTGTCAGGACCAATCCGCAGGCTCCACTGCATCTGGAAGAGCTGGTGATGGAACACCCTCTAAGCTCTCAACTAAAGCAGATAGCAAACACGGTCAACGAGCAAATCCAACGATTGACTAGTGCCAACCACAGAAGCGCGCTCGTACTGCAAAACTTGGCTGAGGGAGTACTAGCAGTCGACAGCCAATCGCAAATTCTGTTGGCTAATCGAGCCATGCAAATACACCTGGACTTTGGTGACAACCACTACTTGTACCGACCGATGCTCGAGGTCGTGCGAACCCCGCAGGTCAACGACTTGGTTGAGCAGGTTCTCTCAACGGGCACTCCCTCAGAGGACATCATTGTCGCTGGGAATCGATCGCTACGCGTTGTCTCTCATCCCTTGCCGATTTCCGAAGGGCAAGTCGGCGTACTGATCACAACTCGTGACGAAACACTGATCAAACGGATCGATGCCGTCCGCAAGGACTTCATCGCCAACGCATCCCACGAACTGAAGACGCCCCTGGCCGCCATCCGCGCCTACGCCGAAACGCTGCAGATGGGAGCCCTGGATGACCGCGAGGTGTCAGAGAGATTCGTGGGCAATATCATTTCTCAAGCCGATCGTATCGACGCGCTCATTCAAGGGATGTTGCAGTTGTCACGCGTCGAGTCCGGATTCGCGATCAACAACGACCTATTCGTGGTCCAACACGCGCTAGAACCTTGCCTGGCCGCCGCTCGTGCCACCTCGTCGCATAAGTCGATTCAAGTTTCAGCATCCCTGCCGGTTGAGCCAGTCCGCTTGCGCTGCGATCGTGGTGGCTTCCAAACGATCGCCAGCAACCTGTTATCCAATGCCGTTCGATACACGCCCGAAAACGGTCACGTAAGCGTTCGGCTGACTACCGATGGCAACGCAATTGTCCTTCAGATCGAAGACACCGGAGTGGGCATCAGCCAAGAAGACTTGGCGCGAATCTTTGAACGATTCTATCGCGCTGACAAACACCGTTCATCCGACACCGGCGGGACGGGACTCGGCTTATCCATTGTCAAACACTTGACCAACGCCCTGGGCGGCACAATCACGGTTCGCAGCGCGCTGCACAAAGGCAGCTGCTTCGAAGTCCGCCTGCCTGGCCTAAAAACTGAGTAACTCTAAGCGAGACTCGATAAGAAACAAAACTGATACTGAACGTGCTCAGCGTTCTTCACGAGATTTTCACACCATGGAGCCCACTGGTAGCCTTGTCCTGGTTACAAAAAGTGCGGTTGAAAACGTCCAAGAGCTAAGCGATTGAAATACCGGCCAGGCGCAGACTCCGCTCGTATTCTCGCGCTGCCTTACACGTCCTTACACTGCATCAATTGTCTTTTTAGTGTCGAGAATTG
>JAGQPR010000015.1 GCA_020426625.1 Planctomycetales bacterium
CGCCTGCCAAGGGCATCCAATTTCATCAATGAAACTACTGTCAACCTAGTCAAAACTGCATTTCAGGGAGTTGATGCATGGCGTCTTTAAACCTCAAGTCGCTGGTCTCGAAACTGAATCCACTTTGCCGCCAGTCATTGGAAGGGGCTGCCGGTCTGTGCCTTTCTAGAACCAACCATAACGTCGAAATAGAACACTGGTTGACCAAGATAACCGAGCGAACTGACGGTGACTTTGAAGCGATCGTCAAAGAATACGATTTGAATATGTCGCGCCTGTTGGCTGATTTGCAGAAGACGCTGGACCGATTTAAGACGGGCAACGGTCGACCGCCAGCCCTGGGGCAGCACATTGTGGATTTGATTCGCGATGCGTGGTTGATAGCCTCAGTCGAGTTCGGTGAGTCATCGATCCGCAGCGGGTTTATGATCATGGCGTTGGTCGGCTCCGAGACTCTGTCCCGTGTTGCCTCTGCCTGCAGTGCGGAACTGGACAAGATTTCCTACGAATCTCTTAAGAAATCCCTATACGACATTTGTCAGGATTCGTCGGAAAACGCAAGTGTCAGCACGAGCGGTGCGTCTGCCGATGGCGCCGGAGGCAAACGGACTGGTCCCACGAAGACTCCTTCATTGGATCAATTCACCATCGATCTGACAGACCGAGCGCGTCGTGGCGAGATTGATCCGGTGCTGGGGCGAGACGATGAAATTCGACAGGTCATCGATATCCTGTGCCGACGCCGGCAAAACAATCCAATTCTTACTGGAGAACCTGGTGTTGGAAAAACGGCCGTGGCCGAAGGGTTTGCGCTGCGAATTGCCGAGGGCGATGTTCCTCCTGCGCTGCAGAATGTGACCCTGCGAGTCTTAGACTTGGCATTGCTGCAAGCAGGTGCTGGAGTGAAAGGAGAATTCGAAAACCGTCTCAAGTCCGTCATTGAAGAAGTAAAATCTTCCGCTACGCCAATCATTCTTTTCATCGATGAGGCGCATACGTTGATTGGTGCTGGTGGGCAGGCTGGACAGGGGGACGCGGCGAACCTGATCAAACCTGCGCTCGCACGAGGGGAATTGCGAACGATCGCGGCGACTACTTGGGCGGAATACAAGAAGTATTTTGAGCGTGATGCCGCGCTCGCCAGGCGGTTTCAGGTGGTCAATGTGCTCGAACCCAGTGAGAGTTCGGCAATTGACATGCTGCGAGGTTTGGTGGCCACGCTGGAAACTCACCATAAAGTACGAATTCTAAGCGAGGCGGTGGAAGACGCAGTCAAGCTATCTAACCGGTATATTTCTGGTCGACAATTGCCGGACAAAGCCATCAGCTTGCTCGACACAACTTGTGCACGCATTGGACTAAGTCAGAATTCGACTCCGCCTGCTATCGAGGCTTGCGTTCGCAAACTACAACAACTGGCGACGACGATCGGCATACTGGAACGTGAGAACGAGGCTGGTGCCGATCACGGCGCGCGCATTGACGAGCTGAGAAGCGAAGAACAGCGAGTTGCTGCAGAGAAGGAGACTTTGGAAGCCCGTTGGCAAACCGAATTGAATCTAGTCAGTAGAATCAACGAGCGTCGAGCTGCATTGAACGAAACTCTCAAGTCCGCTAGCAGCCCGGAATCGCCAGCTGCACAGCCAGAGAATTCGGCAAAAAAGCCAGCGGACACTGCCGAGACAGCTGGCGAAGTAGCGCCAGAAATTAGCAAGCTGTCTCGCGAAGAATTGAAAGCGGATATCGCTAAGCTGGAAGAGGAGTTGTCGGCGCTGCAGGGAGACGAACCACTAGTCTTTGCCTGTTGTGATTCAGGGTCTGTGGCGGCGACCGTCGCCGCCTGGACCGGCATCCCCGTGGGTAGAATGGTGTCCAACGAGATCAGAACGATCTTGAATCTAAAGGACCGTATGGAAGAACAGGTCGTCGGCCAGACGCACGCTTTGAGCCAAATTGCCGAAAGCATCCAAACATCGCGCGCCAAGTTGACCGATCCCAGTAGACCGATCGGCGTTTTCTTGCTGGCTGGCACTAGCGGCGTGGGTAAGACTGAAACTGCCCTGACGTTGGCCGAATTGCTGTATGGCGGTGAACAAAATGTGACGGTAATCAACATGTCCGAGTTCAAAGAGGAACACAAAGTTTCTCTGTTAATGGGATCGCCTCCGGGCTATGTTGGCTACGGCGAGGGTGGAGTGTTGACCGAAGCGGTCCGACGCAAGCCTTACAGCGTTCTTCTGCTGGACGAAATGGAAAAAGCTCATCCGGGTGTTCAGGATGTCTTTTACCAAGTATTCGACAAAGGTCATATGAAGGATGGCGAGGGGCGAGACATCGACTTTAAGAATACCGTGATCATTATGACTTCCAACGCTGGAACAGACTTGATCAAGTCATTGTGCGCCGATCCAGATACGATGCCGTCGCCAACTGCATTGGCTGAGACGCTTCATCCAGAGCTACTCAAGACGTTTAAGCCAGCTTTTCTTGGTCGCGTAACCGTGATTCCTTACTTCCCTCTGGCCGACGAGATCATGCGCCGTATTATTCGGCTCAAGCTTGGCAAAGTCGTCCGTCGAGTCACCGAAAACTATGGTGCGCGCATGGAATATACGGACAAGGTCGTCGACACAATTGCATCTCGATGCACCGAGGTTGACACTGGTGCTAGAAATGTCGACAAGATTTTGAACAAAACGTTGCTGCCAGAGTTGTCGAGCGAATTCTTGACCAGCATGGCCGACGGCGTGGAATTCAAGTCGGTTTTGATCGATGCGGATGAGAATGGTTTCCAGTACACGCTGCAGCCGTAAATGTTAGTTGGACTCGACGGTGGCAAAGTGTGCGTTGATTCGCTCAGCGGCCGCTCGGATTTCATCCTGTTGTCCAATGATGCTGAACGCACCAAGCTGTTCATGATTTAGGATCTGCATCTCCGGTCCACCCGGAGTGCTGTCTGTGGGCACGTTGAGCAGTCCGATGGCGTCTCGCACTGCGGTTGTGCTGCCGGATAGCACGGTCAACAAATGCCCATCGGCAAGGATTCGTACGAGCGCATCGGGCGATGTGGTTGCTGGCGAATCTTCCTTGGCCGTGGACGCCTTGTCGCTGGGGGTGTTCGACTCGACTGTATTGGAGCTGCCGGTCGTCGATCCGGGCGAACTTCGGCGATAGGGGGAGCTGCGGGCGTCGAGCTCCGCCAGAGTCTTCCTCATCCGGGCCAAAGTCTCGGGCATCGCGCGAACGAAAAGTATGTTAGCTTTCTCATCACTGGCAACGTACACGACTTGGTGGTAGTACAGTCGGTCAAGCACTTGTCGAATGGCCTCTAGGTCAGCAAAGTAAACAGCCATGGCTTGAAGTTTCGTTTTTGAGAGATCTCCACTGGGAGATTCTGGAGGAAGTTCTACATGCCGAGCTTTCGTTTTCGACGTGACCGCAATGGTCCGCTCGCGTACCTCAATATCCAAATTGATCGATTCCAGCAGCAAGGTGAGCGCGGTACGTAAGGATATTTCTTCAGGCAAATCGAGAGAGACACGGCTTTGCGGTGAAAGTTCTTCGAACGCCAGTCCTTCCACATCCAACGATAATGGCAGCCTGGTCATCTGCCCAAGCGTTTGCACAACTCTTTCAAGTGAAGCGTTTGAGTATTTGACGGTAACCGGCATACCCAATGTGTTTGAAAGTTGCTGCTTGAGTTCAAGTGACTCATTTTTCTGGAGCCGGGGAGCAACAGGTGGCGTTAGAGTTTGTGCCAAGCTTGGGCCTGGTCCTACCACAAATGCAAGGAAACTTGCCGCCATGAACGAAAAGCTCCAACGACTGATGGCAACACATTTGAAACCCACCAGATAGCTGACCTGCCGCAGGTTCGCGGGAACTAGTGAATAACACATGGGCAGTTCCAAATTTTACTTATTTAGATTTGCGGAAAAGTAACTCGCTCTTGATCTGGTCAATCATCACAGCGGAGCACGATGGCCAAAATGAACATGACCAAGATGTGTTTGTGCAGATCCTTGGATAGTTTACGCTAATATCTCGTAATGGATTGTAATTTCCAAGCATCTCACGCTTTTGCTCTTGCCGTCGCGTGTTCAAAGCATATGCCTTATTCTCAACATGCGATGAGCACAAACGAAGCCTGCGTTATAATGACACACAGGCAATTCTCTATTCTCCCTCCTGGTGCTCTGTCAACATTGGATTTAGGGTGTAGTGATTACGTGGGATAAGCTTCCAGCTTGCCAATTCCAGGTGAAGATGCTCATGTCAAGCAAGATGCTTACGCCACTTCCTTATGTACCTAATGTTGACAGAGCAGTAGTTTGGATGCGGCCACGGGGGTTATGTTAGGTCGTGAGGCCTGCCAAACTGGGACGATTCTTTTCACCATATGATTGAGGTTCTGATTATGCAACGACGTACTTTTGTGGCTACTTCAACGGCAGCATCGCTGGCATCTGTGCTAGCCAGACCAATACGTGCTTTGGGAGCAGCCACTGAGAAAAATGGAATTGGGCTTCAACTGTGGACGGTTCGAAACCAGCTGACCAATGACGTGAGCGGTACGCTGAAGGCGGTAGTTGACGCCGGCTACAAGCAAGTCGAATTGATGAACATCGCGGAAAGCGCAGATATCGTTCGTACAGCCAAGGACTTGGGTTTAGAGGTTCGCAGCGCTTTTTTCAACTGGGAGACGATCGCGGTGCCCAGCAATTCCAACGCGCCTGCGATCGAGAAACTGATCGACTCGGCCAAGGAGTATGGCCTGGAATACATGGTATTTGGTTACATCGGTAAACAAGCTCGGGATACCAGCGACAAACTTAAGGGCATTGCGGACAGGACCAATGCGGCGGCAGAAAAGGTTCATGCTGCGGGCATGAAGCTCAGCTACCACAATCATGCCTTTGAATTCGAGAAACTTGACAACGGCAAGACAGGGTTTGAGATTTTCATGGAAGGTTTTGATCCGCAGCTGGTCAATTTTGAATTGGATGTGTTCTGGGCGGCGATCGGTGGCTGGGCTCCAATCGATACGATGAAGAAACTGGGTAAGCGACTTGGCCAAATCCATCTGAAAGACCTTAAAGCCGGGCAAGGCACAATCTATGACGAGGGTAAAGTGCCCAATGATGCATTCCAGGAAGTTGGCAACGGAATCTTGGACATGAAGTCTATTGTTCAATTGGCTACAGACTACGGTGTAACTCAATTTCATGTGGAGCAGGATCAGTCGCCAGACCCAATCGCGAGCATCGGTCAGAGCAGTCGTTACGTCAAGACGATTTGGTAAGTTCTCAGCAACTGAATTCCGGCCATTGCAGTACCTGGGCAATCATGTCGCACGGAAGGCCTATCGGAAGAACTGAGATTTCGCCGAACAAGCTTGCGTCCCTGAGCATCGCTGGTTTACGAGCTACAAACGTTAGCGTAGCATCTGCGCGAAAGTAATTCGGATAGGCATGCCCCGATTCGGAATCGATGCCCGTCGGCATGTCGATGGCGACGCGCGAGGCAGTTGACGAATTGGCTTGATCACACCAGGCGTCCAGTGGGGGCCGCAGCGCGCCAGCGGCGCCGGTCCCCAGCATGGCATCTACAATGAGATCACTGGCAAGCAACTCTTGTCTAAAGACGTTAGGCGAAGGCGATGAGTTGTCAAAAATTGAGTCCCGGAAAAAAGATATCCCTTCACTTGAGACTGCCGTCAGTATGCGAAGATTGGCCAGAGAGTCCGCTGACAGTCGATCGGGCGGCACGCTGATCGCGACTGTACATGGCCAGCCACGAGCTCTCAAGTGGCGGGCGATGGCTAGTCCGTCTCCAGCGTTGTTGCCGCGTCCGCAAAGAATGGTAGTCCGGGGGCCAGCGTCTCGCTCTTGGCGTTCTTTGCCAACAAAACGATTCACCAGCCAGTTCACGCAACCCAAAGCTGCGTTTTCCATCAGGACTAGCGAACTCATGTGGAATTTATCTATCGCAATCTGGTCGACGCGACGGATCTGTTCCGTTGAAAGAGTTAGTTCAGCAAGTTGCTGCCACGTAGCCATCACATAAAATTCTCTTGGAATCCCATTGAGCACCCTCGGTCGCTGCGATTAGATTATAGCGGTGCGAGACGTGGTCGTGAAAAGCGGAAAGCTTGCTGATTGTAACGCTTCTGGTATGGATCGCTGAGTAGAGTCAATGGATGGTCGCCAGTTTGCCAAGATCCCTTTTCAAGGTTTGATATTGTCTTGCCGCCGATCTGACGTTCAACAGTAACACTGCGGGAGTTTTCAATGCCATTATTTGAATACCATTGCAAAAGCTGTGGGTCGGAAACAGAGATACTGGTTCGCAACGTGGAGCAAACGCCAGTGTGTCCAGATTGCGGCGCAAACGATTTGGAAAAATTACTCAGTGTGGTGGCGGCACCAAGTGTATCCGGTAGCAGTTCACTGCCTGTGTGCGAATCCAGCGCTCGACCCTCAGGAAACTGCGGGCGACCTCAATGTGGCAGTGGATCCTGCATGTTTGGCTAACGGGCGCTAGCTAGCTTAACTCTGTAGTTTTCGGCGAGCGTGAACAGAAGGAGCCATCTGCCGGATGGCTCCTGCCGCACAGGTGGCTTTGTGCGGAATAAAGTCTCCGACCGAAAACCCGATTCCACTCGACATGCGGAACCTGCCTGCGAGTTGTCCTCCGGAACTGCGAAGCACAGATTGTAGCCTGGGCTGAGCGGTTAACGAGTAACACGAGTTTACGCGCAACCCCAGGGTTTGTGACCAGCGCCGCAGGGCGAACCAATGGTGGCTTGATTATCACAAATTTCGTCGCTGAGTTCGCAACATCCGAGGTTGTCTCTTCTCCGCGGCGTCTAGGAGCCGACGTGAGCACGGAAACACGTGCCATCGGCCTGCTATCACACTTCCATCTCTTATTGAGGTAGCTTCGGGGGGATACCAACTGGTAATGCGTGTTGCGGTTCGAATGAAATCAACAAGAGAGACTCCCAATATGCAAGGTCGCCTCCCCACCCCCCGCGGCGTCATTCCTGGTTATTCTCGTATTGACATTACACTCTAATACACCGCGTTTGAACGCGGCCGAAAACTGGAGGAGTGACCGACGTCGACGACTGTTGGGCGGGCGACTTTGAAGAGAACGAAGCCATTGATCTGACGGCCGTAGATTTCTACAGTTGGATATCTTGTCTGGGCAACATTGCAGGAGTTACGTCAGTTTACGACCTTGTCGCTGAAGTAGTTCAATATCCCGACCCGTATCTGGACCTTAGTTTTGTACCAATGGATAACGAATACATTTTCGAATATCAGCCTGTGCTTTGATCGCACCACCTTTTTTTGCTCTCGAGTTGCAAGACCTGAGGAGTGGAACGGCATGAAGAACTATCTAATTTTCGTCGCGTTTCTCGTGCATGCGGCCAATGCCAATAGTCACGAACCACCGTTGGAAGCCGCTTTGGATAGCTTCAATTATTGGGAGCTATCGTTTCAGGTTCTTCGGTCAGAGGTGATACGCGATGCCCTGCAGGTTGCGCCGTGGCAAGATGCTGCTATCCGTAACATGCGAAGCGGCGAAAAAATGCATTCGCTTTTCAACAAGCGACAAATCGAATCACTAGTGCAAAAAGCCGAAGACGCAAAGCAGCTGGAAATTGCCGAAGATTTGGAAAAGTCTCTTAGAGGAATGCCTACAACTGACCGTGTTGCAAGAAGGGATCGAGAAAGGGTGCGTATGCAGCGCGTATTATCCAACGCTGCCACCGGTCGCACTGCTACATTACTATCGATGGACAGCGAAGTTCAAGGTGAGCTTCGAAAGATTCTCACCAAGGAGCAAATGAGCCAGCTGCGGCCCACTGTCATGCGCCTGAAATTCAGTAAAGGATACTTGCCATTTGAAGACAAGGAGTTTATCGAATTTTGCGGTTTGTCGGATGCTGATTTGAGACTTCTCAACCCACAGGTCCTGGAAGCCAAAATTCAATACGAGGCGCAAGTCTCGCAAGTGAGAAGCCACCATGCGAAGCAAGTACTAAATGTTTTACCTCCAGCGGCATTGCAATTGTTCCTTGATTACATCGGCAACTCCCTCGTGCCAAACGTAACCATTAAAGCGGATAGCAATGTCACTTCTATTCCGTTTCCACCATTATCACAGTTGGCGACAATCTTGGGGACACCGGATTTGCAAAAAACGATCAAAGTTTCGGAAACGCAACTTGTTCAACTTCGTGGGATTCACGAAAAGTATTTGAGCGATGTGCGTGAGCCTCCGAAGGGGAAAAGCATGACTCAACAAATTGAGCAGGCTGAGGCTTTTCTTCGCAAGGCAGCCGAGCAAGTCTTGACGAGTGAACAATCGCTTGCCTTGGCCAGACAACGGGCCTTGGAATCATTCCTGCGCGATTACAGTGCTCCTTTTGCTCAAGCCGAAATAGCCGACAACTACCTAACGCTCACGAAGGATGAAGCCGAGGAAATACGGAAATTTGCAGCAGAAGAAATGCGTATTGCTCGCAAAACGATTCGCGAACTGGACCAAGAAGTATTCCGATCACTTTCAGCAAAACTGAATGATGACGCAAGAAAACGGAGCCGAGATTTATTTGAAGGTGTCTGGACGATTGATTTGCCAGTTGGCATATGGGTGCAGATGTGATGCGCAGTTGGGCGATCGATCGCGTCCTTGAGTCTGCGAAAGTTTTGTGGGGCGGAGTCTCTGCGAAAGTCCATACGTCGGCGAAGCGAGCTAACAACAAGCAGAGCGCAACCCGGGGCGTGAAAACGGCGATCCGTGGGTGAGGAATTTTCATTCCAATGCATATGTCCTCGTTCGAGCCCGTACTTACGGGCCCTTGCGAGGGTCTTTATGGATAATCCGGGCTAGGCGACCGAGTACGGAAGAGTACTATTACCACTGATCGATGCCGAGGTCGCAATACGGCTGGCAAATCGGCGCTGCGATAGCCTGGAACCGAATGGGCGTTGTGGTTCGAACGATATCAACGAAATAGTAACATAAGCCCTCACCGCCGACGGGTGACTATGTAACCCGGGGTTACGTTCCGCGCGCTGGCAGCTCGCATCACTCACGGGCTATTTTCCGCCGCTACTCCGTAGCTGACAAAAGTTGGAAGCAACCCAGCTACGAAATAGCTCAGGAAGTTAGCCTCTTTGGCGTTAGCCACGGTTTCTCAAGAATGAGAAAACTTGCGTGTTGGTGCTTAGTCGGCGGAGCTTTCGTTTCTTCCTCGCCATGAAGGCCGACGTTTTCTCGCGTTGGGATGGTGATGAGCCTTTAACTCAGGTGCATCACTTGGCTTTAAACGCATTGCCAACGGTCGAATCGATCGCCGTACCATGGTGGCTTGCAAACGCTCCTTCTTGATTCTTGCCAGTTCGTCCACTTCGTATTCGACTTCATCTCCCTCCATTAGATCCAGCGTACCAACCTTGGTCACTTTGGAGAAATGAAAGAAAACGTCCTCATTCAAGTCCTCAGATCGAATGAAGCCAATTTTCTTCTCAGGCAAGACTTTTACAACCATTCCAATGCGCATCGAGGATCTTTACAGTCGGGATGACGAGCAGATTTAGCCAACGAGAATAGAGGCACAGATCGTAGCAGGGAAATTCTTAAACTTGGACCAACGAACAACTAGTTCATCAACGGGCATGGTGGCACCACGGGAGATTTCGTAATGGATGCTACGAAATGATCACCGATGGACCTCATGCCGCGTGCCCACATTTCTGAATCCTCGGCAAAAACCAATTGGGGATTGGAAGCTAGAGGTAGCCAAAGGCCAGCGTCAAAATCTGCCTCCAGCTCGCCAGCGGACCATTCGGTTTGACCCAAGAAAACTTTCACGTGTCCCTGGTCGTGGGATTTCACCAGCTGTCTCAGATTGTCCAATTGAGCTGCCAAGTAGACGCCGTCACTATTGGAGTACTCTGCAAATTCCGGCCGGTCATGAATGGCAACCACGGGGCCAGACTTTGGACCGGCAAAATGAAGAGGAGTATGCACTGCAGCAGACTTGTCGGTGCCCAGCAAGTGCTTCCACAGCGCTGGCGACTCGCTATTGAGTGATCGATTCAGAATCAATCCCACCGCTCGGTCAGCGCCGTGGTGAACTACCAAACAAACAGATCGACCATACAGGGGGTTATTCCAATCAGGGGCAGCTACCAAGAGTAGCCCTTCTAGGTGGTATTTCGGCCTGTTCTGAATTCGCTCTGACATATTCTGTGCTCGGTGAAGAATGAGTCTAACGCAATTATCGTGCTTGACCTAAGCATCCAAGCTGTACGCGACCTGATGACTTGTCCTAGCCAACAGCATGGAACGGAAGTGCCAGGGTGGCAACATTCGGGTCGCACCAGGCGGAGCAGCAAGAGGCGTACCAATTCACTGCCAAAGCATACAATATGCTGTAGGCAATAATGTATTGGTGAGTGCTCGTGCCAGCAGAACGAGGATGTGACGGCTATTGACAGGTGGAATTATACCGGCTCGATTCCAGCTCGGGTAACGGCTTCCCGCAACACTTGCAACACTGAGTTCTTTGTGCCTATTCTCTAGGCCTAAATCGATGAGCAAATTGGCAAAAAGACGCCGCTCGGTAGATTGTGGATACCGGCGTTGGATCAGTTGCTTGCACGGCTAGCCTGCGTGTTCGCCGTGCACGCCTCGGCGATCGACTGCAACAGTTGATTCCGCCATGTGGTGATCTTGGTTTGATCGACTTGGGTGAACACGATGACAATTAAGTCGTCATCGAAATCCAGCATGGCTAACGTGCCACTCGCTCCAGTATGGCGGATGCGCTTTGCCGAGCCATCAGGGCGTTTAGCCATAATGTTGAAACCTAGACCGTAGCCCGTTCCGCGCGTAGCCGGTTGAGCTGTCGCCATCTGCCTCAACGCTGCCTCGGAAACGATTTGTCTGTCTCCTACCTTGCCTCCGTTTCGATGCAGCAACAGCAAACGCGCCACGTCGTCCATCGTGGCAATCAAGCTGCCACCTGGATTGACAAACTTGACCTGTTCCTCGCGATTGCGTTCTACCAGTCCACCTTGCTTTCGCTCGTATTGAGTCGGGATGTGCGCACGCGTTTCCGAATCGGGCACAAAGGTTGCTCCTTCAGCGCCGATGGGTTCCAGCAGGTGACGGCGCATCAGATCTTGAATGGTCCGCCCGGTGACGACTTCTGCAACTCGGCCGGCAACCATATAGCCGCATCTCGAATAGGCATACTTTGTTCCAGGCTCGCTGACCAATGCCGCGGTTGAAAGACGGCCGACGGCCTGGCCAAGCGTCTTGGCTCCGATCATCGCCGGAGCGTTGGATTGGGCTTCATTGTTGCCTGGGAAACCGGCGGTATGAGATAGGCACTCTAGCAGCGTTGGCGCCCTTTGAGCTACGCCATGGCCAGCGATCTGCAACTGGCCGAATTCGGGCAGGTAAACGTCAATTGTCTTAGTGAGATCGACAATGCCTTGGTCGGCCAGAATGGACAAGAGCGTGGCTGTGTGCGGTTTAGTTATGGAGGCAATTCTACATGGTGTGTCGACCGTAAAACTTCTACGCGTATTCAGATCGGCAAACCCGTACGCTTTACGATGGACAACTTCGCCCTGGTGCAATATCAACAGGCCGCCCCCAGGTAGGATTCCCTGATCGATTCCGTCTTGAAAGTTTCGATCAATCTGCTGGCGCATTGATTCAGAAAAACTGTGGGCAAGCCAGTCACCGGTTTTCAATTCCATCGATTCCTGCTTGGCCTTGACCGCACGAGCTATGCGATCATCGGGAGGTGTGTCGGGCATCGGAATGGACGATGCATGCCGTAGCAACTGACGCACGATTTCTGGTTGTTTTCGCGCTAGGTTATTCGTTTCGCCAATGTCTTCCGACAAGTCATACAATTCGACTTCGTCGGAACCCTTGTCCTTGACGTAATTGTAGTGCTGTCGGCGATCGGTCAAGATCAGTTTGTAATTGTCCTGGCGAACTGCATGCAGTTCATTTTTGCAAAAGTAGAAAAAGTCCTGTCGCGCACCCAGCTCACTTTGGCCAATTAGCAAATCGCTTTGGTCAACTCCGTCGACGATTCGATCTGCCGGAACGTCGCAGTTGGTCAAACTGGCAAAGGTGGGTAGAAAGTCGATCGTTGCAAAGATCGCATTGCTAACTCGGCCTGCCGGAATTTTGTTCGGCCACCGCGCTAGGCAAGGAACTCGCAAACCACCTTCATAGGTCGAGCCTTTTCCTTCGCGAAGAGGTCCAGACGAACCCCACGCTATTTGACCGCCGTGTTTTCTTCCAAGAGCTTCCTGCAGATTATTCCAAGGCCCATTGTCTGTGGTGAAAATCACCAGAGTTGTGTCGCGCAGGCCGAGTTCATCAATGGTATCCAACAGTCGACCACAGTGAAAATCCAGCTCCTGTACAACGTCGCCGTAAAGGCCACCTTTAGATTTGCCTTTGAACTCTGGTGACACATCAATGACCGAATGCACCATGGTGTGTGCTAGATAGAGAAAGAATGGTTGCTGCTGGTTTTGTTTCAAGAATTCGATGCTTTTGTCTGTGTATAGGCCAGTCAAGCTGGCCATGTTGTCCGTCGCATCGAGCTGCAGATTGTTCTCGTGCAAAACCACTCGTCCATTGTCGTTGGCTCCCAAAGTACCAAAGTAATAGTCAAATCCTTTGGCGTTTGGCATGCGATCAAGGATTGCGGCACGGTTGGAGACATCCCATTTGCCAATGCAGCCGGTTACGTATCCGTGTTCGCGAAGCAGCTCCGCGATCGTGATTTCACTGGCTGGCATGGACCAGCCCAAGCTGCGATTTGGGTAGCGACCAGTGAGGAGCGCTGATCGCGACGGGCCGCAGACGACTTGCGCATAGAAATTGGTAAATCGCGTGCCTTCAGCAGCCAATGAATCCAGTCTCGGCGTGTGGATGCTCTGGGAGCCATAGCAGCTCAGGTCGCCGTAGCCTTGATCGTCCGTAAAAATAACGACGATGTTGGGTGGCTGTACTCCTTCTTTTGCCTCTGCCGACTGGAATCTCGTCATTCCCAGACTGGCAACCAAAGCCACAATACATTGAACGTAACCAATACTTCGCCCATTCACCCATCGTTTTGTCACGTCGACTAGCCTCCCCAATGCACCACTCCCACACGTGTTTCGTCAATGCGCATCTAAATATAACCTCGGAGCAGAACCGAGAAATCAAACATTCATGATGGTGGTACCAAAAAGAGCTCGAAAGATCACGAAGTTGAACTTCGCAGCTGTTTTCCTTTGGTCGACTCCTGGGGTAAACTTTAGATTTATTCTGCCACTCAGCAGTTTGCCACTCAGCAGTGTATTGTTCAGCAGGACTGTGGATAGAAAAGAACGGAGATTGGGTTGGGCGAGTTGCCAAGAGAATCGAATCAACTGGTCGAGCAACAGGTTTACTCGCGGATCGGCGCCGATGGATTTGAGCGTTTGTGCAGGGCTTTCTATGCACGGGTAGCAAACGACGATATCCTCGGCTCGATGTACCCCGAGAAGGATTTGGCCAAAGCGGAGGCTCGTCTCCGCGAATTTCTAGTGTTTCGCTTCGGCGGACCGGACGATTATATTCAGCATCGTGGGCATCCTCGTTTACGGTTGCGACACGCTTCTTTTGCAATTGACCAATCCGCCCGTGATCGGTGGATGCAGCTGATGAACCAATCGCTTGACGAAGTACAGTTGCCCGCAGACGTGCGCGCCGTTCTGGTTGGGCTCTTCGAACACGTCGCCACCTTCTTAATCAATCGGTAGGTTTTCCAAAGCATGGAGTACGGTTGATGCCACGTCCAGACGGAACGGTTCGATACGACAATCGCGACCGCGTGATTCTGGTAAGCGGTGCGGCCAACGGTATTGGCCTGAGCATCTGTCGCGCGTTCGCAGAATCCGGCGCTTTGGTGTTCGGGATGGACGTCGCCAATTCTGTAGCCGCCGAAGGCATACATTTGATCGCTGGAGATACCTCAGATGAATCTGCGTGTGCAGAGGCTGTTGCGTATGTTGTCCAGCAAGCAGGGGCCCTCGATGTGCTGGTCAATAATGCTGCGATTCAGCCACCAAATTCGTACGTTCGCTTGGACGAATTGTCTGCCGAAGCTTGGAATCGCATGGTCTCCGTAAACCTTTCGGGATACACATTCCTGGCGAAGCATGCCGTACAAGTGATGTTGCGGCAACAGAGCGGAGTGATAGTCAACATGGCCAGCGGTCAAGCCCATCGGACCGCCAGGCAAGTACCCTGTTATGGCCCGATCAAGGCGGCTAACGTCCTACAGTCCATGCAATGGGCAGTGGAATACGCGCGGCATGGCATTCGCGTGGTTTCCGTGTCGCCGGGTGCCATCAATACACCCATGGTGGCGGCGTCGTTGGCGGCGCAAGGCGGTGCGGCGGAACTTGCAAATCGGCATCCGCTTGGTAGGATTGGCCAGCCGGGGGAAGTTGCGGCAGCAGTACTTTGGTTGTGCAGCTCCGCAGCGGGATTCGTTACGGGAACAGACTTGGCCGTCGACGGCGGTCTGGGAGCTTTGGGGGCATTTGCGGATCCCTATGACCCAATAGGATAAATTCGAAATGAGTTCAAAATCGTAGATGGCCTGGTAGACTCACTTTTTTCGATTCTTGGGAATGATTGACAGTGGAAATTGAAGGATTGCGACGTAACTATGACGCTGGCAAGCTGGATTTTGAACAGCTTTGCTCCGATCCCATCGATCAGTTCGCCGTTTGGTTCGAGCAAGCCAAGCAAAGTTCCTCGGCTGCCTGGTTTGAAGTCAATGCGATGACGCTCGCTACCTCCACGGCGGACGGCAGTGTGACTTCGCGGATCATCCTCTTGAAACAATTTGGTGCGGAGGGATTCACCTTTTTCACGAATTACGATTCAAACAAGGGACGGCAGCTGGCAGAGAATCCTCGCGCTAGTCTATTGTTCTACTGGCCACATATCGAACGTCAGGTGCGAATCGACGGCCAGGTTGCCAAGACGGATGCAGCCACCAGCGAGGCCTACTTTCAAGCTCGGCCGCGAGAAAGCCAGATTGGTGCCGTAGTCAGCCCCCAGTCGCAGGTCATTGATCAGCAGCATCCGCTGGCTGAGGCGGCCAAGGAACTGAGCGATCGTCTGGCGGGTGGTGCGGTGTCCCGCCCAGTCAACTGGGGCGGCTACTTACTAAAGCCTGTTCGAATCGAGTTTTGGCAGGGTCGCCCGAATCGATTGCACGATCGTTGTTTGTACACACTTCAATCTGATGGCAGTTGGCAGATCGCTCGCCTGGCTCCCTAGCGAATGCCAGTATCAAGAACCAGTGCGGCAGTTTCGCTGCATACTCTTGTACTAGATCCAGCATGCCAATCTCAGGGCAAGAAGCTTATTGCCTAAGAAAGTTGAACCGATTGTGAATGTTGAAGGAGAGCCTAACATCACAGTGTCTGGATCGGCGGTAAGGGTTTTGTGCGCTCAAGCCGGACCAGAGAAACCGGTCGCTTACGAAGCGTCCTACTTTGGAGGGGGCTGCTCTCTTACGCGTCATGGTTCACGCACTGTGATTCAGAGAAACCAGCCGCTTGTGCGTCGCGGCTCATTGGAAGTCACGGAACGCGGTTGATCAGTCAGGAAAAGGACCGACGTACGCTGATCCTATTGCTGTTGACTAGGCTTTACAGGTCGCGGTTCAAAAGTCCTGGAAGAGAATGTAATGCTTCAGCGGATTGCGGGCTTGCTCGAACGTTGCGTTGCCAGAGAGACGATCACTAGCGTAAGAAATGACACTGGGATGGTCACAATCCCAGGCTGGCTAAACGGAACAATTGTTTGCAGCCAGGTGGGGCGAGCAAGTCCGTACACTTGAGAAAATGTGTCTGAGCTGAGCAGGATCCAGCCTAGCGAGCTGACCATCCCTACGATTACGGCCGCGATGATGCCCTCTTTGGTAGTGCGCTGCCAAAAGAGTAGCATCACCAATGCTGGCAGATTGGCGGATGCCGCCACGCTAAATGCCCAACCAACGAGATAACTGACATTCATTTTTTCGAACAGAATGCCGAGCGCGATGGCAATGATGCCGACGACCACTGAAGCGATCTTGGCGATGCGGACTTGCTCGTGGTCATTCATTTCAAGGCCGATGAAGTTCTTCAGTATGTCATGGCTCACTGCGCCTGCGGAAGCCAAGATTAGTCCGCTGACAGTTCCCAGTACTGTCGTAAAGGCGATTGCCGAAATCGTCGCAAAGAGCAATTCGCTGATACTGCGAGCGAGCAGTGGTGCTGCCATATTGCTGTTGGTAACGTCCATGGCGCCGCTCGTCATCGCTCCCAGTCCCAAGTAAAGCGTCAGGATGTAGAAAAATCCAATGGTGGCGATTCCCACAATCGTACTCTTACGAGCTGCCGATGCATCCTTGACGGTGTAGTAGCGAATCAAAATGTGAGGCAGTGAAGCCGTGCCACAAAAAAGCGCAATCATCAGTGAAAGAAAATCCAACTTCGGCCAGAAGGCTTCTTTCCGGATACCGGCGAATTTGGGGTGTTCTCCTGGTCTCAGTACGTGCGATCCCGGTGTTGGCTTGGGGAAATAGACGGTGCTCGAACTTCCGTCGGATGACTTAATTGCTTCCGAACCCCATAGGACAACTTCGCTTTCGCCGAGAGTATTCAGAAAAGCGATTGGACCAAGCGAGCCCGTTTCGCTCTGGCCTTCAGGCAGCTTGCTGATGAATCCTACTGGATGAAGTGTTGCCACTGAGGTCTCGCCATCTTTGACGGTTGTCTCCTCAACACCATTGATCCAGCGCTTTCCATCCGAAGCAACCCGTATCTCCTGGCACTCGGATAACAGCAAATCATCGCCGTCCGCAGTCTGCCTGAAAAGCAACGGTTGATGGCCGCCGTCAGGATTGCCAAGCTTCTCGACACGTACATATGGCCGTTCTGTCCAGGCGCTGTCGGCAGGTAGGATCTCAAAGCCTATTTTCTGCAACTGCTCTTCTAATGGTGTCGAAGCACTCAGATGCAATTGGGTGAATTTGTACTCATCGGTTCCTCCATCTGCGGTTTCAAGACCGCGTTGTAGGATGGCGATTGTCAAAATAAAACTGAAGACCACAAGCAACGAGCCCTTGATGAACTGAACCCACGTGGTCGATACCATTCCCGCGGTTACGACGATCAAGATCACGACGGTACCGACCAACACCACGCCAACCCAGTGATCAAATCCGAGCAACGGCTGTACCAACACACCTGCGCCGACCATCTGTGGAATTAGATAGAAGATGCTCACCGCTAACGTACTCAAGCCTGCGGCTAATTGGATACCTCGCGACTGGAATCTAGAATTCAAGGCGTCTGCGAAAGTGAATTTGCCCAGTCGCTTCATCGGTTCGGCAATTACAAATAGCGCGACGATCCATCCTGCCAAATAGCCGATGGAATAAAGGAAGCCGTCGTAGCCGTAAAAAGCAATCATTCCGCAAATACCAAGGAATGAGGCGGCTGACAGGTAATCACCGGCAAAGGCAACGCCGTTGACGAACCAGGGGATTTGGCCGTGAGCGGCAAAGTAACCGGATGAAGACTTGGCTTTTCGACCCAAATAGAAGCTTAGGCCAAGCGTTAGCCCGACGAAGGCGAAAAAAATCGTGACTGCCAATAGGGAAGTTTCGCCACTCATGATCTGTCCTCGCGGGTGCGTGTTTGCGTCGGTTCCGCGGCATTCTCGTCGGTAGAACACATAAGACCGTAGACAACTGCCATCACGAAAGCCAAGCCAATCAGGGAGAATCCCCACAATACGGCCAAATTCAGGCCTGCCATGGGTTTCCATTCGACCCACGAGGCTGCAAACGCATTTACCAGGACGTAGGCGAGGTAATAAGCTGCGTAGATCAAGAACAACTTGATACCAAGACGCGCGTTGTCAGTTTTCATTGAATTCACGTGGCGGCCATGAGGCTGGGAGAAAAGTACTGGCGGACCTGAGCAGCGCGAGTAGCTGAGAGTTTTCCGCGCAATCTCAAGTGCCGCATCTCTTGCATAGAGCAAGTTGGGATTTTCAACGCGGGATAGGCATCCTAGCGGTCTGAGCGGCACCAAGCAAGTCGTCGTGACCGGCTCCAAGTTCAGGGACAATTGGCGGGAACGAGCAGCTTGGAAACTGAGTGGGTGCGTTTTGCGGATCGGCAGGCGGCCGGTGCGTCTGAAGATCAAAGACTTCCGGGGCCGACTTTATTACTTTATCGAAGTCCACACAAACCAGCTAACAAAGTACAATTTACTCAGCGGGCCAACCTTCAAGCCATATGGGTTTCTAGACCATTCACAGGTGCTGATTGATGAGTACAGGTTTTCGTTGCAAGTTGCACGTGGTGGTAACCGCCTGTCTGGTGCTTGCTGGCGTTTCGCCTCTCCAGGGTGCAGATCGTGTGCCTTGGGTTTCCTCAAAACTAGTAGGCGCACCTGATCCGCCTCTGCCCTATGTGCTGCAGCGAGCCTTTCCCGTTGAATTCAATGGTCCTATCTCACTAAATCGCTTGCCAAATTCGCCGTGGTTTCTGGTCTGCGAGCAGCATGGCAAGATCTATGGCTTCAATTCAAAAGCGGCTGATATGCATTCTCAGCTGTTGGTTGACTTTCGACAGACGCAACCTCCCAAATCCGGAATACGCGCTGAGAGTGGTAGAAGCGTCGATTTGTTCAGTCTGACGTTCCACCCCGACTTTGCCGAGAATCGCTGGATCTATGTGTGCTACGTTTGCAATGGTGGTGGTGAGCCAGCGACCACGCATATCAGTCGCTTTCGGCTGGCGACTTCTCAACACGATCGCCCAGAGATCGATGTCGCTAGTGAAGTCGAGATCTTGACTTGCGAAGGTGGCGGACACAATGGTTGCACACTCGCATTTGGAGGTGACGGATGCCTGTATATCTCGATCGGTGACCTGGAAAGCCCAACTCCGCCCGATCCACGCGAAACAGGCCAAGACATTTCCGACTTATACTCATCTATTTTGCGTATTGACGTTGACCATCCTGCAGCTGGCGCAAATTACAGCGTGCCCAACGACAATCCATTCGTCTCGATGCCCAATGCCAGGCCAGAGGTTTACGCGTATGGGTTTCGCAATCCTTTCCGGATGAGCTTTGATCACGAAACGGGCGATCTGTGGGTAGGGGATGTTGGCTGGGAAGCTTGGGAAATGGTCTACCGAGTGCGCAGCGGTGGGAACTATGGTTGGGCTATCAAGGAGGGACCAGGTGATGTCAAGCCACAGAAGCAGGGGCCCACTCCAATTTCGCCTGCGGACATTGCCTTGGGCCACGCAGAGGCGGCCTCTGTTACTGGAGGTATGGTCTATCGCGGTACTCAGTTGCCAGACTTGAAGGGACAATACGTGTTCGGCGATTGGATTACTCGCAAGTTTTGGGCAGCGACATTTGATGCGAAACAAGTCATCAGCTACCGCGAAATCGCGGTTGGGGCAGTCAAACCCATTTGCTTCGAGACGGACTTGGACGGCGAACTGCTGGTCATGGACTACAATCAAGCCAATCAGCCTTCCGGGATATTTCGCTTTGTATTGAATCCAGCCCTGACTGGCGACCAACACACTAGCTTTCCTAGGAAGTTGAGTGAAACGGGGTTATTCGTGGATACTGAAATTCGCAGTCTTGCTCCTGGAGTGGTGGCCTATCAACTTAATGCACCAATGTGGCGAGACGGTACCGTTACAGAGAACCTGGTAGCTATCCCCGGCGATGGACAAGCCAATTTTTTTCAGCAACCACAGAAGACCTTTGACTGGTTCAAGACGCGCGTCGAGTTGCCAAAGGGAACTGTGTTTGCCAAGACTTTTGTCAATCGAGCATCGCCGATCGAGACGCAAATTGCCCTTAAGGACGAGCAAGGTGAGTGGCAGTACTACACGTATCGTTGGGATGACACCGGTGCAGATGCTCAGTTGGTCGACGCAGCGGGTTCGCAGCGTGAGATTGAGTTGGTTGACCACTTAGGACGAGCTGAAAAGACACTGTGGCAGTTCGGTTCTCGCACTTCTTGCCGCGTTTGCCACACTCCTTGGACAGGCGAAACCATTGGCTTCATCGAATCGCAGTTGAGGAACCCGTCCCTCGCAACCGACAGTTGGCGCACACTCATGGATCTCGGAGTCGCAAAGTCTGCTGGCGAAGCCGCGCCGCTCGCAGACGACGTCTACCTGGGGCTGGCAGATCCCCACCAAGCCGATCAATCCTTGGACCGTCGGGCGCGGTCGTATTTGCACGCCAACTGTGCGCACTGTCATCTGTTTGGCGGTAATGCTTCAACCGGATTCGACATCAGCTTTGAAAAACTGCTGGATGATACTAAGGCGATTGATGCCACAGCCATGCGCGGCGACCTCGGATTGAAGAATGCCCGCATTATCGCGCCCGGTCAGCCAGCGGAGTCAGTCCTAATGTACCGCATGGCCAAATCGGGTTCTGGCAGAATGCCACATGTCGGTTCAACGTTATCTGACTTGGCCGGAATTCGCCTAGTGCGGCAATGGATTGCACAGATGCCCAGATCGGAGCAGCACCGTCGGTGGTTGGACACACTTTGTGCACCTCGCACAGCTCCCGGCGACGATGAATCGCGACGGCGAAACGCGTACATGCAATTGTTAGATTCCGCCGAGGGAGCGCTCGAATTGTCCGGAGCTCTGGCTGAGGGGCGTGTACCCAATGAGTTAGTGCATGACATTGTTGATGCTGCGCTGCAACGTTCTCCAACGATCAGCGAATTGATCGAACCCTATGCCGCTGAAGACCAACGCGTACAAAGATTGGGTATCGGTTTTGCGCCAGAAGCCGTTCTACAGCTTACTGGTGATTTCAAACGCGGACAGTCGCTGTTCGTCGCAGGTGTTGGCAGTTGTTCCGGGTGCCATAAAATTGACGGAGTCGGCAAGAATATTGGCCCTGACTTGTCGCAGATTTCTAAAAAGCTGAACACGCGCGAGAAGATCCTTGACAGCGTTATGCGTCCGTCAGCGCAGATTGATGAAGCCTACCAGGCGACCGCGCTGCTGACCGAAGATGGAAGGGTGCTAACCGGGCGAATAATAGCGCGTGCTTCCGGCGTGTTGCAATTGCAGGCAGCTGATGGAACGCTTACGTCGCTTGATGAAGAAGAGATTATCGAAGAGAAAAAGGCGATGAATTCATTAATGCCGGAGCAGCTGCTGGCTAACTTGACCGCCCAGCAAGCGGCCGATTTGCTGGAATTTCTGGACACGTTAGGACGTTAATTCTAACCGCAGCCCGATGGTCGCCTGCCGATGGATGCATGCGTTTCTATGTCGGCCGCTGTAGAAGCGTTTATTCGTTGCGGATCATCCAGCTGCATCTGTTTGTTTAAGGTAAGCCCCGGACCTGACTGGTTGTTTAACGGCAAGCCGCAGGCGACTGTGACCTGGTGCCTGCATAAGGAAGCCTTGACTCCAATAGCTTGGCTCTATCGGCGCAGTCGCCTGCGGCTGCCGTCAAATGGCAATAAGATTTGCGCCGTTCATGCGAGAATTTCTGTGATAGGCGTTCCTTCGGTAATCTTGACGGGGCGTCGATCTTCGGAAAGATTCTCGGTGTCGGGCGCTACGCCGACTGCGCGGCAGATGGTTGCCAAGAAGTCTGGCGCCGACACTGGTCGATCGGTTACTTCCTGCCCGCCGACACTGGTAGCGCCCACAATGGATCCCCCTTGAATTCCCGCTCCGCCTAGCACGCATGTCCAAGCATTGGGGAAATGATCTCGGCCAGTATTTTCGTTAATCTTGGGCGTTCTACCAAATTCACCCATCCAAACAATGGTTGTTTTTTCGAGTAGTCCAGAGTCGCGCAAGTCGATCATCAGCTGACTCCAGGATCGATCCAGGCGTTCGCTCAAAGATTTTACCGTCGCAAAATTGTCTGCGTGGCTATCCCACGATAGCCCCCCAGGACCATCGCTTAGCGAAACTTCGACCACTGGAACGTCTCGCTCGATTAGCCTACGAGCCATTAGGCACCCCTGCCCGAAAGCATCCAGACCGTACTTGCGTCTGGTGTCATCCGATTCTTGCTGAAGATCAAATGCATCCACCAGTGAACTTTCGGCCAGCTGCATGGCGCGGCGGTATACCGTGTCGTGCGTCGCCGCCGGTCCCGGACGCCGGGGAGCACCATAGCTGTCCTGCAGGATTTCCCAAAAACGCTTGCGCTGCTCCAACTGTTCACGTTGGAGATCAGGTGGTGGCAGCAGGTTGTCGACTCGCAATTCGACAGGTGAGCTTTGATCGGTTGGTTGCGTTTGATTGGGCTGCGTGGGGTCAAATGTCGCAGTTCCAGCCACGGTCAGCGGCTCGCGCGCAGTCCCTAAGAATCCGGCTCCAAAGGCCGCGGGACTGATGAACGAATTGGGAAGAATGCTAACATAGCCCGGAACGCTTGGGTTGTCGTGGGAAAGCTCCTTGGCAAGTGCAGCGGGCAGAGCAGGGTAGCGTAGCGGTACTCCAGGGCGTTGGCCAGTGCGAATCAAAAACGTACCACGGCTATGGTCGCCTTCTTTCGTTTGCATGCTGCGTACGATCGACAGATGATCGGCCAGCTGAGCTAGTTTGGGCAGATGTTCGCTGAATTTCATCCCTGGGACGGTTGTTTGGATTTCCTTGAATGGGCCGCCGTTGTCGTGTCCAGGTTTGAGATCGAATGTATCCATCTGCGATGGTCCACCGGGCATCCAGAGTACGATCAGCCGCCGCTGGTGTCCTGAGGCCGACATTTTGGCGGCTAACTTGCTCGGCCAAGCAGCCCGAGCGCCTGCACATACTCCCAGCGACAATAGTGTTTTCAAACAGTTTCGTCTGCTGCCTCGGTACATGGGACGCCCCGTTGCTTTGAGTGGAAAAGTCGTATCAGAATCGCAACTTCATCTTACACATTTCTAGCTCATTTTACGAATCCAAAGGATTTGGGAGCAAAAACAGCCAGCATGCTAGTGTCAAGAATTGGAAATTCAGTTCTACATAATCCTTCCGCAAAATTTGCCGCTGTGCGGTAGTACGCGGTTTTTAAGGGAACCGAACGCCAGCGCGCTAGAGGCTGATGTGGTATGGGAATTACGATTTGTGACGTTAGTGGGCGCGATGGCTCTACCAAACTGGCAAGCCGATTCTGCAGCAGCGGGCGAGAGGAAGTTATACAGGTCGCGTCCAGTCCTGATGCTCTGATCAAGTAGGCCATTGCTGCGCGAGCCTCGTTCTATACCGGCAAAGAATAGTGATGGATTTTCTTTTGATAAAATCGCTGCGCTCAAGGAGGATGGCTTTCGGCGTCTAAGGATCCTCGCGAGAATACCACGCACGTTAGTGCGGTAGCGGAGCTTTGCTTGTACTTTATTGGCAGGATGAGCCATGTGCAGGTTATGGTCCGCTAAGAATGCCGAAACTGGACGATTAAGTGGCTGTTTGTGATCAATGATGTTCGTTGGGAAACCGTGACGTTTGCCGTCGGAATAGGAGTAACCTTGATGAATAATGCACCCGCACCTGGCCATCAAACTGAGACCGGGTTGGGCCGTCCCAACGCTCGCTCGTCGGATAAGAGTCGTCCAGGCTTGCTGGTGGATCGTGCATTTTGGGGAATGATATGTACTCAATTCCTAGGTGCATTCAATGACAATCTCTACAAGCAGTTAATGCTGCTGTTGGCGGTACCCGCAGTCCTAATCGCCGCTAGCGAAGCCGGAGAGGGCCAGGCGATGACCAGTGATATTCAAGGCTGGGCGACATTTGTTTTTTCTGCACCTTTCGTGATCTTCAGTGGTTTCGCCGGATATCTGTCCGACCGGTTCAGCAAGACACCGATCATCGTGCTGTGCAAGGTTGCGGAGGTTGTCATTATGGCGCTTGGTTTGGCGGCCTTCTATTTTTACGATGCGTTTGGTCTGGCCGGAACGTGGGTTGTCCTGTTTCTAATGGGAACGCAAAGCACGTTCTTCGGCCCAGGTAAGTATGGGATTCTGCCAGAGTTATTTACCGTGCGGGATCTTCCAAGAGCGAATGGCTTGATTTTGATGTCAACGTTCTTGGCGATCATTTTTGGGATTGCCTTTGCAGGCTGGTTAAAGACGTTTCTCGCTGGCGACACGGGAACTACACAAGATCTTTGGCCCGGTTTGGTCATTTGCTTGCTAATCGCAGTGGTAGGTACAGGAACCGCGTTGATGGTCCGCCGCGTCCCGGCGGCGGAACCCAACGCGAGATTCTCACCGGATTGTTTGGCTCTTGGAACCGCTATTTTTGAAACGCTGAAACGCGATCGCTTACTGACAAATGCATTGCTGGTATCCAGCGTTTTCTGGTTGGTTTCCGGACTGGCGGTGCCAACCGTGAACCGCCTGGGTAAACAATTTGCAGTGGACGATTTTCGAATCAGTATTCTCACTGCCTCCATCGGTTTCGGAATTATCTTGGGAGCCATGTTTGCCAGTTGGTTGTGTCGCCAAGGCTGGGGCGATCGGTCGGTATCCATCGGTCTGTGGGGTATGTTTGCTGCTTTAGTCGCGCTGGGCATCTGGCTGACGGGAGGGCAACATTTGCTTGGCTACAACGGTAGCATTGTCGCTCTGATTTCAATGGGCGTATTTGCTGCCATTTTTGCCATACCAATTCAAGTTTTTCTCCAATCGCGTCCCCCCGCGGAACTGAAGGGGCGGATGATTGCCACCATGAACCAAGCCAACTTTGTAGGCATCATGATTTCCGGGCCGCTTTACCAGCTATTTGAATTCATTTCCAACCGCATGCAGTGGCCGATTTGCTCGGTCTTTTTGATGATGAGCTTGCTGGTACTGCCATTGGCGGTTTTTTATCGACTTCAGTCTACGGACAGCGAGCAATCGGCAAGTCGACTGGCATGACGGGCTCACAGTTCCTCGCGTTTGGGACATGGCAGGAAAATGGGGCAGGAGTACATGAAGTCCAACACGGAACTGGGCAGGAAAATGAGTTTTGGAGGTGTGGCCTTGATTTGCTGGCCGGGATTCAGATGCATGCGCCAGCATTTTGTCTGGTGGCAAATTCTAATGTCTGAGCAACTGGCGTGACGAAATGGAAAGTCGCCTTCGGTAATCGCTATTGCCACTTGTTGCGAACGTGTGGCAGTGGATATTCGACCACAGCAATCTCACCGCGTGCAGCTTGCAATTCCAGTAATCGCTGGAAGCCTTCAGTGACCAGCTGCGCACGCTCGCGAACAAATTCGGTGTCCAATTGCCGACGATCGAAATCCCCTTCGACGAATACTGCAGGAACAAACCGTTCGTCATCGATGAATTGCGCTAGAGTAGGCATGCAGCGCACGTGGCACTCGCGCTGGGTGTGCAGTGTTTCCGGGTCGATCCAACCGATCACATACTGCAAATACAACGCGCTGTCGACGATGGAACCCACATCCTCACTGCAAACTTGGCACGGATAGCCCTCATCACATTTTGCCACTGACTATCTCCCCAAAAGTTCGAATCACGGCAGCTACCTGTGATCACACTCAGGAGCCAGCTGACCGGAGATACTCTCGCAACGTTCATGGCAGGGAACGGCAGAGATCAGGTTAGACCCAAGACATCGAACATGTTGTATAAGCCCGCAGGTTTGCCGCTCAAGAACTTGGCGGCCGCCAGTGCGCCTTGCGCATAGCAATCACGATTGGATGCCGCCACTCTCAGCTCAATCGTTTCTCCCAGCATGCCAAACACAATTGTATGTTGTCCGGGATCGTCACCGGTACGAATGGCGTGATAGCCAATCTCGTTTCGTTGTCGAGCTCCGCAGAGCCCTTCTCGTCCGTGTTGGTGTTTGGTAATTCCCAATTCCTCGGCGATCAGCGAGCCAAATTTTAGCGCCGTACCGCTGGGTGAATCTTCTTTGAAGCGGTGATGTCGCTCGAGAATCTCCACATCCACCCCTTGGGGCACGCTCTTCAAGGCCGCTGCCGCACGTTGAGCCAGCTTCATCGTCAGATTGACCGCCAGCGACATATTGGGCGCCCAGCACACGGGGATGCTGGCCGCCGACATGTGCACCAGTTGCATCTGTGATTCGCTGAGTCCCGTGGTGGCCACCACCAAAGGAATGCCTGCAGCCGCGCAGTATCGCAGAGCGGCTTCACAACCAGCAGGCACAGAAAAATCGATGGCTGCTTGGCAGTCGTCGGGCCACTGGCTACTGATCGAGACTCCCAGCGACTCAATGCCGGCTAGTAGGCCTGCATCTTGCCCAATGGCGGGATGATTTTCATTCTCAACAGCCCCAGTGATTTTCAATTCGGCGTCTTGGCTACCCAGTGCCACCAGACGCTTTCCCATTCTTCCGGCGGCACCGTGGATCGCGATTGTTAAGGTCATGGATTGATCCTGGTTCTTACGTTTCTTCAGGTAAATGCAATACAGATTTGCGAGTTGGTTAGCCGAACAATTTGCTTCGGTGTCGGGCGCACAGCCCGCTTTGTGTTTGTTGCATAGTCTCTTTGAGCCTTGAAAAGCTTATCCAAATGCCTCGGTTTGGGAAGCCACTGCAAATAATTCGCCATACAATGGAAGCATGCGAAACACGCGGAAATCACTGGGTTGGCTACTATGGGGCTGCACGGCTTTGCTCGCTGCCAAGGTGTTTGTTTCGTTACTCACCGAGTACCGTTGGTACTTTCCGCCAGACTTTGATTCGTCCTTGTTCCTGGCGGGACGTCAAGCAGGTTTTCGCGGTGTCTACCCGGTTGCATTCTTCTGCCACATTATTGTGGGGCCGGTGACGTTGATCCTCGCCACCTTGTTGGCGATCCGCACGCGTTTCAAGAACGCACGACTGCATCGCCTTCTTGGGCGTGCGCAATTCATCGTGGTGCTCGGTCTATTGTTACCCAGTGGACTTGTCATGGCTACGCAGGCACACGCAGGTGTCTTGGCAGGACTGGGGTTGGCTGGATTGGCACTTGCCACGGCGGTAGCAATGTTGGCAGCTGCGCGGCACGCTTGGCTGCGCCAGTTCAAGCTACACCAACGTTGGGCGACTCGTTGTTTGATCTTGTTGTTTTCGCCACTGTTGCTGCGAGTCATGATTGGTGCCACTGTTATTTTGAAACTTGAGGCGAATCATCTCGAAGCGCTCATCGCTTGGCTCAGCTGGATTGTACCGTTGGCAATCTACGAATTATCTCTTGTGTTACCAATGCAAGGTCTGACATTGACGGCGGAGGAGCCGACTGTCAGAAGGTCAGGTGAGCAACGCTTCTATCGCTCTCGTTCAACCACCACGTGACAAACAAGGCGACGGTGAAATGTTAATTGCCAGCACTAAACGAAGCTTGCCAAGCCGAGCTGCTCTTACCCTGATCGAAGTTTTGACGCTGTTGGTTGTGCTCGTGCTTCTAGCAGCACTTTTCATGCCGAGCGTGCGGACTGCCCGCGAGGCGGCTCGTCGAATGCAATGCTCTAACAATCTCAAGCAGCTGTCGTTGGCTGCACTGAATTACGAGTCGGCATATAAGATATTCCCATCGGCCATGGCAGGGACCGGAAATGATAACGGTCCCAGGGCTGGAAATGTCAATCGCTTGAGCGGAATGGTCGCGATGCTTCCGTTTCTCGAAAGCAATGGGTTTTGGAGTGAGATTTCCGAACCCAGTGTAATCAATGGACAGGATTATCCCGCCATGGGACCAGCTCCCTGGATTCGCGAATATACGCCCTGGCAGGCAGACTCGTCCTTTCTAAAGTGTTCTTCCGATGCCAATGGTAACGAGCGGACAGGCACGAAGAACTATGGATTTGTCATCGGAGATCAAGCCAGGCAGATTCACCAGCCGGAAGCACTTCGGGGTGCATTTGCCTGCCGACTTTATGCGCGGCTGGACGACGTCGAAGATGGTGCGAGCAATACGCTGGGCATCAGTGAATTTGCTAGCCCCAACCAAAGAAGTGTTATTGGCAACGTAGCCATCGGGCAGCCCTCGACAATCCTTGATCAACCTGCGAAATGTCTGGACTTGATTGAACGTCGGGCGAAAAAATATTCCAAGAACGTTTTGCTGGCGGAGTTTGGGCGTGGCGAGTTTTGGGCGGATGGCTCGGCACTGAATGGTCTAGTGAACACTATATTGCCTCCCAACGCGCCCAGTTGTGCAATCGGCGATGCGAATGCAACGGACGGTTATTACACTGCCGGGAGCATGCATGCGAGTGGAGCGAATGCTGCTATGGTGGACGGCAGCGTGCACTTTTTCTCTGAGAACATTGACGCTGGCATGCTCAGCTCACCGACCTTGTCAGTCTCGCAATTGTCTGACCCACGAGGCATCGCCAGCCCTTACGGAGTATGGGGAGCATTGGGGACAATCAACGGGCAGGAGAAGTCAGATGAGCTGTAGTAGTCTGCAGCATGTCAGCGTACTCGTTTGCTCGTAAGGCGTGCAGGCCGTTGTATACCAAACGGAGAACCGGAGCTAACACGCTGCGGCTGATTGTTGGACAGTGCGTGTACTGACAGTTCGACAGCAGTATGTTCCAAGCCGCACGGCGTTGGATGGGCGGCGTTGGCTCGAGTCGAACGGCCGCGCTATACAATCGTCGGCGTGGCCAAGTCGCTGTGAACGCTATCGATCATTTCGACGGAAATCGAGTTGCGATCCTCGGCATAGCCGACCATCAAGGCTAAGTCGCACAAACGGTTGATGCGGCGAGGGATCCCTTGCGAAAGCATGTGGATCCGGTCCAAAGCGGCAGACTCAAAAATCGAGTCTGCTTCCACACCCGCGCACCGCATCCGATGCTGGATGTAGGCACTGGATTCGTCGGGCAACAAGCGATTGAGCATGCATTTTACCGACAAACGTTCATCGAGAGCGTGGTAGCGTTCCACGTGCGAAAGCAGCGAAGGTTGTCCAGCCAGCACGAGCGTCCATGCAGATTCTCCTGGTGAGTCGGCAGCAGCGATGTTCAGCATCAGCCGCAGGGGTTCCAGGAGGTCATGCTGTTCTAGCAAATGCGCTTCGTCGACGAAGATCACTGGGTGACGATCTGCGTCAATACTGGCTCGCAGGAACCGTTCAAATCGCGCCAGGTCCGCCGAAGTCTCTCGTTGGCAGTCGGGTGCCGCTGCATCAACTTGATCTACCACATAGCGAATCAGTTGCTCGCCGCTCATCGCTGGAAAAACGATATGGCAGATGGGGCGAAATTCGTCAGCCAACTGATGTCGTATCAAGTCGATCACCAAGGATTTTCCGATACCGCCGGATCCACACAGAATCGCCGCAGCGCGACGATTCTCAATCGCATAGTGCAATTTCAGCAAGGCAGCTTGATGCGTTTCGGCAGGATAATAGAAAGTCGCGTCGGCGCGGTTTTCGAACGGGCGCTGGGACAGATTCCAATGTGTTTGATACATTTCTAGTTACCCTGAATTCACGATGGAGTCAGTTGAATGCTGGTTGGGGAGCACATTGCATGGTGTAGGTTTGCCTGGATTTGACAAACAGGCAGCTTATCCCACGCAAGTCTTATCATGATTAGAACTAGGCCGCAAAATTCTCAACCAGTCCGACCGACGATACGCCGGATAAACGAATTTTTCTTACGCAGGAATCGATATGCTGTTGGGAGCTGTTGCGTCGATCTACGACCGCTACGACAGCGCTGACGATTCCGTGTTCTGCCATTGATGTAACCAAATTGCGTGGCGAGGCCATGTGCCCCATGTCCACTATGACCAAATCGAAACTATCCGCCAACTCTTGAATCATGGATGCGATCCGCCCGACGTCGGCGGCTATCTCCGAATGTGAAATCGGCTGGCACAGCGGTACTACCGTGACTTGGTCGTCGATAGAGTGCACGGCAACTTCCTCTAGAGGCATCTGGTTGATAATCGCTGACTTCCAATCTTGCTCCACATCCAGGTTTGTTTGCAGTGACAGCGATGGGTTTTCGATGTCCCCATCCAGTACGGCAACTTTCAATCCGCGGCTGCCAGCTAGCATCGAAAGGCAACAGGCGACAGTTGTTCGGCCATCGCCGCTGTGAGGACTGGTAATGGCTAGGACTTGCAGCCCCTCTTCGCAAGCTGCGATCAAATTTGCAGCGACGCGATCCATGTCGCTCGAGCTATGTTCCAAGAGTTCATAACAAATGTCTGGCCACTGCAGGCTGTCGACTTCCCACACTGGATTAAAAATACGCAGTTTCGCCTCCCGAAGGTTTTGCTCGACGTTTCGCGTATCAACAGCCAGATTTCGCTTTCCACGACCACTGCCCTTAGCCTTCAATTCTTGCGGTATGCGAGAGGCCGCTGCGGTGGCAGATCTGTCGAGCGTGGGCAATTCTAGCATCGAGCTCTGCGAGCCGCTGTCGTCTTCCGAGCTCAATTCACTGTAGCTGGGGCGATCGAGCCGGAAGATGTCGCGATTCTGAACTTGAGGATCTTCATCGCTTGTATGGGGATCCATTTGCCAGTTGGCTTCGCCTGGATTGGCAGACGTGGACTGCAACGTTGTGCCTGAGGCTGGCGCAGGGTTGGACTGAATGGCTGGCGCTGGGTTCGACTGAATAGCTGGCGCTGGGTTGGACTGAATAGCTGGCGCTTGGGGAGGAACCAAGTCAGGGGGACTCGGACGTTTCTCAGCTGGCTGTGGAGCGGTTGTACTGGCTGACACGACTCGCTCGACAGTCTCGCCAGTCGCCGGTGAAGAAGCTGCCCAATCGTTCTGCAGAGCATGGCTTGGTGCTGTTGGGGTGGCTGATTCAGCGGCAGCCGGCGTCAAGCGATCCGCAATGCGGGTAGCAGCCTGGTGGCTCGACTGAGTTGGTAATTCGTAGGAACCGCCAAAGAAAGTGTTCAGCTGAACCTCCCATCCGCCAGCCTGCAGCATCTGCTCAGCAATGGAGCGACGCAAGGCATCGGCTTGTTCCTGAGGATTGGCCATGGGGGTTGGCTGAGCGGCTGGCGTCCTCTCTCTAGGGTTACCAGTGGTAGAACCGACCGACGAAGCGCTGGTTTGTCCTCGATCCAAGAAATGGGGCTTGGGAATCGCAATCGTCGCCGTATCGTAGTAGACCACGAGGGCATCTGCATCGCCGCTGACAGCCCCACTGGATGTGTCGACGGTAGGTGCCGATTTGGCACCTGCATCTTTGGAGTAGGCTTTGATGAATGCTCGGTTCAGGCTCTTGCTCATGGCCGTTTTCCTGGCTTGCTGCGTTCTAAGAAAGATCTGTCGCTGGCAACGGCCTCAAGCAATCCTGAGGCTGCTCATGGCATTCAGCGAGGTTGGTATCGATTCGATAGGTCTTCGTTGGCCTGCCGCTGACGGGCATATTCTTGATAGATGCGTATGATTTCTTCTCTGTTCATCTCAGGTGTTGCCGTTTGAGTTAGCGAAGGCAGCTGAGCTCCAGACGCGGTGGGGGATTCGCTAGGATCCTGTTCTGCGGTTGCAATCGGTGGTGGAGTTGAGCTGGGCGTTTGACTTGCCAACGTGTTCATGGTCATAGCGTTTGAGGCAAGCTTGGCTGGAACTGGTCGGCCAACAGCTGAAAAGTTATCAACTCCTGCAGAGATTTCCAGTGGATCGCTGGACGTTGGCGATGATGGTAGGTTCGCCTGCGCGCCGTCATAGAACTGAGGACTGGCACCGCTCTCGAATTGAGGCTGCGAGGCTTGACTCTTGGCTGAAGTCAAGACGTTACTAGCAGCTGTCGGGCTGGTCGTAGTTTCTGATGCCGGAGGGTAGAGCGTTGCGGTGGGATTCGAGACCGGCTTGCTGAGAGTCGCGGTCGTCGTCGCTGTAATCGCTAAAGTTTGATCATTGCTCGACGAGTCACTGGAGGACTCTGGGCGAATGCTTGCGGTTTGCAGTGGCGCATTAAGCGTCAATTCGTCGACTGCGGAATTATTCTGCTTGGGAAACGATGGATTTTCGTCCACGAGCACGACACTGTCTGCAGATTCAACTTGTGTCTTCAGTTCGCTCAGCAATGGAGCTACCGGCTTTTCTTCAATCGCAGGTTGAACAGTCTTGACGGGCAAGACTGTATTTTTTTGTGCGTAAGAATTCTTGTCGCGGTCCGGTATGCCAGCAGTACTATCCGTAGCCACAGACGATAGACGACTGTTGTCCACCAGACTCGGAATTGAGGTCAAGCTGTCAGTGTCCGCCAGCAAGTCGGGATCCGTCGTGCCCGAGTCCGTGACAGCTATGATACTGGCGGTGATAAGCGCCACGATCAACAGCAACAGCACTACACCGCTGGACCAATGCTCCCACCAACTGCGATCGCTGTTAGGCTCGGCTCGTCGGTCAAGCTTGGGCTCCGCACGCAATTCTGTTTGCGCAACAGCTTCAATCGGCGTGGCGATTGCTGGTTCGGGCGATTGTACTATTGCTGAACCGCTGAGGACCACAGGCGGTTGGGCGACTGCGGGACGCGGTGGTACACTCGCCTGAGTTTCCTTGACGGAGTTGACGATTGCAGCTGATTCTGGAACGTCCGAGCCGCTTTCATCGTCCTGTGGTTGTCCATCCGAAGGATCGCTAGGCGCTAGATTGGGAAATCGGAACAACACCGGTGCAGACGTCTGCTCGAATAGGGGGCGATTTCGCCGAAAGGTGCGGTTTGAACTTCGCGTTGCTGCCATCCTTGGCATAGCTATTTCCTACTCACTTCATAAGGCGGCGTAGGGCATTCGCAGGCTGTCGCAACGAGTGCCATTGAACAAAGATTACCAGTGAACGGGGATCACAGAGAACTAGGTACAGGATTTGTATCTTGTAGATCAAGCCGTCTCTGCAGCCGTGTGGAGAATCGTACGGTTGCCCACAGAGCCTGAGCTTTCCTCTCATATCGGCACTCACCAAATCGACCTTGAGCTCTTTGCGAGTCGCGGGGAGTTTATTTATTGTGCGGATCACGGGGGTTGGGTATTTTGGTGGGTTTCCCTTGCTCAGGAACGCTAGCACAACTGCGAGCCCCGGTCGGATTCGCGAGGGCTAGTCGTTACGCAGGTAACGCACAGTGGACCGCACTGGGACGCAGACACAGTGGACCGCACTGGCAAGCCATTTTCGCGAAGTGGCGCATTGAAACCAACAGATTTTCTCTCTCGCGGAAACACTGCGTGGCCAGGATGGCTTAGCCGGTTTAGGTTGACTTTGCCCGAATACGTTGAATAATCTACGATCCGGGTGAACGGGCGAGGCAATTCCTGATATCTGACTCACTGGCGACCGCTTGCGTAAACTGGCCCGTACCGCAGGTTTTCCCCACCTTTAGTGGAATGCGATTGTTTGCTTCCAGTGCCAACGCTCCGTCGGCGACTTGCCGAGTATCCCATTCTTTGTCCGGTACAGAATGAGGCTCGCGCAACGATGGCTCGCTTGACCAGAGCATCGCAACTGGATGCGACCTGCATAAACAACGGTCTGCAACTTGAGACAACCGGTCTATCTTGGGTACGGGGCCCAGATTTGCTTCTTGGCCATGCCAGCCCGAAACTCACCCAATTTTTCCCGAGCTGCCAAAATCTCAATATTTCTCGAGAGTACCCATGTTAAAGCGATCGACTAATTCGCACCTTATTCAAGAACTATTGAGAGAACGCATTTTGATTCTCGACGGGGCTATGGGGACGATGGTCCAGCGTCTGGAGTTGGATGAAGCAGGCGTGCGCGGTAAGCGATTCGCTGACCATGATCCAGACAAACAGCTAAAGAACTTTACGGATATTTTGTGTTTGACACATGCCGAGAGCGTAACGGATATTCATCGGCAGTATTTGGACGCAGGCGCTGACATCGTTGAAACCAACACTTTCGGTGCGAGTCCGGTTGGCATGGAAGAGTTTGCGCTTCCACTTGAATTGGTGCGAGAAATCAATTTTGCTGCGGTCCAATGCGCTCGAAATGCGGTGGAAGAGTATTCGGAAAAGACACCAGACAAGCCACGATTTGTGGCTGGTAGCATCGGGCCCACCACCAAACAAACAGCTATCAGCACCAAAGTCGAAGACCCTGCCTACCGCAATACGACTTTCGATGAAATGTCTCAATCGTACTACGCTCAAGTGTCTGCGTTGGTGGAAGCAGGCGTGGACTTGCTACTGCCAGAAACGGTAATTGACACTCTCAATCTCAAGGCCTGTCTGTTTGCAATCAGCCGATATTTTGCCGAAACGGGAAGCAGTGTTCCTGTCTTGATCAGCGCTACATTCGACAAAGGTGGCCGTACATTCGTCAGCGGACAAACAGTCGAGGCCTTTTGGAACGCGGTTAGCCATTTCCCCATGCTAGGTGTGGGAATGAATTGCGCTCTAGGCCCAGAGCTCATGCGCTTCCATTTGGAAGAGCTATCGCAAGTGGCGTCGGTGCCGATCAGCTGCTATCCCAACGCCGGGCTTCCCAACGCATTTGGCAAACATGATCTAGGCCCCAAAGATATGGCGAGGATGGTTGGCGAGTTCGCGGCCAACGGGTGGGTCAATTTCTTGGGGGGGTGTTGTGGCACGACCCCCGAGCACATTCGGGCGATCACTGAAGAGGTCCAGCAATACGCACCACACCGTGAGCCGGAGTTGCCGATCTTTACGCGGCTGAGCGGCCAGCAAGCGCTTACGCTGCGACCAGAATCGAATTTCACAATGGTGGGCGAACGCACCAATGTGACTGGCTCTCGGGCCTTTGCACGTCTCATACGCAACGATTTGTTCGAAGAGGCTGTTGAGGTTGCTAGGCAACAGGTTGTCGGTGGGGCGACGATCATTGATATCAATATGGACGACGCCCTGCTGGATGGTCCGCAAGCCATGACCCGGTTTCTACGCTTGATTGCCGGTGAGTCGGACATTGCTAGCGTGCCGGTGATGATCGATAGTAGCAAATGGGAAGTTCTCGAGGCGGGGCTGAAAACCACGCAAGGTAAATCCATTGTCAACTCAATTAGTCTGAAAGACGGAGAGGAAGAGTTTATCCGCCGAGCGACGCTCGTCCGACGATATGGAGCGGCATGTGTCGTGATGGCGTTTGATGAGCAAGGACAGGCAACGGCCAAGGACGAGAAAGTGCGGATATGCAAACGGGCATACGACTTGCTTACCAAATCAGTCGGTATGCCGCCTGAGGATATTATTTTCGATCCGAATATCTTGACGGTAGCCACTGGCATCGAAGAACACGACAACTATGCGGTAGATTTCATCGAGGCCACTCGCGAAATCAAACGCCTGTGTCCCGGTGCCAAGGTCAGTGGTGGAGTCAGTAACATCAGTTTCTCCTTTCGCGGCAATGATTATGTACGCGAAGCGATGCACAGCGCGTTCCTTTACCATGCGGTTCGCGCGGGGATGGATATGGGCATTGTCAACGCTGGACAACTGGCGGTATACGAGGACGTTCCCAAAGATTTGCTAGAGCGAGTCGAAGATGTGCTGCTCAATCGACGCAAGGACGCAACCGAAAGATTGTTGGAATTTGCCGAGTCGGTCAAATCCAAGGGCAAGGGTGCTGTGCAGGAGGACTTGTCCTGGCGCGATGCTCCCGTGGCAGAACGTCTGAAACACGCATTGATTCGCGGCCTGGATCGCTTTGTAGTCGAGGATACTGAAGAAGCCCGACAACAAGTTTCCAAGTGTCTGGAGGTTATCGAAGGGCCATTAATGGATGGCATGAGCGTTGTGGGAGACTTGTTTGGAGCCGGGAAAATGTTTCTTCCGCAAGTCGTCAAGTCGGCGCGTGTCATGAAAAAAGCCGTGGCCTACCTGACGCCGTTCATGGAACAAGAAAAAGCAGAAGCTGGCTTGGCGGCTAGTTCAGGTCGCGGAAAAATTCTGCTGGCCACAGTCAAGGGGGATGTTCACGATATCGGCAAGAACATAGTGGGCGTCGTTTTGGCCTGCAACAATTTCCAAGTTATCGACTTGGGCGTCATGGTAAGCAGTGAAAAAATCTTGGAAGCGGCTATCAAAGAGGGCGTGGACGTAATCGGTTTATCGGGGCTGATCACTCCTAGTTTGGATGAGATGGTCTACGTTGCCAAAGAGATGAAACGCTTGGGGCTGAACTTGCCGCTGTTGATTGGAGGCGCAACGACGAGCGCCAAACACACGGCGGTCAAGATTGCGCCTCAATATCCCCATGAAGTTGTGCATGTGTTGGATGCCTCGCGCAGCGTGGGAGTGGTTGAAAAGCTGGTCAGTCCGGATAGCCGCCCGAAATTCGCAGCAGAGAACCAAAGACTGCAAACGGAATTGGTGGCCAGCTACCAAGCAAGGCAAGTCAAACTGGTGTCGTACGAAGAATCGCTCCAAAAGAAGTTTCAAACCGACTGGGCCAACGTTGATATTCCTCAACCGGAATTCACCGGAGTGCGGTTGCTGAACGACTTTCCCATCGACCAGATTGCCGAGTATATCGATTGGTCGCCATTTTTTATGTCCTGGGAACTCAAGGGTAAGTACCCCAAGATCCTGGATGACGAGACATATGGCAAAGAAGCCCGTGACCTGTTTGAAAACGCCCAAAGCATGCTGGTAACAATCATAGAGTCGAAGAGGATTCGTGCGCACGCGGCGTACGGTTTTTGGCCAGCCGCCAGTGTGGACGATGACGTGGTTCTATACGCCGATGGCCAGCGATCATCGGAATTAGCCACGTTTCATTTCTTGAGACAGCAGTGGGAACGAAAAGGGCAGAGCGATTTTCGCTCCCTGGCCGACTACGTTGCTCCCAAGTCATCCGGTCGGAACGACTACATAGGTGGCTTTGTAGTAACAGCCGGAGACGGTGCAGACGAATTTGCCAAAGAGTATGAATCCCAGGGTGACGACTACAGTTCAATCATGGTCAAAGCGCTGGCCGATCGTTTGGCGGAGGCCTTCGCTGAACTGTTGCATCGACAAGCTCGCCGTGACTGGGGCTTCGGGAAATTGGAGAATCTGACGAACGAACAAATGATCGACGAAAAATACCGGGGCATACGTCCGGCTGCTGGGTATCCGGCTTGCCCTGATCACACCGAGAAGGCAACACTCTTCAAATTGCTTGACGCAGAAAAAAACGTTGGTGTGAAATTGACCGAGTCCTTTGCGATGTGGCCGGGCGCGAGCGTAAGCGGACTGTACTTTGCTCACCCCGACAGTCGGTACTTCGCAGTCGATCGGCTGACGCAGGATCAAGTGCAAAATTACGCGCGCCGCAAGGGCATGAGTCTACGAGAAATAGAGCGATGGCTAGCTCCAAACCTTGGATACGAGGCCTGAGTTCAACAACCAGAAGTTTTGTTCACTTCGTGGAAAGAGTATTCGAGTGCCGAGTCTGCGGTCACGAATGAAGTGGTTGGTGGCTGTGGGATGCTTTGCTGTCGCGGCGGCGTTTGGCTACGTGCATTTTTTCTTAAGCCGCCCGATTGGCTCGGGCGCTGCTGGCCCCCCAGTGCCAGCCAAAGCGTTTGAGCATGTTTGGACTCAGCGGTCTGTGTTGCTGTTGGGAATCGGAGACAGCATCACCGCAGGACTAGGTGCGGCGTCGATAGAGCACAGCTACTTTCGACGGCTGATCGAGAACCCGGAAGACGAATATCCCGATATGCGAGGGAGTTCGCTTGGCACCGTCCTACCCAGTCTTACTCATGAGAATATCGCAGTTTCTGGCTCGACTTCGCTCCAGCATGCGGATTTCATTCGCGAACGATTGCAACCTCAGGCTGCAGAGGTATTTGGCATTGTGGTCATGACCACTGGAGGCAATGACCTGATACACAATTATGGTCGCTCTCCACCGCGAGAGGGTGCCATGTACGGCGCTACGCTGGAGCAAGCCAAGCCCTGGATCCGAAGTTTTGAATCTCGCTTAGAAACGATGTTGGATGATTTGGCCAATCTATTTTCGGGCGGACACGAAGTCTACCTTGCTGACATCTACGATCCGACCGATGGCGTTGGGGATGCTCCCAGTATCTTTCTGCCGAGATGGGACGATGGTCTTAAGATTCACGCAGAATACAACCAAGCGATTCATCGTGTTGTTCATCGTCGCGAGAATGTGTTTTTGGTGCCTCTGCGTCAAACATTCATGGGCCACGGCTCGCATTGCAAGCAATTCTGGAGAAAGAATTACGACGCAGCTGATCCTTACTATTGGTTCTACAGCAACGTCGAAGACCCCAATGATCGCGGCTACGATGCCATTCGCAGAGCCTTCTTGAACGCGATCATTTTAAATAGTCAGCTTCGGTCGCCATGATCGCACTGTCGATTGCCAATTTGAACCATTGCGAGTGCTATATTGATACTCAAAGCTAGATTCGCTACACCACTGGCTGGTTGATCATGCTGCTTGGAATTAAACCCACCGTCGATTTTGCGTTCAAGAAAGTCTTTGGCTCGCCAGAGAATTCAGTGG
>JAGQPR010000160.1 GCA_020426625.1 Planctomycetales bacterium
CCAGACAGGTAAATCTCCTGTTGGGCGACTTCAGATAATCCAAGAATCTTCGCCAGCTCCAGGGACAAGCGCGCTACCCGTTCGCTATGCCCCTGAGTGTAAGGATCGCGCGCATCGATTGCGCTACTCATCGCGTGCAGCGTCCCCAGGAACAATTGGTTGCTTTTCACTAGCAGATGCACGTTGTGCGCCTGAGTAGCCAGCAGCACAGCGGCCTCTTCCAACAGCCCAACGTCGCCGCTGCCAAACTCCGGATCGTAAACGGGTAATCCATCATGCATTTCCGCAGCGCGATTGATGCCTACCAGGAATCCTAGATTCTTGCCGTTACTTGGGATCGTAACGGCGATGATCGATTGGATACCACCGTCGTTAGTCTGAACTTCCAGCCTGTTGCGGACCAGCGGAGGAGCCGCGGCGTGCATACCCATCGATTCAATGAGATTGGCGATGGTATGAATGCGAAAGTTTGACCCACCAAACTTGGTACTGGTCAACCCCGAACGCTCAGTCTCCGACGGTTCAACAATTAGATAGATATCCTGGGCGCGGAGAAGGTAACCTAGCGGCTGCAGAATTCCACTTGCCATCGAATTGGCGCTGGAAACGTCGGTGAAGCTGGAAGCCGAACGGGCAAAACTGCGGAGCCAGTTTTGCTCCTCGAAACTCTGGGCCAGTTGCATGGCGGACTCTTCCAGGGCTGCGCGATAGGTCACGATTTCCTGAGTGAGTCCGTACAGCTCGACCAACGACCGCAAAAGTGGCTTTACCGTTGCAACATGCCCATCTACTGCAATCATCAAAATTGCGTTGATGTTCTCGATTTCATTCAAACGAATCGCAGCCAAACATCGGTTGTTGCCAATGTCTTCAATCACTGGTTCTAGACCCGTGTAGGAATCGCGAACTGCGTAGAACATTTGACGACAGCTGGAGTGCCCACTGACTTTGCCAACCGCCTCGGTCAGCTCTTCTTCGCTGAGATCGCAATCAATAGCGCTAGAAAGGCCGCCCAACCTTTCCTTTGCAAATTGTTCAAATTTGGATTCTACAGATAATGCTTGGCCCGCCATTGCGGTCGGCTCTCTCTCGTGGGGCAACGATTGAAAAGGGCGGTTGCTACTAAGTAGCCCGCTATCCACCTCTAATGAGATATCGTCGCTTGAGTCTTTCCAAGCTTGATCTACTTGGTACTTCGCAGGGACTAGAGAAAAGAATGCAGAATTCTTTTGCGTATTGTTACCTGTGGGCTAAGTTTTCTGACAGGTCAGGATTCCAGCATTACGCCCGATAGCAAGTCTGCTAACCAGCCAAGTACGCGGAAAGAAGATAATGAGAGCTCGTAGCGCATTCACTCTGATTGAATTAGTCGTCGTAATCATAATTATCGCGATTTTGGCGGCTGTAGCGGTACCCAAATTCATTAATCGCGCTGATGAAGCTCGAGAGGCTGCCACTTTGCAGTCGCTCAGCACTCTCAGAAGTGCGATCGAGCTGTTCAATGCGGATACCGGCGGTTACCCAACCACTGGTAGCATCACCACCGATCTTGCCGCATATCTCAAAGGGCCGTTTCCTCCGGTGACGATTGGAGGCACGTCCGTGGCAACCGTAACCGCCAGCGCATCCGACCCCGTGGTAGTCGAGGGTTCCACGGGTGGCTGGGTATACAATCCCACGACAGGTGACATCCGCATCAATTTGGCATCCCACATTAACCAGTGACGCCGAAACGGTTGCGTCACAGGATCCGCTCATTGCTACGAACCTTGTGTCAAGGCGTCTTGTTACTTTACTTGCCAAACCACAAGAGAGCACGCAGGTACCCATGGGAGATCAATGCCAGGCGAGCTTTGTATAGGCAGCCCAATGGGTAGCCAGATTGCGACTCGCGAATCCAATTCACAGACTGAGGTTAGCATGGCCAAGATTCTCGTAGCTGAAGACAGTTTCGCGCTAGCAAATCTACTGGGTTTTGTCTTGAAGAACGCCGGTCTTGAAGTAGAGATCCACAACACTGGCACAGCAGCAGCAGCAGCCTGTGAAAAGAACCGGTACGACATCATTCTGTTGGACCAACAGATGCCTGGCATGACCGGAGTCGAAGTCGCTGCGCATTTGCGAAACCGTGGCCCCAATGGCGACACACCTCTCTTCTTGTGTACCGCCAAGACGCATGAATTGGACTTGGAAGAAATCAAGAGCCGATTCAACGTCATGGAGATTTTCCAAAAGCCCTTCTCGCCTAAGTTCCTGGTAGAACAACTGCGTTCGTCTACACAGTTGGTGGTCAGTGGCTGGGGGGCGACATGAGCGCGAGACAAACACCGAGCCTCGTGCGCGAGAGTCTGACTACGTTGATGACAGTCAGTGTCATCCTGTTCTTGCTCGGTCTGCTCCTTTCCCAGCAATTCGATCGCGCGAAAGTTCAACCGCTGTACTGCCTTGTTCCGTTGATTCTCGGGGTGGCAGTGGTGCTGCTGGCTGCGTACCGATTTCGAAATCGCTTACTCGCCACTGGGCGATTGGAACAGCAGCTGGCAAGCCTTCCTCTCGATGCATCCACTGCAGCCGAACAACTACATCCGATCCTTGACCAAACGCCCCTGGGTAAGAGCTGGAATACGCTGGTCAAACTGTTTCAGGATCGTCAAAGTGATCGAGTGATCGATCGTCGCCTGGAACAGAGTAGTAGTGGCGAAGCCAGTGGCAATGAACGGTTTGCGCGAGCGCTGCGCAGTCTGCCCGAAGGCATTGCTATCTCCGACCGGCAGGGACACGTTAGCTATGTCAATACGACCTGGGCCAACATTGCACGCGATGCAGACTCACCCGTCGGAAAACTCGTCACCGAATGCCTGGCCTGCAACGAATTCACTAACTGGGACCAGGTAGTCGAGCACTGTTTGTCAGGCACTCGGCCGATGAAGTGGGAATTGTACAACGGTCACACCACGAACGATGGTGTGCTTCAGTTGGAACGCTTGCCGCTGGAGGGTAGAGCCGAAGAATCTGCAGGATTCGTTTGGACGCTGAAAGACATAACTCAGGTGGCACTTGCACGTCAGTCGCACGAACAATTCTTGAGCTCGGCGACACACGAGTTGAGGACGCCCATCACCAACATCAAGGGCTATGCCGAATCGCTGATCGAGATCGATGCTATCACTCCTCAGCAGCAGAAGGAATTCTTCAATATTATCCATTCGGAGGCCAATCGACTTGGTCGTCTGCTGAACCAGTTGTTGGATATCCAGCAGTTGGAAGCTGGCTCGATGACGGTAACTCGTAGCGCATTTGATGTGTTGCGCATGGTTCAAGAAGTTCAAGAACACATTAATCCGCTGGTGAAGGACAAGCAACTGAAGTTTACTTGCAGAATTCCGCCGGACTTGAAAACTATCAACGCTGACAAGGAAAAGATTATTTCTTGTCTGGTGAATCTGCTTGGCAATGCGATCAAGTACACGCCTGCAGGAGGTGAAGTCCGACTGTCGGCAGAACAACTAGAGGATACGGTCAATATCGCAGTCGAGGATACAGGAATTGGAATCGCCGAATCCGAATTATCGAAGATCTTTGATCGGTTCTATCGCTGCGACGACGCCCGTGTCGCCGAATTGGAAGGAAACGGCCTTGGTCTGGCATTTGCGATGGAGGTTGCCCGCTTGCACAACGGCGATCTAAAAGTCGAAAGCCAACTGAACAAGGGTTCACGCTTCACACTACAGTTGCCGGTAACGAACCAGGGATAGGAGAGTTCGGCATGCTAGCCATTCAGAACATTGGTGCTGTTAGTGTCATCCAGGCGCGTAGCTCGCTGGTCGGCGAGTGCCTGGACCAGTGCAAGCAGGCCGTCGACGATTGCCTGGGGAACCGCAGGCTATGGTTGATTTTGGAATTATCTGATTGTCCGACGATTAACAGTGAAGGCTTGGAATTTATCGTCGAAACGCAGCAGCGATGCCTGGGACGCGGCGGAAGATTATTGGTCGCGGGTCCGCAACAGCTTAGCAAAGAAGTAATGCACATTACTGGTGTGGACGAAGACGTGTCTGTATTTGACGATTTACGATCCGCTCTGGCAGACTTCAGTAGGTAGGGATCGCCAGCCATGTCCACAGACCTCAAACATCCTCAGCCCGCAATGGCTCCAGCCCAATCAACGCGGAAAGCGCCGGTCCCCCTCGGACAACGCTTGGTCATGGCGGGACTGATCAATGAAGAACAGCTGGACAGGGCTCTGGAATTGCATGGCAGTCGCGGTATGCGGCTGGGCGAGTCTCTAGTAGCACTCGGCCTGATGACCGAAGCCGACCTTCTGCCCCTGATCGGTCATCAACTAAATTTCCCCTGGGTGCGATTGCGAGAGGGATTGGTTGACCCAAGCGTTGTGCAAAACATCCCACGTAACATCGCCGAGCAGTTTAGCTGCATCGCTTTGTTTCGCGTGCATTCCCGTTTGACGGTGGCCATGGCCGAACCGCAAAATCTGGAAACAGTGGATTTCCTGGAAGAGCTGACCGGGTATCGCATTCGACCTGTGCTCTGTCTTAAAAGCTCGATCGACCGATTGATTCCCCGCTGTTACGAGGAAGACTTTCGCGTTGATGCCCTTACGGCAGGTCTCGATGATGCAACCATCGAATTGCGATCCGACGAGGTCTTTTTTGATACCGACAGCATCCAGGTCTTGGCCGATGGTAGCCCGGTTATCAACCTGGTGAATTATCTGCTGGTACAAGCAGTGCGTCAGGGGGCCAGCGACATCCATATTGAACCCGCGCAGCGTTCGAGCGTGATTCGTTTTCGCGTCGACGGTCGACTGCGGGAAGTGCTCAAGCCGCGACGTGACCTGCATCCAGCGGTCATTTCCCGTATCAAAGTGATGGCCAAACTCGACATCGCTGAGCAGCGCAAGAGCCAGGACGGAAGATTCCATGTGATTGTCGACGAGCGCGAAGTCGACTTGCGAGTTTCTTCACTGCCGACCGTGCTGGGCGAGAAGGTGGTGATGCGTGTCTTGGATCGCAGCGCGGTCACTTTCGATTTGGATTTGCTGGGGGTTCCCGAGCGTCAACTGAAGTCGATGCGGAAGATCCTCAACAGGCCTCACGGCCTGGTGTTGGTTACTGGACCAACTGGTTCGGGGAAGACGACTACTCTGTATTCTGCCGTCGAAACAATCAAGCACTCCGGCTGCAACGTGGTCACCGTAGAAGATCCGGTCGAGTATCAATTGGACATGGTCAACCAGGTACCAGTCAATGCGGCTCGCAATGTAACCTTTGCTTCAGCCCTACGCAGCATTCTGCGACAGGACCCGGACATCATCTTGGTTGGTGAAATCCGTGATGCCGAGACGGCCGAAGTGGCTGTTCAAGCTGCTTTGACAGGACACTTGGTGCTCAGCACACTTCACACCAACGACTGCGCTTCCACAGTCACGCGACTGCGAGACATGGGTATCGAACCCTTTAAAATATCAGCCTCATTGGCTGGGATCGTCGCTCAGCGGTTGGTGCGAAAGATCTGCCCGAAATGCCGCACATCGACTTATCCATCTTCGGATCAGGCCGAACTGGTTGGATATGAAACCGTGCCTAATCAACCCTTCAAACGCGGTGAAGGATGCTCGGAATGCTTCGACACAGGATATTCAGGTCGCCAAGGGATCTATGAAATTCTGACAGTCGATGCACGCGTCCGTGACATCATTTCCAACAACGGTTCTATGGCTGAATTCCGGCAACAGCTGAAGAACCAGGGAAGCTCAACCTTGCTCGAAGAAGCCAGAACGTTGGCCGAGGCCGGTGTGACCACGATCGAGGAAGTCATCCGAGTCGCAATGACAGATTAGGCGAATTACCATGCAAGCCGTACATGATCTTTCCTCTGACGCAGATTTCGAAAAGGGGGCTTCGTCCCTTTCGCTGACAAAAAATGCGGGGTTCACGTTTGCCCGCTTGCTTCCAAAGCGGGCAAGCAAACGCAGTCTGCTGATCGTGTTCCGCCAACTGGCCTTGCTGGTGGAAACGGGCATTGACCTGGCTGAAGCAATTGAGCTAGCGGCCGCCAGTTGTCGCAACGCCCTGCTGCGCGAGGCCTTGGAAGAGATTCACGAAGCGATCAGCAATGGCAAGAGTCTTTCCAATGCGGTTCAAGCGCAAGAAGAAGTGGTCGGCAACCAAATCGCCGCTTCGATCCAGGCTGGCGAGGCTTCAGGGAGATTGGTAGACGTCTTGCGACAGATTGCCGACCAACTGGAGGAAGAACTGAAAATGCGGTCGGTGATTGTGGGCTCACTCGCGTATCCGGCGATACTCTGCATGGCTTCCTGCGGGGTAGCATTGATCCTGATTTGGTTCGTGTTGCCTCAATTCGAAAAATCATTCTTGTCGATGGAGGTCGAACCACCGCTCTTCACTCAGTACCTAATCAAGACCGCTTCCCTGATACGAGCGAATGTAATAGTGGTGGTAGGAATTATAGTGGCGGTAATCGTTAGTGCCGTTGGACTGTGGTTTCAGCCGTGGGCCCGTCGCGCCGTTAGTGACCTATGTTTCTTCAGCCCTGTGTTGGGCAGCGCCCTGCGGAATCTGGCCATCGGCCAGCTATTTGTCAGCATGGCACACCTGCTGCGCAATGGGATCTCGCTGCTTGATGCAATCCAGTTGATGCAACGCTCCTCCTTCGATGGCTCCACCCAACAGTTGGTCGACGCTTGGGAAGCGGATGTTATCGAGGGACGTGGACTGACCCACCGGTTGGACGAATTTGGCTTCTTGCCCGAAGGTGCAGATGCCATGTTAGTCATGGCCGAAAAGACAGGCAAATTGGAATTGGTGTTAGCGACCGCGGGACTGCACTATCGCAACGAAGGTACGACGCGGTTGCACCAACTACTGAAACTGAGCGAGCCCATCATCATCATTGGCTTGGGTGTGTTTGTCGGAATAGTTGTCGCCTCCGTACTGTTGCCGATGCTGGACGTGCAATCCGCCAGCGCAGCTCGATAGTTGCAGTGGCGCATCGCATTGATAGAGAGCCTAGGGAAAACCACAGGTCACAGATCCATTTCATTGTTTTTGCAAACGTTAAGCGCGCTCATGGCAATTCAGAATGCAAAATTTGCTCTGCTGCGTCGCAGGTTGCAGACGGGAATCGGAATCGACATCGGTTCGTACTTGACCAAGATCGTCCGCTTCTCGCCACAGCAACCTGGCCAATTCGAATGCGTGGCTCTGCCAACCCGAGCGGGCATGCCGCCTGTCAAGACGGCCGCGCCCGCCCTGGCCGCTTTATCTGCGCAACCCGCAGTTAGCGATCAACGAAAACAGCGCGCTGGCAACTCAGTCGACTTTACCCGCTGGAGCAGCCAACAAGCCGAGAGCCTGGCTAATCGACTTGCTGTTGCGATTGGCAGTGCCAACCTGCGCGGAGCTCGAGTGGCTGCCACGATCAGTATGGCCGCTTGCGATTTCCGCAGCTTTCACGCGACCAATGGCGAAAAGCTAAGCCGAACGGACATCATCCGTAGCGTTCAAGAGGCGACACAGGACTCTCGCTCCAGAAGTCTGGCCTTGATCCCCGGTGCATCAGGCGAGTCCAAAACGCGAGTGCTGAGTTTGCCCGAAGAGCTGCCCGAAGCGATCGCCACACATTTGGACCGCCGAGGCCTGTTTCCTGAATTCCTGGAAGCCCTCCCCTGGACCTTGGCCCGTGCGCTTTCTCAATTGAAATCCTCTCATCGCGTGTTGGTGGGAATCGATTGGAGCTTCGGAGACCCTACGCTGCTTGCAACTGTGGACGGAAAGATTGATTACGTTCGACGGCTTAATGCGGGTAATGTCGGCCGAATGATCGATCGGGCTATCGATTCGTTTCAGTTTTCCAAAGCTGAAGCAATTCGTTGGCTGGAACGCACGACGTTGGCTGCAGATCACCCAGCGGCAGCGGCTGTTGATTACGAATCTAATCAATGGCTCTCCGACAACTGCCGGCAACTTGCGCAGGAGATCAACACGTCTATCGAATTCATCCAATGGCGGAATCAGGGACAAAAGGTTCAGGAGATCTACATTGTTGGCGGCGGCGCGGAGCTACCAGCATTGATCGATTTCATTCAACCAGAATTGTCGGTTCCCTTGGCGTCGTGGCATCCAGATGGAACCTCCGGTGAAATGGTACCTCCGGTCTTTGCAATGGCCGCTAGTCTGGCAGCGCACTTAGGAGGATTGACGTGAGCGCAGCGGTCAACCTCATCCCGGCGGGCCTGGTCACTCGCTTTCGATTGAAACGCGTCAAGAGATTATGGTATCGGATCGCGGTAATTGCATGTTCCATTTCGGGATGCATCGTATTGTCTGGTCGATTGTCTCTGGCAGAGCGTCTGGCCGCCATAACTCGCGAAGAATCCGATTCGTCTCGACCTCGCGAGGTACATCGCGAACACCTGTCGTTGCTGCGCGAATCCAAACGCTTGGACCAGTACATACAAACTCAACATGATTTGCGAAGCCGCTACGATTCCGTCGCCGTCTTTGCCCTGCTTACAGAGATCAAACATCAACTGGCAGGCAATTTGGATGTTCAGTCAGTCAGCTTCAGCCTGGACGACGGTGCCGACCAGAAATTCAACGGGACAGTGATGATGGAAGTGGTTACCGAGGGCACCTCGAACTCGTCCAACTTTTTGCAATTGTTGAAAGATTCTGGGTTCTTCCGGTCAGTGTCACTCAGCAGCTCGCTGCAGAAACTTGACCAGGCCTCGGACGCTCTGCGATTTAGTGTTCGTTGCGATTTTTAGTAGGTGCTCCATGAATACAAGTCTCAAGACCGCACCTGTACATGCCATTGGGTTCGCCTGTTTGTTTCTACTGGCTGGACTCACCTATTGGCTTGCAGTCGCACCTGTCAATCAAGCCGATCGGCAACTGCGAACGGTTTTAGATGAATCCCAGGCACTGATCGCCCAGGTGGACGAACAGGAAAAAGAAAACGAACTACTACGCCGCGAGATTGCTGAAAAACTGGCAACGCTCGATGCAAAATATTGTTATCCAACCAAAGATCAGCCGCTGTTGGAGACAATTTCACAGCTGTTAGCTGCCCATCGTCTTGAGCTGCAGAATCTAAGCGAACAATCAACGCTCGCGGCCAGGCAACGATTTAGTCTAGAGCTTCAAGGTAGCTATCGTGGTTTTGTAGAGTTTCTTCACGCACTACGACAATTGGACCAACCCGTTCGCGTGTGCGGCTTTCGCTTAACGGCCCACGATCAAGAACGAAAAACGCTGGCCGTCCATCAACTCGTGTTGGAATTCTCAGCACGCACCGGCTTTGCAAGCAGTCTGACGCCCGCGGGAGGTAATGATGGCAACCAAAGCTAGCAAAATGCGGCAAAAAACACGCAAGCCAGACAAATACCGAAAGCTCAAAATCGCGCTGATCCCAGTGCTGCTTTGTGTGCTAGCGTACGTCGTGATCAGTCAAACAATGGACTCGAAGCCAAACACTGGCGCTCAAGTTCCAGGTCGTCAGCCACCCGCCACGGCACAACGAAGTCCCGGTACGAATCGACCAACACCGCCACGACGACTTGGGCAACCGAGCGCCAAGAGCTTACCGGTTGCTGCTCAATCGCAACTAAAAACGAAACCGTGGCCTGAGGTCGAACTCACGTTCCTGGATAGTGATAGCCTTTTTGAAAGTTACCAGCGGACCGCGCAAGACCTAGGGCAAACCGTGGATAGCGAGCCAACGACTCCTGCGGTCCCCGAGGAGTCGTTTTCATCGCAAATGCAACGAGTGCTCACGGAGAAGCCCATCCAGTACGTCTTCGAATCCGATACGCGCCAATACTTGCTTATGGACCAGGATGTTTTGCAAGAAGGCGATGCAGTGTCAGACGTCGCTGAAATCAATGAAATTGGCGTGGGCAAACTCATCTTCACCCGCCGCCCTCCCACGCCCAAGAATGACCAAGTACCGCCAAATGAGCAATAAAGCGGTCTCTGTCGAGCAGCCCCATCCGCTTTATCTCCCCTGCTAGCGACCTGCTCATCGGCAAACTGCGCAAATTCTACCTTTTTTGCCGACTCTATCGAATTTTCCTAGGCCGAAGGACGACAAACAGATGTGTGTATCCACGGTCTCTTGCAATGGCAAATCCTATGACCAGCGTCGCAGCCCGAACAACCTGGCAGATCTGCTTGGTTGTTTGCGCTCATGGTTTTGCTAGCTTTGCATCGGCGCAGGACTCGCAGCGCTTGCCGACCGTGCCCGGGACGGCGAGCTTTCCAACGATTCAGGACTTTCGACAGGCCGATCTACCCATTGCCGCTCCTAACACCAACGCCTACTCGGCCAACGCTCGTGCTGAGGAAACCCTGACCATCCCGCTGGCGAATCTGGGTGGCAACAGTCAAGACTTGGAGGTTCGCAGTGAGAGTCAACAGAACGGCAAAGAACAGCTGGTGAGCATCTACGCTCGCAGTGTCGATTTGCGATTGGTACTTTCGCATCTGGCTCAGGAAAGCAAGACCAATATCCTGGTCGCTGAAGATGTCGATGCCAAGGTAACCACAACTCTCAATCGAGTGCCACTGTGGCAAGTACTAGACGCGATTTTGAAGATCAATGGATTGGCCTGGACCGAACACGAGAATATTATCTTTGTCACCAAGCCAACCATCTCTCAAACCGGCGTTCAGAGTCAGAGCAACACGATCACTGGGTTGCATGTGCATGTCTTCGAGTTGAATTACACCATGGCCGACGAAATCCTGCTGGTCGTTCAAGGTCTCCTTTCGCCAGCTGGACAAGCATTTGTTCATTCTACTGACAACGCGAACGGCCGAAAGTCTCGGGAGCGAATTGTAGTCGAAGACGTGGCTGAACGCATTGCGACGATCGCGGAGTACATCAACAGCGTCGACAATCCGCCGCGTCAGGTGTTGATTGAGGCCCATGTACTGCAAGTGACTTTGACGGACAGCCAGCGGCACGGTGTCAACTTGGACGGCTTGGCCCGCGTCGCCAATGCCCGCGTGAATATCCGCGCTCAGGGATTTGCCAACGGTGCGCTCAGCCCCGGTTTCATGATGGGTTTGGACGGCAACGACTTGGATGGAATGCTCGAAGCCTTGAGATCGGATTCCAATGTTCGCACCTTGGCCGCACCCAAGGTATTGGTCGTTAACGGCCAAGAGGCCCGCATCCAAATTGGATCCAAGTTCGGTTATTTCGTGACCACGACATCCACCACCAGCACTTTGCAAAGCGTGGAATTCCTGGAAATCGGCGTCGTCTTGGTGGTGGAACCGACGATTACCCGCGATGGACAAGTCATGCTGCATGTCCAGCCCAAAGTTTCAGGGGGGCGAGTCAATTCCGACACCGGTTTGCCAGAAGAAGATACAACCGAGGCGCAAACCACGGTCATCTTGCCTGACGGCAAAGGGATGATCATTGGTGGACTGATTAAGGAGGCCGACGAACAGCAAGACTCATGGATTCCTTGGTTGGGCACGCGTCCTTTTATCGGCAAGTTGTTTCGTCGTTCCAATCGAGAGTCTTCACGCATCGAAGTCGTGATAGCCTTGACTCCACATATTGTTCCTTTCACTTCCGGGATGATCGATGCGCGGGAACAAGCAGACTACCTGGAAGCGGCGCAGTTCAATCGTGGAGTCATAGACGGAGGATTTTCACCAGTGTTCCAGCCACAATTTCCGGAACAATACGAAACGCTCGAGTATCTGCAGCATCCTCCAGGCGAAACATTGCCGGCCGAGTATCTTCCACCGCAAGAATTTAGCGAAGCGGTACGGAATCCTTTTCTCAACATGCCCCACGACGGATTGCCTACCGTCTCGCGCTAAATCGGCGCCGCTTCGCGCGCACTGCTGTCATCGGTGTTCAGTCACACTCAACGGGGGCGGGATTGCGTGCTTCTGACCCGCCCCTCCAAATCTAGAAACTATTGACCTGAGGCGTTTCCACAGAACCCGAAGGTTAATTTTTCTTAATGTTCAAGTAGCCGTAGCTCGTCCTCTAGTCGCTTTGCCTTGCGAAAGGCTACACCGTTGGTTTCTTTCACTCAAGAGCCTCATAACGTTGCGATCCGCGACATGCTTGATTAACAACCATCCATCTACTAGCATCAACCAAGATGCTTTTCTTGGCTCTTTTTACGGTACTGTGAGGAAATCCCGATGAGAAACTATCGATTTCGCCATGTTGGCTTTACGCTCGTGGAGCTATTGGTTGTGATTGCGATCATTGGCATTTTGGTGGGATTGCTGCTTCCCGCAGTGCAGGCGGCCCGCGAAGCCGCGCGGCGCATGCAATGCAGTAACAACCTAAAGCAAATTGGCTTGGCCATGCTCAACTATGAGAGCGCCACCAAATCGCTCCCACCCGGCTCGGCCTTTTATGGTCCGAACGTGAATGGGCGTGCCGCTGCGCCCTACGAAAGGTTCGAGGGCCGTTTGGTGAACCGTCCACCTTGGCACTATCGCGTGCTGCCCTTCATGGAACAGGTCGGACTGTACAATTTGTTCGAAGGCGACAAGTTCCCCACGGACAACGCGCGTATGCCCGATCCGAGCAACCCCGAAGGTGGAGAGTTGATGCGCGGTCAAAAAATCAGCACGTTTATCTGCCCTTCGGATAGCAACGGCGGATACAACGCCACGGTTAACGGTCGATCGTCGCGGGTCCAACCCGCCAACTATATGGGCTGCATGGGTCCGACCAATTCTGTTTCCGACTCCCCGACCTGCGGTTGCCCTCTTGTCGATCAATTCCGCGCGCTGAGTCAAGCTGGGACCAACGTCAATAACCCAGCTGGCGTTTTCACGCGGCGGGGCGGTATCCCACCAACGGGAGCAGCGGGCAACGCGGGTTACACTGCGAAGCTCGGGGATCTTACCGACGGAACCTCGAATACGATTTTGGTGGGAGAAGTCATCGCTGATTGGTCGGCCCACGCTCGTAACGGATGGAGTCATTCCAATCGTTGGGGAATCTACACTCAGATTCCAATCAATTGGAAGTCGGAATACCCCAACTTAAACGCGGCGCTGACCGCCGGCAAAACGGGTTGCGAAGCCCGCTGCAATTGGAATGCGGAGGTTGGCTTCAAGTCTCGGCATACTGGCGGAGCTCAAGTTGTCTTGGGCGATGGTTCGGTACATTTCCTGAGTCAAACTATCGACATGGTGATGTACCAGCGGCTGGGCTCGAAGAACGATGGTCAACCCGTAAATGTGGAGTTCTAAGATGACCTTAGTTCGGACATTAAAGCTCGTGCCGACATTATTGATCATTGGCACACTGCTTGGTTGTGGGCCATCAGACGGACGCATTGAGGTGAACGGAATCGTGCTCTGTGATGGCGAACCGCTGCCAATCGCAAACGTCGCGTTCATCGGCGGAGGCGGCGGAATCTTCGCGACAGGCTCGACTGATGAGGAAGGAAGATTCACCATCCGTGCAGCACCGGGCGTCAACAAGGTCTCCGTCGGCAAGTTCGATTCCGCTAATGCCGCTGAGTGGGCAGAAATGTCCGAAGAAGATCAGCTGGCGGGAACTCCGGAAGAGATGGCGGCAGCTATGAAAAATGCGCCTAAGCCCTTGGTGGCTCAACGCTTTTTCAATGCCGCCACCTCGGGTATCGAATTTACCGTCGCGGAGGACATGGACGACGTGACGATTGAGGTATCTCTCAAGTAACTCCGTCGCGCTCAAGGATTTTGCAACAGTTCCCTGTCATTTCAACGTTACGAACCTTGGCATGGGGCGCACTTCCCAGGCTCTGCCTTGGAACGCACTGTCTGACCACTTGTTCCCAGGCTCTGCCTGGGAACGCACGATCTTCAAGGCTCTGCCTCGCTAACATTGCCGGCTAGTGGAAACTGCAGGCAGAGCCCGCAAACCAGATAAACCAGAAACGCTGCAACTTTGAAGTGATGGATCTGCGGAAAAACAACGTCGGCGTTTCCGATGTAGCCACCACCCTTCCCCGTGATGATGGGCCGGATAAGAACCAAGTTACTCGTCCGCCAGTCCACGCTTGGCTTAGAATCCTTTATTTATCTACTTACACTGTGTTGGATCGAAAATGGCTTCTTCCTCGGATTCAAACGCCACATCTCCGGTAGTTTGGGCGCCGAAACCGGTTTCATTGGCTGTATTTGCAATCGGTGGAAGCATTGTCGGACTGGCAATACTGCATTCGCTTCATCCGATCTTTGCATTCCAACCTGTTCCCGAGTTGCCAATCGAGCCTACCACGGAACAAGTGCAAGCGTTTGAAGCTTCTTTTACCGACTTCTACAGTCGAAATGGTGCCATTGATATGGCAATTATTGGTGCCTGCCTGGGAGCAGCGTTTGGAATTGGAACCGCTGTTGTAAATCGGTTTCTTTGCGGAGTCCTGGCAGCCATCGCTGGCGCCGTAATTGGTGCTGTGTCTGGCTTTGCTACCGGGCTCTATGTCGGCAGCCTGTTTGCCAGTAGTGCCCCTCAGTCGCTTGTGCAAAGCGGCATATTCCATCTTGCAGTTTGGGGACCGATGGCAGCTGGAATCGCAAGTGTGATCGCAACTGCTCAAGGCAATGTAACTCAAGGCGTCAAAGCAGTGTTTGCGGGTCTCATTGCAGGCTTGGCTGCGGTTGCGTCGTACATTGTTATTGCTTCCATACTTTTTTCCTCTGCAAATTTGTATCACATCATTCCTGAGACATTCTCCGAACGCGTTGCTTGGATTCTGATTTGCTCTTCGGTGCTTGCCGCGACATTGGCCGCTGGACTCAAACCCACGCCGAACAAGAGTGTCGAGCCAACACCAGCACCCTAACAAAAGCTGAATGGCACATCCTGTGCTATTTCGTAGCTGTTGTGCTGCCAGCGTTGGTCCAGCTACGGAGTAGCGGCAGGTTGTAGCCCCGGGGTGAGAGATGGTGAGAGATGCGAGCTGCCAGC
>JAGQPR010000161.1 GCA_020426625.1 Planctomycetales bacterium
CCATCTGCTTCGTCCCATCTGCTTCGTCCCATCTGCTTCGTCCCATCTGCTTCGTCCCATCTGCTTCGTCCCATCTGGACTGCTGTGTCCGACTGCAGTGGACTATTGCCCAGGTTGCAGCGGCGGCAAGCGGTTCAACTTCAGTGAGCGAGCCGAGAAACTATTCCTTGACGGCGTGGACTACTACCAAGTAGTGTTCACGTACGCTTTCTCGGATCGCCCTGAGCAACGCCAGCCACTTGGCGACCTGCTGTTCTCCTCGGCTTGGAAGAGCTTGTGGAAGACCATCGGTAACGAACAGGGATACGTGCCAGCAGCCATAGTGGTCTTGCACACTTGGAATCAAAAGCTTGACAGTCACTGGCACGTTCACGCGATCGTTCCCGGAGCTGGCCCCGAGATAGACCAAGAGGCTGGAAGACCGCGCAGGCTCCTCCGTGCAGTAAGCTGAGTGACGCTCAGTATCTGGTCGACGCAACCAACGCCCGCACGTCGTTTCGCAAGTCCGCTGTTGCCGAGCTGAATCGACTGAGGGCTCGAGGGGAATGAAGCTAGACGTGGACCGTGAGTTCGGCGACTTGCGAACTCACTCTGTCTGGGACGCGTTGGTGAAGCACCTCACTACGCTGGAGTGGGTCAGTTACATCCAGCCACCGCCACGTGGATCGAAGGGGCCGAGCGAACTGGTGCGTTACTTGAGTCGCTATTTGACGTGCGGACCCATCAGTGACTCGCGAATCGTGTCAGCCAACGCCCGCGGAGTGACCTTCTTGGCCCGTGAAGGCAAAGTACAAGGAGGCGAGTCGAGGCAAGTTCCAGTTACTCTATTCACGACCGAGTTCGTTCGCCGATGGTGCCTGCACATTGAGCCCGACCAACTGACCAAGACACGATATTTTGGAGGTTGGAGCAACGCCAAGCTATCGGACTACACGAGCACGAGCGTACGGCAGATGGAGTTGGCTGAGGTGCCTCACTCCAACGAGGCAATGGAGTTTCCGCCTGAACCGCAGGCTGACGGACGCAATGATGAACGGCCCCTGCGAACCTGTCCGCAGTGCGAGCAAGCAACGCTAGAGAAAGTAGCCAGTTGGGAGCGTCCAGGCTGGGACGAAATATTCCGAAAAGGTGGCACAGAAATCCCGGAATGGTATCGATGATCGACCGAAAAAGACAATCAAAGGTTCTGGGACGGTCTGATTGGACCCGGTTTTAACGCTTGGTACCTGGAACACGTGGTAGAAAGTGCATACAGTTCGCCCAGTCGAACGAGTATCCCCAAACCGAGACAGATGTTCCTCCCGGGGATAGAATTTTGGCACGGCAAAGCGCTAGAATAAGGGACTCGACTACGTTCAACGCACGATCTGATCCGACAGTCAGGCGATCGGCTCAACCTTCACGTTATGCTTTTTAATACCTGACTATCGCACAGATCGCAATTCGTTCTGCCTGATTCTTCCTCGATGATCCAGACGCGAGTGGTCTAATTCTCGAACGACGGTTTGAACCGGTAGATTCTTGGAAAAACCCGCTTGCGATACTCAGGTTTTCGAATCTGGATAAATGCTAACGCAGTTAGTGTAAATCATGTTGCACACAGTTGGCCATCGCATCGACCTTTCTTTGGATAGGTCGCATCGGTCGCGAAGGTGGGAGAATTTGACATGCGGGATTTTGCACCGTCTCAAAATGGGAAGTAAGTAAATATGACTACCAAAGAATGCCCCTGGTGCGGTCCCGTTGAACCGACTTCAGATGGACTGTGTCCAACTTGTCCCCATTGTTTCGAAGATGAAAGGGAGTTGGCTAATTCTTTCAGTACGACCGGCCCGAAAGATAGCAGGGAGGCCCGTGGAAACAAATCGCTACATACAAGGACGTGGAGAAACTGCCCTGAATGCAGAACTCGATTTATTGCAAGCCAAATTACATGCCCTTATTGTCGAACCCAGGGCGGAAATGATTCCGGTTGGATGCCGAGTTCGGATGTCCAGTTTATTGGGGGAGGCAGGGTCCCAGAAGACGCCGATTTTTTCGCTACACCGCCACCTGACATCGGCCGGATTATTGCTGCGTATACTTCCATTCATGATGGTAGGGGAGGGCAATTGTCAGCCAGAAACCGAATTCAAAAGTCACTATTCGGTGCTGTCGCGGGACTCATGATTACTGTAGCGGGATGGTATTTTCTGCGGCTTCAAGATCAGCTTTCTGTGTACAGTGTTGCTGTCATAGGTTTGGCTCTTGGTGCTTGGATAGTGTTCGGGAACACCTCATGCCAATGGGCGTGTGCATTCATTGGTACCGAAGGTGTTTACCTACGGAATCTCAACGCATCTCAGAATGTACTCATTTTATTCAGTGATGTTCAGCGTTGCGATATTGGAATTGTTGGCAGCTCGCCAGGACCGGGTTATAAAAGTCTTCTCACAATATGGCATTTTAAAGGGGACCTTCAGGGGCTCGAAATGAAATGCACCAAGGATTCTAGTTATCCTAACGCAGGTGCGAAACTGTCAGATGCTTCCTATAGAAGTCCCTCAGATATTGAGTGGCCTTTGTTGCTTGCTGCGCATGGCGCATGGCAGTTGTCTGCGCCAAGCGCTGATTCTTGAGCACGAATATCGAGTTCTTTGATCTGGGTACCGTACCCAAAGACAGGAAGAAAACGCGGACACAGCACTTGGGGATGGGGATCGTTGCGCCCTAGCAATGGCGGTACTCGAGTTTAGCATGGATACTGGATGGTGGCCGAAGAGAATCGGAAATGCATCGCTTAGGCGCTGAGTTTGACTACGACCTCGATAGGATTTTCGCGGACATCCAGCGCCGTCAAGCAGAATCAGGTCGAACGTATGTGACTAGGCCGTCGCGCAAAATCGCAAATAACAAAGTGATGCAACGGAGCGGCGGTGGCGACGTTTCTGACAACGCCGAGTCAACTCCCGCCGCTCGCTGATCGCATACGTTCGGACCTGCTGAAGGCAACATCGAATACTGTACGAACGGCAGCGGTGTTCGGAGACCCGGGGGCGAAGGCCACGATCGCGCTACACATCATGCCCATGAAGCAACCAGTGAGATTCCAGTGGTTCTGGTTCGACGTGACTGCCGATCACGGCGAGTCGAGCATGCACGTACAAGCCGAAAAAGCTACGAGTGCAAACGACCTTGGGAAGTCGGATGACCGAATAGTACGTTGAAGGGCGAAGCAATCGCGTGTATCGAAGCCGGGTAATGCCGGTGCAGGGAGGGCGGTCAGGCCATCACGCGAAACAGACCGGACATAGAGCGTACTCAGTGACGGAAGCTCGGTGTTAACTCGGCTGGATCGCATCACCCACAGAGCGGAAACGCATCCCGAAGAGAGCTTCAACAATCTCCCAGTTTGGGAGTATCGGCTAGAGTCTGGCAGACTTCTTGGATAAGATCGAGCATCTTAATGGCGGCTGTGACGTTGAGCTAACCTGCCAATCAATATTGCAGCCAAGCTAACCAACACGAATAAGACGTGGCTCAAATGCAAAACAACGACGACGGCGGCCAAGTGAGCATGAATGTTCATTTTGGCACTCCGCAATTTGGCGTCGCGTGAACGCTATTGCAAATAGATTAGCTCGCTTGTGTTTAACAACACTCGGCATAGCGCTGTAAGATTGTGTTCATGGATTAGCCGCTGGCAATCGCTTATTTCTCCATCGCTTGGCTGACGCGAGTAACAAAGCTGAAAGGCAAAGCGGATTTGAGCTGAGGGATCTTCGCCAGCTTCCTTTCGCAGTCTTTCTGCCATAGATGCTGCCATATCAAGCGTGAAGCTGTGATTGAGCATCGTTAGCGCTTGGAGTGGCGTAGTGGTTGCTGCTCGCTTGGGAGCCGAGAATGTGCAGTCAGGCTGATCAAATTCAGTCATCAAGTCGACGACGGAAGCTCGGGCGTTCTGGTGGTAGACCGCGCGGCGGTAGGTCTCTGGACCGTGCTTGTCGAGCGGCACATAGGTGCAGACGTTGTCTTGCATGAAGTGATACAGTCGAAAGCCGGGGCCGCCGTCGGGTTGCCTCGCTCTTTCCCTTGCAAATGCAGCCGAAGGTTCTACGGTGCGTTCGGCTGATTTCAGCTGGCCAGCAACCACCAGCATTGTATCCCGCACTTCCTCCGCCGAAAGCCGACGTGGGGGGAATCGCCATAGGAATCGCGAGTCGCCATCCATGTGAGCGGCTTCTTCACGATAGGCGGACGACTGGCGGTAAGTGTCCGACAGCATAATCAGTCGATGCAGCGCCTTGATCCGCCAACCGTTGTTCTTGAGTTGCAATGCCAGGAAGTCGAGTAACTCGGGATGCGATGGCCTACCGCCCATGTAGCCAAAGTCGCTCGGCGTATCGACGATGCCGGTCCCGAAGTGATAATGCCACAATCGATTGGCCAGGACGCGCGGCGTAAGCGGGTTGTCGCCATGCACTAGCCAATTTGCAAAGGCGAGTCTGCGTTCGGATTCGGGCGCGTCGGCCGTCAGCTGATAGCAGAATTCGTCTAATGCACCTTCGCCTTGCGTCGGCGACGATTTCGCGGGCGCTCCTGCGATGGGTTTCGGCAGGGCTTCTTCAACGTAATTTGGGCTACCTGCAACACCAAACACGCTGAGACTTGCCGGTAGGATCTCGTCGCCTTTCTTTTGGGGACTGCCACCAAGAAAGACGTGAAACGGTCCTTTGGCATCGGCCTCTACGCGGCGACCGATCCACACGGACGGCAGCCCTGGCACTTGCGCGATATCTCGATTCACTGCGGCGAGTTCACGTTTGAGACGTTTCTCCTCGGCAACGTCCTCGGCAGTTGTTTCCAGACGCAGTAGCCGATGATTGACCAACTCCGGCCGGGGAATGGGTTTGCGTTTGGAACTGCTCGAAACCACTTGCCAAGTTTCACCGTCGCCTGAAACTTCGATGCGGTACTCCGCCACAAAGGTGAATTTTCCCTGATCGGCGGTCGATTCGTTACGGGCGCTCGAAAAGACGACGCGATTTACTAGAGTCGGCTCGGCGAGCTCGATCGTCAGGTCTGGACCTGTGGCGAGGAAACGAGCTCCGGTCTTGCCATCGATGGCAAGTTGAGGTCCGTAGGCACCGGGAAAGTCTTCGATCGATCGCGACTGGCCAGTTGCCCGCGCGCCGTGTCGTTCTAGCGCCACGTTCTTCCCGTTATCTCCCGCCGACCACACTTCAAATTCGTCGATTCCAAAACCGGTTGCCGAATTCGGATTATTGTCCTGGGCTTCACAGACCAGCCGGACGAACTTTGCTATTACTGGTTCAAAGTGATCTTCTGTACCTGTTCGATCGACAGGCTCATGCGTCCAATTCCGTTCGTATTCCGCTAGTTTGTCCTGGGCGCGTTTGAGAATGGCGGCCTCAAGATCGGAAAGCGACTGTTGCAGCTGCTCTTTCCGCTCGTTCAGCGGCGCGAGTTTCGCAGCTCGAGCCTCGCGCTGCTGAGAAGTAGCTAGTGGCACCGAGCCATGACGAATCCCAGAAAACGTCGCATAGAGTCCGTAGTAGTCTTCTTGCGTGATTGGATCGAACTTGTGGTCGTGGCACCTTGCGCATCCCAGCGTCGAACCTAAAAACGCTTCGCTAGTTGCCCGAATAATCTCATCCAACGTATTTGCCCGTATTTGAGCTGCTTGTACGGCATCCTGATTCCCAACGTCGTCATAGGGGCCAGCAACGAGAAAGGCAGAACCTACCGCCACGTCGGGTGCATCCTCATGCAGCACATCGCCAGCAATGTGTTCGCGGATAAACTGGTCGAACGGCTTGTCTTCATTGATCGAGCGAATGACGTAATCGCGAAACGGCCAAATATCGTCGACAATGACATTCCTTTCGTATCCGATACTTTCACCGAAGCGTACGACATCCAGCCAGTGCCTCCCCCAATGTTCACCGTATTGAGGAGAGTCCAGCAGTCGGTCGATCAGCTTGTCGTATGCCTTGGGATCGAGATCGCTAACGAACGCAGCGACCTCTGCCGGAGTTGGCGGCAGACCGATCAAGTCATAGGTTGCGCGACGAATCAAGGTGCGGCGATCGGCGGGTGGGTTGAGATCGAGCTTGTGTTCCGCGAGCTTGGCGCGAATGAAATGGTCGATTGTCGGATCTCGTCCTTTGATATCCGACTCGTGTGCGGAAATCCAGTCCGTGAATCGCTCTGTTTGGATAGGCTGATAGGCCCACCACGTTTTGTCAGCTTTGGACTGTTCACGGATTGTCAAATCGTCAGGCCAAATCGCACCTTCCGCAATCCAGCGACGAAGCGTTGTTACTTCTTCATCAGAAAGCGGTTTGCTTTCCTTGGGCATTGCGGGCGGCTGAGCGCTAGATGCAGTGACAAGTTCGATGAGATAGCTACCATCTGGATCGCCGCCTACGACGTATTTGTTTTCCCGTAGATGTGCGAAAGTCGTCAGTGAGATGTCGCCTTTCGCGTTGCTGGCCGTATGGCATCGGACGCAATGCTGCTGAAATATCGGTGCCACGTCTTTGGCAAAGTCGACCTCTGCAGAAAATCCAGACAAGGCCAGCGAGAGCAAGACGATGGGAAAGAAAAGATTTTTCATGGGTCGTTTATTAGTTCCGGTCTAGCATTAGGATAGGAGGTCCTTGATAACTTGGCCATGAACATCGGTCAGCCTACGATCGAGTCCATTATGGTACCACGTCAAACTTTCATGGTCGAAACCGAGCACATGCAACACGGTCGCGTAGAAATCCCAGACCGTGGTTGGGTTGACTTCCGCACGGCGACCGAATTCGTCGGTTGCTCCGTAGCTAACTCCACCCTTCACGCCTGCGCCCATCATCCAGCAGGTAAACCCGTCCGGGTTGTGGTCGCGACCGGCCGTGTCAGCCTGATGCGTCGGCATGCGCCCGAACTCGGTTGTCCATAGGATCAAGGTGTCTTCGAGCAACCCTGAGCGTTTAAGGTCAGTCAGCAATGCGGCAGTTGGTTGGTCAAAGATCGGACAATGTCTCTCATAGTCGGCCTTGAGAGTCTTGTGAGCGTCCCAGTTCAGTAGCCCGTCGACTCCGGAAGCTCGTGAAGCGCAAAACAAACTCACATAGCGGACATTGCGTTCGAGCAATCGGCGAGCCAGCAGACAGTTCCGCGCGTAAGCTGCCTTGAGTTGATTCTCGTCATCGGTTCCGTACAACTTGTGTGTCTCTGCCGACTCACGCGACAGGTCCGACACCTCTGGAGCCGAAAGTTGCATCCGGGCGGCCAGTTGATAAGCAGCCACGCGTGCCTGCAAATCGCTCTCGGCGGGGTTGGTATCGGCAAAGTTTTGATTCAAGCGATTCAGCAATTTCCTGGACGCATCCTCCTCAGCTTTGGAAATGGAAATGGGCTGAGCCAAATTGCGAATCGGTTGTTGACCGCTCATCATGATGGCCTGATGTCGAGCGGGCAGAAAACCGTTGGTCCAGTTCGCCTTGCCATTGGGTGGTTCCCCACGAATATCCGTTATCGCGACGTAGGTCGGCAGATTTTCGTTATCGCTTCCCAGTGCGTAACCGAGCCATGCGCCAGCGCTGGGAAATCCTTCGGTCGGATGCCCGGTGTTCATGAAAACACAACCTGGACCGTGTGTATTGGTCTTGCTGTGCATCGAATGAACGAAGGCGATGTCGTCCACATGTTGGGCCATGTGGGGCAACATCGAACTGATGTGTTTGCCACTCTCCCCCGCTGCGACGAAAGGCCAGGGACTTTTCATCAAATTGCCGTTCTTGCCCTGGAAGGAAACAAAGCCCTCTTCGCCGGGCAACGGTGCTCCGTGGTATTTCTCCAGTGAAGGCTTGTGTTCCCATAAGTCCAAATGCGATGCTGCGCCTGGGCACATGATCTGCAGGACCCGTTTGGCTTTCGCCGGATGATGCGTCTGACCACGCCCCGCTTGCCACGAATTCTCAGCCCCAGACAGCCCTCCGGAAAACAGGTGCATCAAGCTGATGCCGCCAAGTGCCGAGTAGACGTTGCCGAGCAGCGATCGCCGCGTGAGTTCAGATAACTGCATCATCAGGTAGGCCTTTTGATTATTGGAGGACCTGACAATCCGAGTCAGCCCATCGGTGTGTTATTGCGCTAATCGCTGATGCTCGTCGAGCTTGGAAGCCAAGTACTTCATCTTACGTAGGTTATACCACGGCAGGAACGAATCATCATTCATACTGTGGACTTATTCCCTCCGGTACATGGGCAGTTTCGATGTCGACATTTGCGAACGGGGCAGCTGCATGCTCCTGCGGCAGTGCCCAAGACCGCGATAATTGACGTCGGCGAGCCGCGCACACCTGCTGGAGCGGGGTTGGCGTCAGAACGGCAAGCTTGGGTTTCGAAGTTTGGATTGAAGATACGGGCGGTGCCTGACTATCAAAGTCGATGCCATCGCGTAAACTGAGAGGTATGTGTACGCCTGCCAAATCTCAGATTTCAATTCATGACTTGGAAATGAAACCGCGATGATTCGATACCTTGCACCGTTGGCCATACTCATTTGCGCCCATGTATTTGCTCAGTGGCCGGATCGGCACGGTCCTGATTTGACTGGTGTGGTGCCCGCAAAGGATGCGGTAGGCCTACCGGTTCATTGGAGCGAAACGGAGAATATCGCTTGGAAAGCTGCCTTGCATGACGAAGGGCATTCCTCTCCCGTCGTGGGCGATGGAAAAATCTGGTTGACCGCAGCGACCGAAGATGGCAAGAAGCAGTACGTGATTGCGGTCGATGAATCGAGTGGCGAAGTACTCTTTGACAAACTGCTGTTCGAGAATGACGAGGTCGAGCCGTTGGGTGGCGCCGTGGGATTCAACAACTACGCAGCGCCCAGTTGCACCCTTGGCCCGGGAGCGGTGTACGTGCATTTTGGCAGCTATGGCACCGCACGCTTGGACGCCAAGACCGCTGACGTCGTCTGGCAAAGACGCGACCTCGATTGCCGACATTTTCGCGGACCGGGCTCATCGCCAATTCTGTACGGAAACAAACTGATTTTGACTTTCGACGGAATCGACCAACAATACACGACTGCCTTGGATTGTGAGACGGGCCGCACATTGTGGCGAACGGATCGCAGCACAGATTACAACGACTTGGACGACAACGGCTTGCCACAGCGCGACGGAGACTTTCGCAAAGCTTATTGCACCCCGGGCATCGCATCCCTTGGCGAGCAGACTCAGCTACTCTCTGTCGGTTCCCGAGCGATGCAGAGCTACGACATTGACTCTGGGAAAGAGCTTTGGACGTTGCGACATGACAGCTACAACGCGGGTATCCGCCCACTGTGGTTACCCATCGAGCAACTGGCTCTCATCAACACCGGTTCTCGCGGCGCGCAACTGGTGGCAGTTAAGCTGGATGCCACGACGAAAGGCGATATCACGGAGACTCATGTTGCTTGGACAGTCAAGAACGGCAATCCGCGATTTGCCAAACCTATCTATCACCAGGGACGCGTTTACCAAATTAGCGACTTAGGTGTGGCGACCTGCATTGACGCCTCAAATGGGAAATCACTGTGGCAAGCCCGTGTGCCTGGCAATTACCGCAGCTCGCCCATTCTAGCTAACGATCTACTCTATTTCTTCAGCGAAGAAGGACTGGGGACTGTCATCAAGGCGCAGGATAGCTTCGAAAGGCTCGCCGCCAACGATGTCCCAGAATTGGGCACCACTGCTTGTCCCGGCGTATCCCAGGGCGCGATTTTCGTGCGCGGGAAAACCCACCTGTACAAGATTTCTTTAACCAAGTGACCCATGTGCGACTATGAAGTCCTGGGTGTGAAGCGCCTGAAGCGGGGCGAGAAGACTAGAAAAACGCACTGTAGCTCGGGTTCGTAGCGGTGGCTGGCCTTCGAGATTAGACTGTTATTGGCGGCGCAATGCAAACTAGCAGCGGGTTCCCTGGGCGGCGACAGCATTCCGCGCAATTGCAACATTGTCTAGGCCTTAATAACAACCAAAGCATGCAGTGATCCGGCACGAGTCCCGTTTTCAGATGAGTACACTATTGCGTAATATCATTTCGATCGTTTTGCTCGCCGGAAGTGCGGGAATCTTCTATTGGCTGGGAACGCCCGAAATAGCCACGCGTCCGCCGGACCGAGGGCGTCCACCGGCTGTTCGAACCGTAGTCGCCGAACCGCATAATGATGGCATCCAATTTGAAGTAGACGGCGTAGTTGTCCCCTTCCGACAGGTCCAATTGTCGGCCCAGGTCGCTGGCAAAATCGTGATGAAATCTCCCAACTGCAAGACGGGAAGAGCGGTTCGCAAGGGGGAATTGTTGTTGGAAATTGAGAGTAATGACTACGCGCTGGACGTCATTCGGTTGAACGAAGAACTGGTGCAAGCGGATGCGATGCTGGCGGAGTTGGACGCTGAGTTGAGGACATCGCGCAATCAGATCTCGTCAGCCAAAGACCAATTGGATATCGAAGTTGGCCACCTGGCCAGGGTCAACGAGTTGTTCAATCGCGGCGCGCTCACCGACTCTGATGTTGACGATGCTCGCCGAGTTCAACTGTCGGCCCAGAATGCTTATCAAACTCTGGTCGACCAAGAAAATTTGTTGACGCGCCGGAGAACGCGGCTGGAAAGTGCCAAAGCTTTGGGGAGTGCCAATCTACAGCGAGCTGAATTGGCGCTTGAGCGTACCAAGATCTTTTCACCAATTGACGGTGTGGTGGTCACGGAGAGCGTCGAAAAGGACGGCTACATCCAAGCGGGAAGTCCGGTTGTCGAATTGCAAGATACTTCGCAACTGGATGTGTCATGCAAGTTGCACATGTACCAGATGAATTGGTTGTGGCAGGCCCAGGCTGCTGCTTACGGAAACCAATCTGCCGAGGTGCCCAATATGGATGAAATGCGAATGACGCAGGCCTACGAGTTTCCTACCACAGATGCCGTTGTGCATTACAAACTGTCAAACAAGGAGTACCGTTGGCAGGGTGTCATCGATCGTATCGACGGCGCCGGAGTGGACAGCCAGACAAGAATGGTTCCTTGCCGCGTTCACATCCCGGATCCCTTGGCCGCAACTTTGTCTCAGGACAACGAAGGCAGCCACGAAATGCCTCCTCCAGCACTTCTCACGGGAATGTTTGTGAAGGTGACCGTGGATGCCCGACCACCGATTCCTCTGGTAAGATTGCCTCAGGAAGCAATCCAGCCTGGGAACACGGTTTGGACTGTAGACTCGGGGAAATTGAAACAGAAAAAGATCTCCATTGCGAATTCAACCGGCGAGTATGTGATCGCGTACCAGCGAGACGATGGGCTGCAGGCAGGAGACTTGGTGGTCGTTTCGCCTTTGGCAACTCCTATCGACGGTACACAAGTCTCACCGGTCGGCGACGACAAAAACGGTCGGACGGATTCTGCGTCAGCTGAAAAACAGCAGGGGATGCGATGAAGGGCATAGTCAAGTCATCAATTGCAAATCACTCCGCTCTGAATCTTTCCATGATCGCCATCATGGTCGTGGGATGGTTTTGCATGAGTGGAATGCAGCGCGAGTCTTTTCCTGAATTTGATCTGGATCAGATCGTAGTTACAGTGCCCTATCCAGGCGCTGCACCAGAGGAAGTGGAGCAAGGAATTGGCCAAAAAATAGAAGAAGCAGTCCGTTCGATCGAGGGCATCAAAAAGGTAACCACCATTGCCCAAGAGAGCGCCTGCAACGTAGTGTTGGAATTGCTTCCTGGTGGCAGGCCTGCGGACCGAGTCTTGGACGAAGTCCGCTCGGAAATTGATCGTATTCCGAGCTTTCCGGTTGAAGCCGAAGACCCCAGCATCAGCCTGCGGACCAATCGTCGAGCATCGATACGTGTAGGATTGCTGGCCCCTACGACACTTGAATCGGCTGATGGAAAGCTGAGTTCGAATTCTGAATTGACGATCCGAGAACTTGCAGAACAGATTCGCGACGAAATCCTGGCGATTCCCTATGTTGCCCAAGTTGATTTCTTAGCGGCACGCAGCTACCAGATCGACATCGAGATTCCGGAGACGACGCTTCGCTCTCACGGGCTAACGCTGCGACAGGCGGCTGAGCGGATACGCCGCGAAAACCGCGAGCTGCCAGCGGGTTCGATCCGTAGCCAGTCGCAGGAAGTTTTGCTGCGAGGCAACAATCGCCGGACGAGCGGCGAGGAACTGGCCGAACTGCCGCTGATCACGGAACCAGGTGGAGCGGTATTGACCGTAGGCGAACTTGGGACGGTGCGCGATGAATTCAACGACGCGACTGCCATCAATACGATCAACGGACGTCCTGCCCTGGCCTTATCAGTGCAACGTAGTACCTCCCAAGATTTGCTAGTAATGATCGACGCGGTTAAGGCATATGTAGCTGAAAAGGAATTGCCAGAGGGGTTCGAGCTCATGACTTGGAGTGATGAGTCGGTCGAGGTTCGGGGACGGCTAAATCTGCTGATCAAGAATGGCTTTCAAGGATTGATCATCGTTTTCGTTTTGCTCATAACCTTTCTGGACCCTAAGCTCGCGTTCTGGGTTGCCTTGGGAATTCCATTCGCATTGTTGTCCTCAGGTATCTTCCTGTATTTCACTGGGCAGACGCTAAATCAAATTTCGATGTTTGCCTTCCTCATGGCGATGGGTATCGTCGTCGACGACGCAATCGTCGTGGGCGAGAACGTTTTCGCCCACCGGCAAATGGGGAAATCATACATGCAGGCGGCCATCGATGGCACGGTTGAGGTGATTCCGTCGGTGACCACCGCCGTGCTAACGACAGTCGTTGCTTTTGCTCCACTGCTTTTTGTCAGCGGTACGATGGGCAAGTTTACCGCCGTGATGCCAGCGGCGATTATCGCGATGTTGCTCACGTCCTTGGTTGAATGCATTACCATTTTGCCGTGCCACTTGGCGCATCGCGACAATGTGATATTTAAAATCCTTGATACGTGTTTCTACGCCTTTCGCTGGGTGCTGACCTTGGCAGGCTTCGTCAATCGCGTGGCGACGAAACTTTTGGAAGCATACATCCGGCGAATCTACACTCCGACGCTGACTTGGTCCTTGAACAATCGGGCGATCGTGATGGCTGGTTGTTTTTCGGTACTGTTGATTACTGCCGGATTGCAACGATCAGGAATCATCAAGGTCAGTTTTTTTCCGCGACTGGATGGAAATACACTGAACGCCACGGTGATGTTCCCCGACGGAACTCCTGAGAGCGTGACCAACGCTGCGACGCGTCAAATTGAAGATGCTTTCTGGAAGGTGGCGGAGGATTTTGCCGCTGCCGGAAAACCTATAGCCAAGAACTCCTTTCGCGTCGTTGGTGCTTCAGTGTCCGGCGGCGGTCCCGGTGGATCAGCGATGCCTTCTGGTGGCGGCGGGCACCGGGGGAGCGTTGAAGTCGAATTAATCAAGTCGGAAGATCGTGGGGTACACAGTCGAGAAATCGTGGCTCAGTGGCGAGCTGCAGTGGGCGTGATCCCGGGCACTGAGGAGCTGAGTCTGGGTACGCGTTCATTTGGACCGGGTGGAACGCCAATCGAATTCAAATTGCTCGGACCAGCGGACTCGATAGAATCGCTGGATGCTGCAGTTCAACGATGCCAAACCAAGTTGGCTGAGTACCCTGGCGTTTACGACATCAAGGACGATGCCGTGCCTGGAAAATGGGAATACCGTTTTCGCATCAAACCCGAAGCTTTTGCCATGGGCGTCCGCACCGCAGACTTGGCTGAAACCGTTCGCGCGGCCTACTATGGCGAGGAAGTGATGCGGGTGCAACGCGGTCGCCACGAAGTGAAGATCATGGTTACCTATCCCCGCGCTGATCGGCGGTTGCTTTCGAACTTTGATGAGATCCGCGTCCGACTCGAAGATGGTGTTGAACGTCCAATCACCGAGCTGGCGGAAATCGATGTTGTCAGAAGCTATTCTGAGATCAATCGAATTGACCAGGCGCGATCGATCACCGTCTCTGCCAATCTCGATGAAACGGTAGGCAACGCCGAAGAGATTGTCACCGATCTGCAAACTACTTTCATGCCGGAGATTGAAGCGGATTACCCACAATTGAAAGTCCGTTGGGAAGGGCAACAAGAGCAGCGGACTGAGTCTTTCAACAGTTTGTTTGTCGGCTTCTTTGTGGCCCTGCTGGTGATGTATGTTATCCTAGCGGTTGAGTTCAAGTCGGTTGTTCAGCCTGCCCTTGTTATGCTCATCATTCCTTTCGGTGCCTTGGGGGCAGTGATAGGGCACGTCCTCATGGACCTACCACTCACCTTGTTTAGCTTCTATGGCATCATTGCTTTGACAGGAATTGTCGTCAACGATTCCATTGTCTTGATAGATTTCATCAACTCACGCGTCCGCGCGGGCATGTCCATCGAAGAAGCACTTCGTGAGTCTGGTGCACGTCGCTTTCGACCTGTGATGTTGACCACAGTCACGACAATCGGTGGCCTACTGCCTATTTTGCTGGAATCGTCTATCCAAGCTCAGATCTTGATCCCGATGGCGACCAGTATCGCATTTGGAGAGTTCTTTGCCACGATCGTGGTTTTGTATCTTGTTCCAGTCAGTTACTCGTTGTACTGGAGCGCTGGCGGACGTATCGAGGATGAGGAAACAGAGATGGAATCAGAAACTCAGCTGATACCCGAGTTTCCGCAACAGGTGATGGCTTGAACAACTGAATTCGATTGTCGCCTTTGGCTCCGCGAAAGTGTGTGTTCCAGAAATAGCCCCAGCCTTTCGGAGAACGTGTGCATTTTAGAATCTTGGCCTTAGCAGACAGGGGCAATGATTGAACCAACGATGCTCACTCAAATGGACTTCTGAGGACACGTGATGAACATGACAACAAGGGTGGTGTCTCTACTTCAGATTCTCTTGGGTAGCCTGGGCATCGCATTATGTTTC
>JAGQPR010000162.1 GCA_020426625.1 Planctomycetales bacterium
GATTACGTGGAACTGAATTTCCAATTCTTGACACTAGTTTCCCGAGCAGTTTAGTCTAAAACGTACCAATTCGACAGCAGGGTGCAAAATCGATATCATTCTTGAGCAATTCTTGAAAGCGACGCTTCTTGGCCAACGCCACCATGACTGCCTCCCCCGTCCGAAGGTCGTTTGGCAATCGAGTTGAGTGAAGGTAATGGTTTAATAACCTTTTGTCAGCTTCAACGTGATAGCTGCACGACCACTCTCGGCTTGGGAGAGTCGCGAAGGGTAGACATTAAGCGGGACGGCATGAAAAATCTTTCTACTGCGGGAAACATCCGTCGCACATGTATTTCGCTTGACTAACATAGGCTTCATGATTCGGGCATGTCACCTGGCACTGTACTAGCTTGATTAGCCTAGCCTGCTGAGCGCGCCCGCATTCATCGCTGATCTATCCCAAACGAATCTGATCCATTGAGGCGAGCGTGTCATGATCATCTTGCGAGGCCAACATCTACCGCATGCAGCACTAATCCTGCAATTGCTTCCCGTTTTTTGCCTGATTTCCATAACCGGTGCGGGACTGATGGGACAGGAATCAAGCGGACCGATTAGCACCATCGAGTCTGTCGCTGCGCCAGATACACCACAGACAGCACTTTCGGCAACTCAACAGAAAAAGCTTCAAGATGCATCGGTGGCCCCAATTGCCTTGAACGGGTATTGTCCTGTTTCCATCCTGGACCAACGGGCCTGGATCAAAGGCAAAGAGGAATTCGCCGTGCTGTTGGATGGCAAAATGTATCATTTCCAAGGTGCAGAGCAGAAAGCAAAGTTCCTCAAGCAGACAGTAAAATATGCGCCCGCTTTGGGCGGAGATTGCATTGTCTGTGCAGTGGACTCGCACACTCGCCATCCAGGCACGGTCCATGACACTGCCATCTACAACGAACGACTCTACTTGTTCGCTAATTCCGTAGAGAAAAACAAGTTTGTTACGGAAAAAGACAAATACGCCAACGGTGATTTGATCGCCGAGGGAGCTTGCATCGTTTCTAAAATGGATCTAGGCGAGGAAGTCAAGGGTAAGCCCGAATTTGGTACGATTTACGGTGGCATGCGTTTCCTGTTTGCAGACCAGCAAAAGAAGCTAAGCTTCCTCCGCAATCCAGCCAAGTATCTAAGACCGGAAACCAACGATCAAAACTGATATCCGTCCACGCAGAAGTTTTTCCGCGTAACTTACCGATTTGGCGTTGTCGACGGCTGATCAACTATCAGAAAACTTGTGTGTTGGCTCTTGCGTTTCTCCCTGCAAACGACAGCCAATGCTTTACGCCCCTTCTAAAGTAATCACCTCGCAGTTGGTGAGTTGCCCTATGCTATATTGTCTGCCGACGGCGCTATGGTCAGGTAGCTTTGCGCGCCGGTGTCTTGCTGAGTTTTCGCAGCCGCCAGTTATCGTCGTCGCTGACCATGGAAATGAGGACGCAAGCGAATGCCCGTGACAATTGGAATTGACCTGGGAACGACTCATTCCCTCTGCGCCGTATTTCGTGACGGAAAGCCTGAGTTGATCCCTAATTCGCATGGAGAATTCCTGACACCTTCGGTAGTCGGAGTGCTTGAAACTCGCGAGATTGTCGTCGGTTCCACTGCCCGCGAATTGCGAATCACACACCCCGAACGAACTTCCTCGTGCTTTAAGCGCTTCATGGGCTCAGACCGCAAGCTGCGTGTGGCCGACCGGACGTTTTCCGCTCACGAATTGAGCAGCCTGGTGCTGAAATCACTGGCGGCAGACGCTGAAGCATTCCTGGGGGAACCCATTGTCGATGTGGTGATTACGGTGCCAGCCTATTTTAATGACCACCAGCGGCAGGCAACCAAGTTGGCGGGAGAACTGGCCAATTTGCACGTTCGCAGAATCATCAACGAGCCGACAGCTGCCGCCTTGGTCTATGGCTTTCACGAACGCCATGCAGAAAAACAGTTGTGTGTGATCGATCTCGGTGGAGGTACCTTCGACGTAACGGTCATGGAGGTATTCGAAGGTACGCTGGAAATTCGCGCTACAGCTGGTGAGAGCATGTTGGGAGGCGAAGATTTCACGGATCGGATCGTGTCAGCGGTTTTGTCGCGGCAGAAGCAGCAGTTAGAAGTGGCAGAGCTAAAGCAACCGCTCTTGGTCGCTCGGCTGCGGGCCGAATGCGAATTGGCCAAACGGAGCTTAGCGAAATCCGAGTCGGCAAAAATCCGGCTGCCCGATGCCAACGGAGAATATTCGAATACAACGACGGAATTCAGCATCACGCGAGAGACATTTGCCAAGCTCTGTGCAGCTCTGATGCAGCGCATTGCTATTCCAGTTGACCGCGCCTTGCGGGACGCCGGATGTAGTCCTGCCGAAATCGACGACGTAATTATGGTGGGTGGTGCGACGCGGATGAAGCTGATGACCCAACAAGTTCAGGAGTACTTTCAGCAAGCTCCTCGGATGGACTTCAATCCCGATGAGGTCGTGGCGTTAGGAGCGGCTGTACAAGCTGCCTTGATCGATCAAGATTGTGCGGTCGAAGACATCGTGATGACGGACGTATGCCCTTTCACGTTGGGCGTGGAAATTGTCAAGGATCTCGGCGGTCAAATCCAAGATGGCTATTTCCAGCCCATCCTGCATCGCAATAGCACCATCCCGATCTCTAGGGAGGAGGTGTTCAGTACCGTCATGCCAAATCAATCGAAAGTAGAAATAAGGGTATTCCAAGGTGACGCTCGTAGAGTGAAGGACAATGTTGAACTTGGCCAGCTTTCTGTACAAGGGTTGCCGCCCGGCCCCGCGGGAATGCCAATTCATATACGTTTCAGCTACGATCTGAATGGACTACTGGAAGTGGAAGCGTATACACCAGGAGGCAAGAAACACAGCACAGTCCTTACCAACCATGTCAAGGGCCTCAGTCCAGCTCAAATCCAAGAGGCTGTGCGCAGGCTTAGTGAATTGAAGTTTTACCCGCGCGAGGACTTGGGGAACCAGCACTTGGCGCGATTCTGCGAACGACTGGTCGGCGAATTGAATACTCATCGACGACAGCAGCTGGAACTGGCTTTAGACGAGTTCGAATCCGCGATGAACGTTGGTGATCGAGGCTTGTTCGATAATGCTCGCACCGCGCTGTTGATGACTCTATCCAGCCTGGGTATTGAATATGACGAAAGGAGCGTTGACGGCGATGTCAACTAACGAAGCCGTTCGCAATTATCTGCAGCGGGCATTCAGTATGAACCCGGTGTGGCAGGCGGCGAATTTGATCGATTTGCGCAGTCGTGCTGTGCGCAGCCAACGACTGGATGCTCAACAGGCGGACGTCGACCTCGAGCGCGTTGCAAGACTCAGACAACGGGCTCGCAAGCAAATATCTCAAATCCAGACTGAGTTTTGGAAACAACCATTGGATCAGCTTTTGAAACAAGTCGATTCCGTCGGTGTCGATCAATTGCCGGAGTTGCTGCCGACGCTGAATCGCTTGAGAAATGCCGCCAGATGCCGCGCCGATTTCCCAAAAATGGCGCAGGCGCCTTGGATGGACATGCAGCTGTTCAATGCCTTCAAAGAAGCGGTAGTGTTGCCTCCGAGTGAGGCCGGACAGGTGAAGGAACGTTTCTTGAGTCGGATTCGCAGTCGAGCAAAATTGAAACGCATCCAAAAGGCTGCCGCGATGATGGCTACTGAATTTCCCGTGTTGTACGCAATGGAACAGGATTGGTTTACAACCTTGAAAAAAACCAAGCTACGGCAATCCAGTGACGAGTATTCAGGCAGCACTTTCGAATCTTCGTTCGACTGGGCGGAACTAAGCTGGCCAACATGGATCGTGATCATGATCGTCATCCGTGCCTTGTTGCGTTTGCTGGCTCAAAGTGGGCAATAGGAATGAGTCAAACTACCAATTGGCAGTACTTGCCCGCTGATCCACTGAAGTTCTTCGGTCTAAGTGCAGGCTTTGAACGACGGGAGCTGAAGCGAGCTTACGGACAGCTGATTCGACAATTCAAGCCGGAAACGCATCCTGCCGAGTTTCAGCGAATTCGTGCTGCCTACGAGATGTTGGAGAGCCAAAACCGATACGGTGTGCAGCAGGCGCAAGCGACTCAGCAGATATCGCTCTGGGATCTGGGCTCCGCCCAAAACCTGACGGTTACTGACAAGCCACCTGTCGCGAGAAAAGACGTTGCTGTCGAGACGGTCAGCGATGTTGACTCCGCAATTCTCGACCCGAAAGCAACCTACCAGCGACTCTCAAGCCGCCAGGAACACTCGCCTCAGGATTATTTTATCCTGGCAACGCTCGCCGACATCGTCGACCGCGAGAACAAGAATATGTACCTGAAATGGCTGCTCACTGGATTGAAGCAGTTTCCTAACGACCCTGGCTTGTTGCGTTTGGTCGCGGAATTCCTCTCAGCGTTTGTGGATTGCAAACTTGCTCCTACCACCCTGGTTACTTTGTCCAAGCTTATCGCCGGTGAAGATTTTTTCCGCGTCACGGAGCGAGTGTGGTTGCGTTGTCTGGCGGAACTTCCTTTTGAAAAATTTGAGTCTACTCTCCAAACCTGTGAAAAGTTTCTACGCTACCGTCAGATACGACCACGCCTGGCCTTTTATGTTCGCCTTGTTCAGCAGGCTGTCTGGTCTGCACCGGCTGAGTGGGTAGACCAACGCATTGCGTTTGTCGAGAGCCACGGAAGCGAAATCGATGCTTCGTTGGAAGAGGACGTGGAATTGGCCATCATGCTTCGCGATTACGTGCGACATGACCGCCAAGCCAAGTCGCAGTCACCAGTGCTGGAATCGATCGATGAAATGTTGCATGCGTATTGCACCCAAGCATGGCTGGAATCAGCGGCACGGATCTCCAGCACTTGCGAGTTGATGGCGCGGAACAGTCATGCCGTGATGGATGCATTCGCTGCCGAACCTAGTGAACGCGCAGCGCGGATACTGACTCTCTGCTCCATCGTACTAGCTGACGTTTCCCAGCAGACAGGCCTCGATTTCCAACCGACGGCGCCCGAACAACTGCAGCTCCTAGCCGACCGAACCGTACGCGATTTCGAAGAAACGATTAGGTCCGTTTCTTCGAAGATCGATTGGATGCGATATCGGTTTTTCGGACTACCCCTGGCCTGTCTGATACTAGGTCCGTTGTTGCCGGCCTATGGCTGGCAGTATTTTGCAATTTTTACCGTTGCCTGGACCGGACTTGCCCTGCTCATTTTCCTGGCGGTACTCAAGCCATTTGTGTTGGAAAAACGGGCTGATCAAAAAACCCGGCAACTGGTGGCTCGCGAGTATCAGCGCGAATGGCGACCACGGCTATTTCGCTACATCCAGTCTTGTCACCAACCCAGCAATGCCGCCCTGCAACAGTTGTACGAATCTGGCCATCAGATTGGATTTAGCAATTTGGTCGATGTTATCTTATCCTATGCCAGCGGCGACCTCGCACTCCATTTCTTTAGTCGACTGCAACCTTTCCAACGTTGAGTAACAGCGATTTGGGGATTTTCCATCTGCCTCTCCTGTGCCGCGCAGCAAATAGCATGGATGCGTGGGCACATCAACTAACCCGCTGCAACCTCATCCTGTTTCTCGTCGGATTTGTCGACAAATTCGAAACTTAGGTGATCGCTAATTCCATCAGCCAGCGCACCAATCTGTTGGCACGTAAAAAAGACCAGCAGCGGCAAAAGAAATCCAGCGAGCCCCGACAATATTGGTGATTTGCCCAGCAACAAATACCAGGCGATTGCCGTCATGAAAAAGGCAATCATCGTCTTGAGAAAATAGCCACCCCAAGCTTCTTTGGCCTCGGTGAGCGAGCGCATGATCGATTGCGAAATAGGCTGGAAAATGCTGCCGTTGTCCAACATCGACAGTAGGAAAATTGGGAATAAGGCAAACGCGGTTATCATCATCGCGGTAATCTGAATGCGTCCCCCAGCCATGAAACCACTGCCAATCCATGCTCCTAAAAAGAATCCCGGTAGAATTGCCGCGACCAATGCAACTGAGATAGCGATGATGTCGCCAATATTGTCAAACAAATTGAAGCCGGGCCATTCGGAGACGCGCGTTTGTCGATTGGCTACTGACTCGATGAGCGCCAACCCGCCACTGAGCATGGGCATCGCAAACAGCATCGTGATCAAAGGCCCGCCAATCATCGTCATCAACAGTGTCGCCATACCGTACTCAGTGTTTGCCGAAAGAATTGCAAACTGAACCATGGCAAAAATGATCGCAAAAACGACTCCGTAGCCGAAGATCTGTGAGAGCATGATGGGATCGCGCGCGAAACCAAAAGTTCGTTGTACGAATCCGGCCGTATCGAAATCGCCATCGTATAGGCGGTCGATTTCCTCCTCCGAGACGTCGCTTGCTGCTCGTTCCAACAGCTTTTGCGCACGCAATCGTTGTGCCTCAACCGTCTGCTGATGCTGCAGCTCCTCAGGTGGAGCTAGGGCAACGTCCGGTTCTGAGTCGAGCGATCTTGCCTTTTTCTTCTTGGACGGGCTCCAGCCGGGAGGCGGTCCAGGCACGCGGAATTCAGAGTGGCAATCTGGGCACTTGATCTTCATGCCCTTGGTAGAAAGTTTGACGTATTGATAAGTTCCACACGTCTTGCACGTTATCCGATATTCGGGATCGGCGGAACTGTCGTCTTCGACATACAACGGTGTCACGGGTGGCGCGGATGCTCCCGGCATGTCGGGGATTAGCGAGTCCAAATCCATGGGATCACTATTGGCAACATGCGCAGCGAGAACTTGTTCATCACTTCGCGACGGTCGCGAAGTTGGTTCCAATTCCGCCAGCGCAGGTAAATCGTCATCGAAAATCGAACGGCGTGCTTGGTGAGTTCCCTCAGCGACCAGCGCGGGCTCCTCATCACTGCTCTTTGCCACGTTAATATCGGGAGCGCCGGCCACAACGGCGTCGTCGTTCTTTGCATGGCGATTTTCGGCCTTGCTGTCGCGACTGGCCGTGGAGTGGGGCACGTTATCACGGCTGGCGCGACTGCTAGGGCTCTTCGTCCGCGATTTTTGCCGCTCAGCCTGTTTCGTGTCGCGCACTGCCTCCGCAGCCTTCTTCCGCGCGGCCACGTCGCTGATTGCTGGTGCGTCTAGACTTAGCCATTGATCGTCAGCATTGGCGACTGGTTCGACAACGCCGGGTACTCGAACGGCCTCCTGACAACCAGGGCATTTGACGCGTTTACCAATGATGGAACTACCCGCGCGCAGACGCTTTGAGCATTTGGGGCACTGAAAGTAAAAAACCTCATCCGATTCAGGCACGTGCATAGCCCCCTTGATTGTCTATCACCCAATGCTCTCACTATACAATTCGCAATGGACTTTGGAACTTTAAACGGACGGAGATATTGACAAGTCGATTCTCCGTCACGCTTTGAGCACGCAATCGAATTCAGGACTCAAGCAAGGAACGCCAATTGCATGGCTATTCCTCCATGACATCTGCCTCTCTGGTCTTAGCAACCTCGGTAGCCTCGCTTTCGTACTTCTTGGTCAGCTCCTGCACTTCCTCTTTCATCTTGTCGCGATCGTCTTCGCTGATTTCCTTTTCTTTTTCTGCAGTTTCTATCACTTTGTTCGCATCGCGCCGAATGCTACGAATGGAAATCTTTGCTTCTTCCGCCAATTCCTTGATTCTGGAAACCATTTTCTTGCGGACGTCGGTACTGAGCGGAGGAATATTGATACGAATGATCTTGCCATCGTTTTGAGGGTTCAGTCCCAAATCGCTGGCCACGATCGCTTTTTCAATTTCCTTGATCGTGCCAGTGTCGTATGGACGAATAACCAACTGGTTCGATTCTGGAGCAGCGATGGATGCCAGCTGCTTCAAGGGACTCTGCGATCCATAGGCTTCGACGCGGACACTGTCGACCAATCCGGGGGTTGCCCGGCCGGTGCGAATTCCACTAAGCGCGTGCTTGAGCACGCCGATTGCCTTTTCCATTCTTTCTTCCGAGTCCAAAAGCACTTCGTCTACGCTCATGTTGCACTGATCCTATTGCAAGAAGCCAAAAAACGATTGATCAAAGGTGGGTTCGATTTTTCAATGTGGTTGCCACTTCGCGGCGGGCATGGCGAAGCAACGTGTGGACAAATTCAATTCCGGGACGAGCCCTCGCATAGGCGAACCGCTACCAGCAAATTCTAGATTTCGGCGGCGGCTCCATGCGCACCAACGCCTTTCAACTTGGTTTGTTGCCGATGCGCGTACCAACTCGTTGCCCCGAAATCGCCTTCACAATATTGCCATCTTTCTTGAAATTGAAAACTAAGACAGGCATGTCGTGTTCTCGGCATTGCGAGATAGCTGTTCCATCCATGACTTGCAGGTTCTGCTTGATCACGGTTTCATAATCCAGTTCCCGATATAGCACTGCATGCGGGTTTTTCTCGGGATCGTCGCTGTACACGCCATCCACGCGAGTTGCCTTGAGAACAATGTCGGCATTCAGCTCGAGCGCTCGCTGCGCCGCCGCCGTATCGGTCGTCACGAAGGGGCTGCCCGTGCCTGCCCCCATAACGACGATTCTGCCTTTTTCCATGTGCCGAATGGCACGCCGACGAATGAAGGGTTCGCAAACGCCGTCCATGCGAATCGCCGACATGATGCGAGTCGTACAGCCCATGCCTTCCAATCCCTCCTGTAAGGCTAGCGCGTTGATTACTGTGGCCAGCATACCCATATAGTGCGCGGTAGCCTCCTCGATCTTGGTCCCACAGGACATCGAGAATTGTGCTCCACGGAGGATATTCCCACCACCGACCACGACACCGATCTGACAGCCGATGGAGTGAGCTTGCTTGATTTGACTAGCAATCACTGCCACTTCATCCATGTTAATTCCGCGTTCACCAGCGCGAGACAAACTCTCCCCTGACAACTTGAGAATCACTCGTTTGTACTGTGGCGTGAAATCTCCCGGTTCGTCCATGGTTCACTCGTTGGTTGGTGAGTCAAATTATCAAAAGAACTAACAGGCAAGCCTCCAGGCTTGCTTTGATCTGGTCGCTGGCAAGGCAAATCAAGCTAGGTATCCGTATATTCTCACAGGGTGCAGGTTATTGCCACAGGACTTACCAAAAAAGCGCGCGTCAACTTGTCACACGGGCGATACTCATTCCGCATGTGAGTCCAAAAAATCAGACATTCGACCGTTTTCTGGACAACGCAGAAACCATCATCTCGCGGCCATGCCCGAGCCAATAGATCACTAGCCCCACACCGACGATTCCAATGGTCACCAATCTGAACACTGTTGCAACTAGCATACCAGAGAAGCCGGTTGGCAGGTCGAGTTCATTGAACAAACTGCTCAGGGCACCTTCCTGTAAACCGATGCCACCGGGAGCCAGTGGCAGTGCACCAGCTGCCATGCCAGGAGGTACTACCATTAGATGATCGGCCAACGTTGGATACTGTTGGTAGATTCCACAGGAAACGAGAAAAACCGTCAACGCCAGCAAGCCATGGACGACTAGAGCCATGGCCATCAGGATCACTAGCATCCAGGGAGCTCGCCGCAACAATCGAACGGCTCTAGCCATTCGCACAATTGCGGAACCAACCAGCGGCAATCGTTTGCACCATTCGATCACTCGATCGAACCAGTCTCCGGCAGTGATTGCGAATAATAGGCCGACGACCGCTAATGCTGCCACAGTACCAGCAGCGCCCCGAATATACTTCAGCGCTGGCGTCAGAGTTTCGGTTGAGGCTAGCGAAAGGCTAATCCAAGCCAAAATGACCAATCCCAACAGCCCGATGGCTCGATCGAGCAATACCGAAGCCACCGCCTCAGGGCGTTTCTCGGGCTTATTCTTGGCAACCAAAATCGCTTTGAACAAGTCGCCGCCTACGCTGCCAAAAGAAACAAAATTCAACATATAACCAATGAAACCCAGTCGCAATGCTTCGACCACGGTAAACGGAATATCGAATGCCCGAACTAGCAGATACCACCTCAGGAAGCTGGTTGTAATCGCAGTTACGGCCACAAACTGCGCCGCCAATAGAATCCCCGGATGTTTGGGCTGATTCCAAAATGCTTCGTAGTCGGCGGAATCCACTCGCAGCAGCAGGAACGCGAAAAGAGCTAGTGGCAGAACTATTTTCGCCGTCAGCAAACAAGCCTTCTTCACTCGGTGAGCTCCGACTGCGAATCATGATCGGTCACGGCTGGGAGTCCTTTACTGTCCGAGAGCTCTGTCGGCGCAAAGAGCTTTAGGCTATCAATGTTCCTGGCACTGGCATCAAGGGTTCATTAGCAAGGCGTGACGCCATTTCGCGTTCGCTCCACCTGGAACCGAAAGCGGTTTTGAAAACGCCCGGCTTGAACGCTCATGCTCGAATACACCACAGCCTAAAATAGATTCCGAGAAAAGTTTGGACCGGCTCGCAAGGCAGTGTGCAGCACTGCAACCATCAGAAATCAAAAAGCCGCTTTAACGAATGAACTGTAGCTGCTCGCCCGGCCCGCCCAATGGACGTGGTTAGCGGTATTTCTTTAGGGCAAACGGCCACGCAATTTTGAGCGTTGCCACAGGCCTGGATTCCACCGGTGTCTACCAATGCATCTAGCCGTTCATCGGCGGAATTCTTGCCTGTCGGATGCGAGTTGAAAAGGATGGCCTGACTGATTGGCGCGGCACCAAGGAATGCTTCGTGGTGCGCAGCCCGCTTACGCTCATCGAACTGGGCATCCGTTTCACCCGGGCGCCGATGCACTTCGATCTTCTGGTACTGTGGACAGGCCTCCAGGCAACATCCACAGCTCATGCACTGGCTCAGTGGATAGTTCTCCTCCTGCTGCTTGCGACTTACTTTCGGGCCCGGCCCCATGTCGTAATAACTATCGACTGGAACCCAAGCTTTGACGCGCTCGAGTCCGTGAAACAAACGGGAGCGATCGACCATCAGATCGCGGATGACTGGAAACTTGGACATCGGCCGCAATTCAATTTCAGTGCTGTTTTCTTCCAGCAGCTTGTCGACCAAGGCCGTACAGCTTTGACGAACACGACCGTTGATGACCATCGTGCAGGATCCGCAAACCTCCTCTAGGCATCCACAATCCCATGCGACCGGTGATACCGATTCACCTTCCACGGTTGAGGCCTGAGCAGCAATGCGTTGTAGCACGCTGATAACGTTCATATTCTCTTCGTACGCCACCTGATGACGCTGCCAGTACGAAGGTTGTCCGGGACCATCTTGCCTTAGGACGCGGATATTGATCTTCCGCGCGTTTGCTGGAACCGGGGAATCGCTGGTCACAGTCGGCGATGTCATAAAGTCAATCCAATCAACGATGTTCTGGGGTAATACTTTTAGCTGTGGGCTTGGATCCTAGGATCTACGGACTCAACTCTTGGTGGTTTGCACAGTCGTCATGATGGTGCCACAGAATGGCTTCCTGCAGCTTCGCCCGGCTCGGCATGAGACACGCGTTCGTTCCAGACCTGTTCAATGACCTCTGCACCGACCAACCCATACAATCTTGGACGAGGCCGAATGCTGCCCGTATCGACATCTTCGTAACTGATTTCTGGGTCATTCCCTTTAAAGGTTGCGATGGACGACTTCAGGAACCTACGGTTGTTTGCTTCGAAACGATCACACCATTTTTCCGCTTCCTGACGACGGGCCGCTGACTCCTCTTCTTTCAAGCTGGGCATAGAAAACTCCGGCTTGAAATGAGCCCCACGGCATTCATCCCGGAGGCGGGCACCCTTGAGAATTGCCTTGGCGATGGGGAACATGTCCTGCAGCGCCTTAGTGAACAGCACATTCTGATTGGTCCAGCTACCTGAATCTGTTAGCGAACATGCCTGTACACGCGAGTGGAGTTCGTCCACTTTTCCGTAGGCGTCGTCCAACTGGTCGTTTCGTCTGACCACCGTCGCTGCGCGAGTCATGATGTCGCCCAGTTGCTGATGCAACAGGTAGGGATTCTCGCCCCCCTTGTTGCTCAACAGAGCCGCATGCCGGGATTCTTGCATCATGACTGCTTGTTGGAAAACCGACGCCGGTTGATTTTGAACGCCAGCAGGCAAACTTTCCGCGTAGTTCTTGATGCATGGGGCGACAAACAAACCACTAAAGATGCAGCTCAACAGCGAATTGGCTCCCAGGCGATTGGCACCGTGGTACTGATAATCGCATTCTCCAATCGCATATAGCCCCGGGATATTTGTCGCTTGATTCTCGGGGGCGCCGGGAAGCAAACCAGCATCGCTGCTCTTGGCATAATTGACCCACAGCCCGCCCATGGAGTAATGAACCGCCGGAAAGATCTTCATCGGCACTTCACGCGGATCGACACCTTGGAACTTTTCGTAGATTTCAAGAATCCCGCCAAGCTTTCGATCCAGCTCACTGCGTGAAATATGCGTCAGGTCCAGGTAGACACACATACGGTCCTTTTCGACGCTCAAACCTTCATTGACGCAAATGTCGAAGATCTCGCGCGTGGCGATATCGCGAGGCACAAGATTGCCGTATTCCGGATAACGTTTTTCCAGAAAGTAGTACCTGTCCGACTCAGGGATATCGCGAGCAGGTCGTGAATCCTGCGGCTTGGTTGGTACCCATACCCGCCCACCTTCACCGCGAGCGGATTCGCTCATCAATCTCAGCTTGTCGGCTCCTGGAATAGCGGTAGGGTGTACCTGAATAAACTCGGCGTTCGCGTACTTGGCACCGGCTTGCAAACAACGACTTGCTGCTGCCCCGTTGCAAAACACGCTCATCGTCGACCGACCATAAATTAGGCCGCCGCCGCCAGTTGCCACAACGACAGCTGCTGCCGGGAATGAGCGAATTTGCATGGATACCATATCTTGGGCAACTGCTCCAACACAACGTCCGTTGCTGTCTTGTATTGGACCAAGGAAATCCCAGAATTCAAACTTTTTGACCAAGCCCTCGGATTCCCAGCGGCGAACCTGTTCGTCAAGGGCATAAAGCAATTGTTGGCCAGTGGTCGCTCCAGCAAACGCAGTTCGCTTGAAAAGTGTCCCACCGAACCGACGTCGATCAATAAAGCCCTCTTGAGTTCGATTGAAGGTGACTCCCAAGCGATCCATCAGGTCAATGACTTTCGGAGCCCAGGCGGTCATCTCTTTAACCGGCGGTTGGTGCTGCAAGAAATCTCCACCATATACCGTGTCGTCAAAGTGCTTCCATTCCGAGTCGCCCAACTGTCGCGTCTGGTCGTTGCAACTGTTGATCCCCCCCTGAGCGCAAACACTGTGTGAGCGTTTGACAGGCGTGAGGCTGATCAGATCGACGCCAATCCCCAATTCGCAGAGTTTCATCGTGGCGGCCAATCCTGCCAAACCACCGCCCACTACCACTACACGTTGCATTGCCATCCCTTAACTCAGTCCCGAAACACTTGCATAGTTCACAATATATTTCAAACCATCTCGCCTGTTTCGCTCAAGCGAAACTCGTCTGGTCAAGTAATCTGCTTTTTAGGGATGTCCCTCGCCTTGACCAGATGAATCTTCAGCGACGTCCGCTCCGCTACCTTCACCATCGGATTCAGCCACCGGCTCGTCCGCTCGTTTGTGCGGGTTGGGCTGCAATTCCCCCGAGCTGACCTGGGCATGATAGATGCGATCTTCGATGTCGCGGGCTTCATCGATGTCCAGTTGCTTGACCGCGACCAGAGCGCTAAGCCCAACGAACAACAGCAACACGCCGCCTCCAGCGCAAATGTAAGTTGCCAGCTTTTGCGATTCTGGGCTGATCCAAATGCCCCAGGTAATTCCCAGCGTCCACACACCATTGGCCAAATGGAAAACACAAGCGGTAACTCCGAGCGCGTAAAACACTGGCCATACGAAGCCCCCGAGAGCTCCCATGGCAATTGCCAACGTGCTCGCGGCGTTGTAGGGACGAAACTGGGCCATCCCCCACGGCTCGGCGACGTTACTCAGCCACCATTGACCGTGAAACCAACCATGCAAGTGAAACACGTGGAAGAAAATAAACACAACGGCGATCACGCCGGTCCACCGCTGCAACGTGTAACGCCAATTGGCGACATAACGGTAGTTGTCGTGATTGGATCTACCCGTGCGAATGATCCACACGCCGATTGCCGCATGGAAAATCAGGGGCAGAAAAATGAACATCCACTCGACCAGGGGTAAGATCTTCCCAAGTGCATGGATCTGATTCACGTTTTTCTGAAATGTGCCCGCACCATTCAATAGGGAAGCGTTCACCAGCAGATGCACGACCATGTAAGCGCCTACCGGAATCAATCCGCTCAATGAATGCAGGCGACGAATAAGAAACTCATGTTTAGTAAAGAAGCTTAAGCTTGAATCGCTCATCGAGTTCGAGGCTTTGTCTGAGTGGAGTGCTGTACACTGAGCAACGGCAAGACATGTGCCGCACCAGTCGTTTGACCAGGCCGAGGCGATCGGCGGCTGTAAAATCCTAACCAAGGATGAGGCGACCTGCACATCGGCTGCAGGAACTTGCTTCTTCTGGGCTTTGCAACGCATGCTTCGTTGCGAAAACCCCTTCCCACAAGCGAACGGACCGTCGCCGCACCGCCAATCTTAATACGGAGAAACTACTTGCCGAAAGTTCCCCAGCTTAATTGGCTGCCCGTCGACGGGACATATCCCCAGGTTCCATCTCACCCAGCGCATACCGAATATATCGCAATTCCGCTGGTCAGGGCAGGCGTGTTTCGCTGGCCAACCAGCGTCATTTCAAAATACGCAGTCCACTAGGCAAAAGTGCAAAACTGGAACTAAGGAAATGAGGAAAAATAACTTGGGTGTTTACTGTGAGTGGAATTGATCGTTCAAACGTGGAAGTGTTTTGTCGCTGACGGTGGTTTTACCTTCCCGA
>JAGQPR010000163.1 GCA_020426625.1 Planctomycetales bacterium
TCCACGCCAGATCAATTGCTCCATTCACCCCTTCGGCGAATATTTACAAACCGTGGTGGCGATTAGCGAGAAGTGTCCGAAAAACCAATCCTCCGACAAGTTGGAGCACGTGCGGCGACATCTTCAGCGCCTGCATTTTCTCAGCGGCGAAGCTGCGGCAGCATGTAGCCGTTAGCGCCAGATTATGGAAAACGGAGACTATACATGTCGCGTCCAGTTGTAATGCTCTGGTCATGCGGGCCATTGCCATTCTGGAGATCTTTTGAAACGTGGTTGACAAATGGTTTATGTACGTAACGTATCGCGCAAGCGATCGATTGATTCGTCGATCGCGACCAACGCCAGCGCAAAGGATGTTCTCCGTTGGTGCAACAGTTGAATTTGCGCACGAAGGTCGCGTTGGCATTGTTCGCAATGATGACGCAATCGTAGACTGCGATCCGCCGTAAGATTGGGGTGAGGTTGTTCAATCACCGCCTGGCAACCTGCCACAAACTGCTCGGTCCGTAGAATCAGGCCTTCTCGATCGATTGGTCGCTTGTCATACCATTGCCCAACGAGGTCCGCTAAGAAATCCAGGTACTCGTCCGCGGAAAGAGAAAGTGTCGCGGTAGCCACAATGTTGGCCGGTCCCCAAGAATTCGTTGCTACATCAGCAACGATAGATGCTTTGGGTGCATTCATAAACAGTCCAACCAGCAGCACGGCTGCGGCAGCAGATATCGTAGCCAATACCCAATTAGAGAACTTCATGGGGTAAGTTCGTTGGGCTGGCTGCCTATGCACCGTCTCAGATAACTCCTGCCAGTAGCTACCGCCGTTGATAAGTATGAATTCTTGCAAGGCAAATAACGACTGCGGATCACGCAGCAAACCATAGAATTGCTTGCGTGATAGCGATCTAAGTCCTTTCGTGAGTACTTTGTCCCAGTCAATTTCCTGCGGCAAACTCGAATGGCACCCTTGATATCCGAGTGGCGATTCCAATGGCTGGCCACCACAGAATGAAACCGGCGTTTTCCCCTTCGACTCCTCCTCTATCTGTCGAACGACGGTCAATTCGTCAACAAGCTGTTTCAGCCGAAAATCGACAAACTGGCGTTCAAGCCACATGGTGCGTTCGAAGTCACCGTCTGGCATCTCAAGTAAGAGGTGCGTACTCATTCTGAAGCTCCGTGATTGTCACAACAGACGAATCAACCAGCTCACGCTTGCTTGGCACCGTGTAACGAGCCGACAATTCCTTGTCTTCAAGCTGGCTGAGCCGAGCAGTGCTGGCGGGGCAAACCATCGCCATTGCGATGGCTGGTTGATCGTCTGCAGCAACAAACGTACGTATCAGTGGCAAACAAGCACTTTTCGTACGACGGGCACGGTTACTTTCTTGTACGTTACGACCTTCGCGCGGTACGGATGGCCGCAGTCGGTGTACTTCGTTACGTAGTGAACCACAGGTTCGAGTACCGTTTTGTGGGATACAACCGTTTCGTAGTGGCAACAAGCACCGTAATCACCGGCTGAGGCAACGTTCGTGCCAATTCCTGCGAAGGCGAGGACAGCAGCGGCACAGAGTTTCTTAGCGGAAAAAATCGAAGTCATCGTTTTGCTCCATTAGCAGTTTGCAAAGTCAAACACCAGATCCAGGTCGTTCCTGGATTCACTTAACAAACGCACTACTCGGTATCCGCTTCCACGATTTTTGGAAAGAATTTTAGAAAGCACATTTCCAGCAAAACTTTGTCCAATGGATGGGGCCACTTCGATTAGCCACTTTGGCGTTAGCCAAGTTTTGTTTGAGGATCAGAAAATTTGTGCGTTGGTGCTTACATTCCTTTCCGAGTCTCTCTGGGAGGCTCGAGTGACAGCGAGGGGAAGGAACGGGTAGATTCTCATCTGCAGTACGCCCAGAACCCGGTCGCTCACGAGAGCGTCCTGCCTAGGAGGCAACAGACCATTGCTTATATTGATCAAACTCACCCTCCCACTGCAAAATGCCAGGACGCGTCAGCGGCATCTTCACTTTGCGGAAGGGATGGTCGGGCTCATGCGACCGGGAAGGGCTCCTCTCCACTCACCCACTCGATTCACGTGTTCCCTCTCGCGGCTGCCACTAATCCCCCAAAGGGAGTGTTTGTGTCCATACTTTGATTAACTATTGCACTTAATTTTCTGCCGCTGGTTGATGCGCGCTTGCTGCTCTTTCAACCGCGAGAATCTCGGCTGGAGCTGCATCCATTCATCCGGATGATAGGATGCAGCTTTCGAACGAACAACGTGTTGAATCGTCACCGCCATGGATATCGGGCCTAGGAGGTCGATCGACCAGGTCGAAGACGAAAAGACACTACAAGCCTCTCCTAGCTCGACGGGATAAGCAGAAGAGTTAGGGGGGCTAGTAGTTCAGCTCCAAGCCGCTGTAGAAGCCAATGCCGGGACGGAATACACCTAGACCGCTGCGATAGTCTAAATGCTCTCGATAGAACCGATCTGTGAGGTTCTCGACGCCGCCAGTTAGCAGCCAGCCATTGCCGTAATTGCGGTAGCCGCGCAGATCCATGGTCACGAACCCGGGAGTGGCAATTTCGTCCAGTGTCGCGGCGATGCGGTCTTGGCGTCCCACGGCCCGCAACGAATACTCGATGGCCCACAAGCGATTGGGCGAAGAATCGTGCAGGATTACGCCGACTCGCGAATCAAGCGGGGGAATGCCCGGCAGCGGTTCGACGTCGGATCCCGACTCCAAACTGCGATCCACTGTCGTATCACCTAGATAGGTCGTTTCATTGCGCGTGCGATCCGTGCCTTCCACGTAGCTCAGCAATCCAAAGAACGTAAAGCTGCGAGTGGCCTCCAGCTGGCCAAACAATTCAACACCGGTCAATGTCGCCAGATTGGTGTTCACGAATCCGGCCCCCGCTGTTAGGCCCTCCTGCCCAGCTCCAGGTGTCAGCGAATCGTAGGTAATGTAGTCGTCGATCCAGGCGTAGTACCAATTGGCTCCACCGGTAAACCGTTCATAGTTGCATACACCACCAAAGTCGATTTGCCGCAACGTCTCGGGTTTGAGATCTGGGTCACCTCCCAGATAAGTCAAGCCCGACTGCAGGCTACCGATGAAAGCGGCTTCGACGTACAGTTCGGTGAGCGTTGGTGGCCGCTGACCGTAGCCTACGCCAGCTGTTGCCATCCAGTTCTCAGTCAAATCGACCTCCGCCGTTGAATAGCTGGTCCAGGTCGTAAAATTCTGCCGAAGTTCGTCCGGTGTGTAGATCGGATCGAATCCATCAGCATCGCCTGTCGAGGTCGTGTGAATTGTGTCCGCTCTCAATCCGCTGTTGAATCGCACAAAATCGTTGACCGGCAGCACGTGTTCGACATAGAAACCAAAGTCAAAGGACTGTGAGGGCGGCAAGGGGAAATTGTTGTCATTGGCTGGCAACAAAGCCTCCCGGTCGTTGATCCCTTGGCGAAGAATGATCATGTCGGTGCCGAACGCCAAGTGCGATACACCGGGCAACCCAAAAATCGACTCGGAACGATAGCCCATCGAACTACCATCTCCATCGGTAACACCGAATCCGTCAAAGCCACTGGGTGAAAACAAGACCTCTCGCAGAATTGGAATCTGCCGATTCTTGCCCGCGCCCAAGGTGTCTCCTTCGAATCGTGTCCGGTTGTACCACACTTCAGACGTGTGGTAGTCGGAGATCAGTGGATTATTGTCGAAGTATTTGAGCTCATAACCGTCGGTCACCAAATAACGCGTGTCGAACACTAGGCCAGGGTATTCGACGCCAGTTTGGTCAAGACGCAAGTAGTTGAATTCCAGTTGGCGGTCGTCGTCGATATCCCAGCCAAGGGCAATGTTAATGTCTCGCGAGTTGTAACTGCTGGGCAGCTCAAATCCATCTCCATCTTTATAGTCATTGCCTGTACGGTGACCGTAGCTAGCTCGAAACCCCCAGTCGTCGCTACCTCCGAAGAATGTTTGCCGACCGTACCATTGTTGACCATTGGTCAGATACTCTGCGTTGGACGTCCCGTGCATCTGGAATCCGCCCTGGTATCTCGGTGTAGTCAACAGTTCGATGTCAATGAAGCTGAATCCAGGCCCATAGCGCGGACTGTAGGGGCCCTTGATCACTAGCAGGGAATTGATGAGCCGCGAATCAATCTTGCTCATCATGGTATCCAAGTCCATACGAACTGGAGCCCAGTAGGAACCTGTGGCCAACACTTGGCCTACTCGCTCTGCCCGCACGCGCGTGTCGGTCGTAATTGGCGTGCGTTGTTGTGATGAGACCCCGCGGACGGAGATGGACTTGCCGATCAGATTGCCCGAGTCGGTTGTCTTTCTGAATACTCCCTCCTCTCCCAACACTGCGTCAACGCCTGGTCCAATCACCCGAGCCTGTCGTTGCTGCGACAGCCCGCTCGTAGCGTTAACGCCACCAAGGAGAGCGTCCCTCAGCTTTTCCGACTGGTTCGCCAGGGGCGTAGCGGCGTTCGGCTGAGGCGCGTCCAAATTCGGGTTCTCACGCCTGACCGGCTCCAATGGGCTTTCTTGCTGAACGAGTGCGGTGCGGATTCCAGAATCCATGAGTGAGCTAGTTTCACTAGCATCGGAAAACGACAATTCGATGCCTGGATCTTCTACAGAGTATTCGCGTGGATTGAGCGACTGGGCAAACACCGAATCCGGCAGGCTAAAAAACAGACTGCAACCTAAGGCCATGCGCACCATGCCCCCGATGTTCAGTTGCATACTCCACCCTTGTCGCGAATTGGACAGACTTAAAATGCAGGCGCACTCTTGCCATCGACATTCCGTGAATCGTGGTTTGAGTTTTGTCCAGACGAATGGAACGAAGTTTGCGACGAGTCAGGAAACTGGGCAAAAGATGTGCGATGGAGAAGAGATGCTAGTGACTGTTTAATGCAAGCATTCGCAGATATTCGCGCGACTGGATTCCCACCTGCGCGGGAATGACGAGTAACGGAGCGGGAATGACAGGTAACGGAGCGGGAATGACGGGTAACGGCACCGAAACAATCGTCATCCCCGCGGAGGCGCGGAACCAGTGGAGTTGTTCCGGCGCATCCACAGAATTGATGACTTGGTATGTGATTCGCGGCAACGTACGTTAAGGCCTATTTTCGTGTAGAATTCTCTCCTTGTAATTCGTGTAGAATAGTTAGCGTTGTTTATTTCCCACCTCGCAACACTCGGATAGAAGTCTGACTGCGGTCAAGCAGCTTTGGGCTTGCATAGCAGAAATCGCTAGAGCTATTTGGATTTGCGGTGCGTCCGATCCAATGGGTGTTCCACGCTTTCGGCTGCGAAGCAAGTTTAGGCTGTGACAGCACATTGCCAATTCAATTTCGCTGGCTTTTGGCGTGGCGACACGAATGGCATTAAGATTGGATTCTGTCCTTGCACGCCGTTGCTACTCACCTGCCCCAGGTGTCAACATGTCAAGACGCTTGTTCCATTTGGACCGCCGAGGTCTGCTTAGCGCGGCCGCAGCAGGAGTTGTCGGATCTTGGCTTCCGTGGAAAATCGGCCAAGGTGCCGAAGCCGGTTTGGCTAAACCCAATGGTTATGGCAGAGCCAAATCGGTGTTGATCGTTTTGCTCAGTGGTGGGCCGAGCCAGTTGGATACGTGGGATCCGAAACCGGAAGCCCCGGAGGAAGTGCGCGGTGAATTCTCAACGATTTCCACCGCGATCCCTGGGGTGTCCGTTTGTGAGCATATGCCCAAACTGGCAAAGCAACTGGACCGCTGGGCGATTGTCCGAACTTTGGCGCATCGCGAACACAATCACTTGTTGGCTACGCATGTAGCCTTGACTGGGCGTCCTACTCCGATCCCTCGCGGTGGTTCGGATCTGGATCGTGTCGAGACGCGGAATGATTTTCCCAATTACGCTTCGGCATTGGATTTCGTCCGACCACGCAGCGACGGCCTCCCCTCAGGTATTTCCCTGCCGAATTATCTAATCGAAGGACCACTGACGTGGCCCGGACAGCACGCTGGTTTTCTCGGGGCCAAACACGATGCCTGGCAAATTAATGGTGATCCAAACAGTGCCGACTTTCGCATGCAAGCTCTGGCGATGCGAGAGGGTGTTCCGAGCGGGCGACTGCAGTCGCGAAGGGAGTTGTTGGAACGACTGAACAGCCGACATGACCAGCTGACCGGCGTCGAAGCTAGCTCATTGCGTGAACAGCAAAAACTGGCCTACGGTTTGCTCACCTCGGGTAAATTGACCGAAGCGTTTGAAGTCAATCGTGAAAACGATCGCACGAGGGATCGCTATGGCCGCAACAAGTTCGGACAATCGTTGCTGCTGTCTAAGCGGATGATCGAAGCGGGCGTACCTATCGTCCAAGCGACGATGGGGATCGTCCAGACGTGGGATACTCACGTTGATAACTGGGGAAAACTCAAGAACACCTTGTTGCCCCAGCTGGATCAAGGCTTAGAGGCGTTAACCGACGACTTGATCGCTACCGGCTTGCTTGATGAGACTCTATTGATCGTGATGGGAGAATTTGGGCGGACACCGAAGGTTTCTACTTTGCCCGGCCAAACGATTCCAGGTCGCGATCACTGGGCTCACGCTTACTCTGGTTTATTCGCCGGCGCCGGGATACTAGGTGGCCAGGTGTTGGGAAAGACCGATGCTCAAGCCGCCTATCCAATTACGAACTCCTGGTCACCAGCAGACATTTGCAGCACAGTATTCAATGCTCTTGGAGTGGCGGCCGATACGACGATCACCGATCCGCTGAATCGGCCCCACTACTTGCTCAACGGTAACGTCATTTCGAATCTCTACACGGGAGAGCAGGCATAAGCCCAAGCCAACCATGCCAAATCCCTCGATCAACTCACCCTGCCGCGACTTTCGAAGGTCGAATCGCTTAAGCCGCCGTCATGCGGTTCATGCGGGAGCGTTAACAGCGCTTGGCCTTGGCCTGGCTGATCTGCAAGTACGGTTGGCGGCAGCCCAAGATGGTGAGTTGGCGTTACCCCGGCGGCCAGCAAAAAGTTGCATCTTCTTGTTCATGTGGGGCGGACCAAGTCAGCTTGAAACGTTTGATATGAAGCCCGACGCACCTGTCGAGGTACGCGGAGAATTCAATCCTGTGTCGACAAAGGTTCCTGGGCTGCAGATCTGCGAGCATTTTACGGAACTAGCGAACATGACCGACAAGTTGGCGATTATCCGTTCGCTGACGCACGACGATCCGGCTCATTTGTCCAGTGGGCATGCGACACTCACTGGCCAACTCGCTCCCGTGTTGAAAAGCGATGCTGACCCACCCAGCGCAAAGGACTCGCCGCACTTGGGTGCGTTGATCTCAAAACTGCGACCAAACAATCTTGGTTTGCCAGCGTTTGTAGCCATGCCATGGAAGGCATACCATCCCGCCGCGCCAGGTGGCGAGGCGCCGGGACAGCACGGTGGCTGGCTGGGGTCGGCCTACGACGGCATGCTGCTCGGTGGTGATCTCAACGACCCTGCCTGGCATCCGGAAGGTCTTTCATTGCCTGCAGACATCGGACTTGACCGGCTGGAATCACGCACCGAACTGCTGAAGCTACTGGACGACCAGCGAGTTGACATCCACCGTGCAAGTGGTCCCTCAAGTCTTGCCGCCCATCAACTGCGGGCGAAGGAGATGATCGCTTCTGCGAAAGTTCGCCAGGCATTCGATCTATCCCAAGAAAGTGAACGAACTCGCGAACGCTATGGACGAAATATCCATGGCCAATGCGTCTTGATGGCCCGGCGATTGGTCGAACACGGAGTACCGCTGGTCTCAGTGAATTGGCACAACGATGGCAAGAATTTCTGGGACACGCACGGGAATAACTTCAACCGTTTGAAAAACGATCTAATCCCGCCTGCCGATCGAGCGCTCTCTGCTTTGCTGAACGATTTGCAAGAGCGCGGCCTGCTTGACGAGACGATCGTGGCTTGGGTGGGAGAATTCGGGCGCAACCCCCAGATCAATACGAAGAACGCAGGACGCGAGCACTGGCCCTACTGTTACAACGGGATACTGGCTGGTGGCGGCATTCGGCCTGGTGCAGTTTACGGGGTTAGCGACAAACACGCTGCCTATCCAGTGTCCGATCCCGTCTCCCCCCAGGACTTTGCAACCACAATTCTGCATGCCATGGGCCTCCCCACACAAATGACGCTGCCGGACCGTGAGGATCGACCGCACCGAATTACTTCTGGAAGAGTCTTGCATGAACTACTCGCATGACAAGGGTCGAATTGAAATGAGATTGACTCGCAGGATATTTGATTCGAGTCGCGGAAAGACTTGCTGGCTCAGGCATGCTGTTTTCTTCAGCCTGTGGATTGTGGCTTGGCATATCGTTTGTCCAAAGGCATTGGCTCAAACGATCTCGTCGATTTCGCTGCGAACTTTCAAACCCGGGCAGACCGTACCGCTGATCGTGCATGGATCCGAACTTGACAAAGGAATGCAGCTGATTTTCAAGCAGCAAGCGATCCAATGGCAGCTCGAACAGCTTGAACCAACTCAGGCTACTTTTTCGGTCACTTTGCCCGAAGACGTCGCATTGGGGCCAACTCGTCTATGGTTAGCGACTTCATCGGGAGTTATCAAACCATACACACTGTTTGTCGACGATTTGGATGCGGTCATCGACAACGGCCAGAACCATTCACTCAACTCTGCTCAGCGGGTGTCATGTTTTGCCTCTGTGGAGGGAATCTGCGATTCAACTGCGAGCGATTTCTATTGTTTCCATGCCATGACTGGCCAACGCATCGCCTTCGAGATCCATACCCAACCGTTGCGTTCCGCCATGGACCCGCTAATTCAGTTGTTGGATGCTAAAGGAGAGCAAGTCTTGGCCGTCGACGACACGTCCGTCGGTCCCGATTGCCGCTTCAGCTACGAATTTGCTAAGGAGGGTGACTACCTGCTGCAGATTCAGGACAGTCGCCATGCCGCGGCGGGCGCCCCCTATCAACTGCGAATCGGCGATTTTCCAGTCGTCAGTCAGTCCTTTCCAATGGCTGTCCGCACAGGCGAGAAATCCATGCTTGGCTTCACTGGGCCGGATGGAAGCAAAATTGCAGCGCGCGAAATTCTAGTTCCTGTTCCGGATCACGCAGAAGCTCACCAAACCGTGTTTGCCCGAGCGCAGTTTGCTGCCGGGCAAACATCCAGTTGGACTCCTCTACTATGTAGCAACCATACGCTGGTCAACGAGCCCACGCCGACCGGCGGTTTGCAGTTACCGATCGGGATCAATGGTCGGTTGTTACAGCCGGAAGAGGTTGACTCGTATCTTATCCACGGAGTGAAAGGGCAAACCATTTCGTTTGCCGCTAAGACGAGAAGCCTTGGTAGCCCCGCATTGCTATGTATGCAGCTGTTCGACACTGCGAACGTCAAAATCGCGGAGACAAAAGTTGGGGACACCGACGAGTGGAGTTTCAGTGCAACCATCCCAGCTGACGGAGACTACCGTTTGGAAGTCAGCGACTTGTTGAAACGCGGTGGCGATCAATTCTCCTATTTCATCGATTGTTCTCTCTCGGGGGCCTTCAGCGTCGCGCTCAAGCCGGATTCCAATACTCCGGAGGGCTACGTGATCGAAACGGAGCACGGGGCTTGCGCCATTGATCTACAAATCTCCCGCTTCGGCTACGATGGTGAAATCGATTTGCTGGTCAGCGACAGCAATATGGGTGTGCGGATTTTGAATCCACGGATTCCTGCCAACGCGAAGGAAGCCAAGATCTATCTCGCAGCCACAGACGGCTGGATCCCAAAAAGTCTAAAACTGTTGCAATTGGTAGCTACCGCAGTCGACAATCCTGCCGTGACCTGTTTGGTCGATAGTTACGGCTTGCGACGGGCAAAGGAGCCGTTCGTGTTGACTCCCGGGTGGCAAGCTGACGGCGCGATCGTACTCAGCGGGACGGAAGCAGTAGACACTCCATTTACTATGGAACCTACGGCCCCGCTACAGTTTGCTCGCCCCACATCCAAGAATATAGCGACGCTGAAGCTCAAGCGACTGGATGAAAAATTCAAATCGCCTGTCGAAGTACTGCCGAATATGTTGCCAGCTGGCTGGAGTCTCAGCTCAAAGATCGACAAAGATAACTACACGATTACTGTCGAGCGTGGCCCACAAGCGACTCCAGAGGACGAGCAGCTGCGGCTACTCGTATACGGCGAATTCAATGGTCGAGGTCGCCTGCAATCACTTGCTACACCGGTGCAATGGATCGATCCGGTTCGTCTGGAATTGAGTTTCTTGGAGACTCCGGTACGTGGCGGTCGGGTTCGAGCTAATATTCAGCTGTGGCGGGAGGGTAGCGATCCACAACCTGTGATCGTGACACTGCCGAGCCTGCCGCAGGGGATTTCAGGACCAGCCCAAATCGAGATCGCCGCTGATCAAGAACAAGCTGAGCTGGAATTGCATATTGCTGCCGACGTCCAAAATGATGATCCGCTGATGATCACGCTTAATGTATCCAGTCAGTTTGCCGGACAGAACTTTACGGTAACCTCAACCGCCGCGCTTCCTCCGATTGTGGATGCGCCCAAGTCACTGACGGTGTTTCCCGCGGAAATCGCCTTGGTCGATTCCATGAGCCGCCAGCAGTTGGTTGTCACCGGCTCTGATGAAAAAGACGCAACTCGTGATTGGACTCGTCATGCACGCCTGTTCTGCACCGATCCACAAATCGCGGCAATTCGCGATGGCATTGTTTATCCGGTTGCCGACGGCGAAACTGAAGTGGTGGTTGAAGTTGGCAGCTACCGACGACAAATACCGGTTCGCGTAGCCAACGCCACAGTGGTGCGCAAGATTGAATTCGAATCTGAAGTGTTGGTTGCTTTGTCGAAGCAAGGTTGCAACTCAGGTGCCTGTCATGGTTCTCCCAGTGGCAAGGGAGGTTTCCGTCTTTCGTTGCGAGCCTTCGACAGCCAGCTTGATCAGCTGACCCTGATTCGGGAGGACTTTGGGCGACGAGTCAATCCACTTGATCCTGAACAGAGTCTGCTTTTGCTAAAGCCACTCATGAAAGTGCCACATGGAGGCGGCAAACAGCTGCATCGAGATGACGCTGCATTCGAAATTCTCCGCGACTGGATAGCCGGAGGAGCCTCAACCGATCCAGCTGGTACTCCAACGGTCATCAAATTGGAAACAGCGCCCGCGGGAAAGCGGGTACTGGCACTTGCCGACGGTGGGCAGCAGTTGGCGGTGACTGCCTGCTTCGCTGACGGTCAACGCCGCGACGTTACCAACCTGGCTGCCTACGCAACGTCCGACACGGCGGTGGCAAACGTCGACGCAAAAGGTTTTGTCACTCCATCTGCTCGCGGCGAAGTGGCGATCTCGGTGCGATTTCTGGAGCACATTGAATCCATTCCTTTCCTGTTTTTCGAGGACATCGAGGGCTTTGAATGGCGTTCTGCACCGCCCCAGAATTATATCGATGAACTGGTCAATGCCAAACTAAAGCAGCTTCAGTACTTGCCCGCCGAGACATGCCGCGATGATGAGTTTCTCAGGCGAGTCAGCTTGGATCTATTGGGGATATTGCCGACTGTTCAGGAAACGACCTCGTTCCTTGCCGATACCAGCGACGACAAACGCAGTCGCTTGATCGACCGTTTGCTGGAAAGAGATGAGTATGCAAAGTTCTGGGCGCTCAAATGGGGCGACCTATTGCGCATGACCAGCAAGCAAGTCGGCGATGAAGGAGTCTACAAATACCATCGCTGGATCGAACAGTCGCTGCGTGACAACATGCCTTACGATGAGTTTGCGAGGCAGCTACTCGCTAGCACCGGCAGCACATTAGCGAATCCACCGGCGAACTTTTATCGTACGTCAAAGGATATGAACGAATGTGTCGAGACGATCTCCCAAGTTTTTCTAGGAGCTCGTCTACAATGCGCCAAGTGTCACAATCATCCCTTCGAACGCTGGACCCAGGACAACTACTATGGACTGGGCGCGTTCTTTCATCGTATTCAACGGCGAAAGACAGACCGCCCCGGCGAAATGTTCGTCTACACCAGCTTTCAGGGTGAGGTCACTCAACCGAGAACAGGTCAAGTCATGCAGCCCTGGCTACCGCAATCGGGCAGCGTTGAAATCTCGGACGGTGTTGATCGGCGCAATGCTTTCGCGGATTGGCTCGTCCGTTCCGAAAACCCATTTTTCGCCCGCATGGAAGCGAATCGAATTTGGGGCCAGTTGTTCTCCAGGGGCATCGTTGACCCCATCGATGATTTCCGAGATTCCAACCCACCATCCAACACTTCATTGCTGGATGCTCTGGCAAAAGATTTTGCCACTAGCGGCTTTGATCGAAAACATTTATTGCGCGTCATTCTGAATAGCCGAACGTACCAAGCCAGTTGCGAGACTGGCCGGTTCAACCAAGACGAGCTGAAATACTTTTCGCATCAGGAACCACGTCTACTTGGTGCAGAGCAGCTGCTCGATGCCATCAACAGTACGCTCGGCCTACAGCAAACGTTTGCCAGTCTTCCCCTCGGTACACTCGCGACACAAATCCCTGCGCCTGACTTAGTAAAGGTGGATTTCCTGAAGGTATTTGGACAACCTGAGCGCCAAACTGCTTGCGCTTGCGAGCGAGCCGACGATTCCAATTTGGGCATGGCTATTGAACTGTTCAACGGTCCGCTTATTCACGAAAAGTTGCGCGACGGTAACAACCGTTTTCGAAAAGCATTTGCAGAGGAAAGCTCCGTTGAGGCCGTTATTCAGGAGATTTACTTAGCAGCCATCTGCCGACCACCGACCGACAGCGAATTGCACATCGCCATCGAGCATTGCAAGCAGAGTCAGGATCCGATTGCCGGAGTGGAGGATGTTTGCTGGGCTCTGTTCAATACGGACGAGTTTCTGTTCCAGCATTGACTTGTGAAGTATCAAAGAAACGAGCCTTGGTAAACGAGTTGAAAACTATGATGCGGCTTGTCAGACAATTCACGAACATGACGTTGGGTTTGATGTGGATCACATCGCTTGCGTGTGCAAGTGAAACCACCCCGATGTCGGTCAGCTTTCGTAGCGATGTCGCGCCCATTCTGATTGACAATTGCTTGGCGTGTCACAGCGCCAAGAAAGCGGAAGGCGGTTATCGCGTTGACAGTTTTCAGGCACTCAGACAACCAGGCGACTCTGGCCTATCGCCACTTGCGATACCAGGTCAAGTCAGTGAACTACTGCGGAGGATGACCTGCGTGGATGCGTCGGAACGGATGCCAGCTGAAAGCGAGCCACTCACCGAAGTGCAAATCCAGTTGATCCAGCGTTGGCTCGAAGCCGGAGGGAAATTCGACGGTGATGACGAAGCTCAAACGCTCACACTTGTTGTGACTGATGTTCATTATCCCCAACCGCCAGATAAGTACCCTCACGCTGTGCCGATTTCGGCTGCCACATTTTCACCGGACTGTGAACAACTTGTTACGAGTGGCTACCACGAGCTCTTGGTGTGGAGCACGGAGAACAATGCACAGCTTGTTCGTCGCATCACCAACGTTGGCCAACGCGTTTACGCTGTGGCGTTCTCGGCAGACGGCCAGACTCTGGCCGTCGGAGGCGGCGAACCTGGCAAGAGTGGTGAAGTGCGTTTGATCGATTATCCAAGCGGCGCGATCAAAGCAGTTGTCTCCCGAACCAATGACGTCGTACTTGATCTGGCTTATCACCCCATTGAAAATGTGCTGGCAATCGGAGCCGCCGACTCTACGATTCGCCTTGTCGATGGCGGAACCTTTGAGACCATCCAAACGATCGCCAGCCATGCAGATTGGGTGACAGCCGTAGCGTGGAGTGAGGATGGTACGCGACTGGCGTCTGCCAGCCGCGACAAGTCCGTGAAGATTCATGAACGCACCTCAGGGCAACTGATTGCCAGCTATTTGGGGCACGGTGCTGCAGTGCGTGGCGTTTCGATTCTTGCAGACAATCAGCAGGTTGTTTCAGTTGGCGCGGACAATAAACTGCATCGTTGGAACGTCGATGGCGCCAAGAAAATTTCCGAGCTTTCCCTCGCAGGCGAAGGCTACCACCTGATACGGAACGGCGAGCGTCTATTTGTGCCCTGCAGTGATCGACGCTTGTTGCAGATCGACCTAACCAAAAACACCATTGTGAACGAGTTCTTAGGTCATCAAGATTGGGTGCTTACCGCGTGCTATCGATCTGGTGCAGACGGCGACACTGGCCAAGAACTCTTGGCCAGTGGTGCCTTTGATGGGGAAGTAAGGTTATGGAACACGGCAGATCGTACTGCCCGCTGCAGCTGGGTTGCCAAACCGTAGTTGGTCCCAACGGCAGAGCCGGTGGCTTAACGAAGGCCTCTGAAAGGGGCCATAGACTTACCTTCTCGCTTGGAGGTCGTGCAGCTTTTAGTTAGGACCTGGGGCAAAATAACTTGGGCATTTTTCATCTGCCTCTCCCATGCCGCGCAGCAAGAAGCATGGGAGAGGACCGAGGTGAGGGACAATAAGTCGCTATTGCATTTCCCCGGTCCTCAAGCGTGGCTTTGTGCCTTGGCCGAACTAACTCATCGTTCCATCTGGGTACTGCGACTGTGTTATTAGTTTCCCGTCCATACGGCTCTATGTTGCCCTTCTTATAGCTACGAAGTAGCGGCAGATTGTAGCCCGGGGTGAGTGATGCGAGCTGCCAGCGAGCGGAACGTAACCCCGGGAATAAGGCTACGCCGATCGGCGGTGAGGGGTTGTGCTGCCATTCCCCAGGTTTCATTCGAACCGCAACACGCGTTACCAATGGGTTGCCCCCGACGCTACCCTAAGATAAGAGATAGCAGCGTGTTGCCGATGGCACGTGTTTCCGCCCAGTCGGCGCCTGTTCTCGGGCGCTCGCACA
>JAGQPR010000164.1 GCA_020426625.1 Planctomycetales bacterium
GAGAACAGTTTGGTGTTTGGCCACACCGGTTCGACCGGGACGATCTGCTGGGCAGATCCTCGCAGTGAGACGATCTGCGTTGTACTTTCAACTCTACCAGCTCGGGCCGTCAATCCTCACCCCATCACGCTAACAAGTTCACAAGTCGCCGAAACGATTCAGTAAATTAATCGACGTCCCACAGAAAGCCGGGCTGAATTGCTGCTGCCTGAGCAACAAAAAATCCTCGACCAATGCTGGCCGAGGATTTATACAGGTCGCGTCCAGCTTCGATGCTTTGGCAAAGCAGGCATAGTTGCGTAAGCCTCATTCTTTGCCGAGCAAAGAATAAGCAATTTCAGCTGTAAGACCCTGGACTATTCGGGTGCTTCAATTTGTTCGACAACGACGGCTTCGCGCAATTTGCTCAGCGCTCGAGCTTCGATTTGTCGGATGCGTTCCTTGGTGACACCCAGCTCAGCGCCGACCTCCTTCAGGGTAAGCGGCTCGTTGCTGTGGTCTAGACCAAAGCGTCGAATGATAATTTGCTGCTCGCGATGATCGAGCCTTCCAAGTATACGGTTGACCTGCTTCTCGCGATTTTTCTGGGCGATTTCTTCAGCAAAGTGGTCGACGCGAGTGTCTTCCCGCGCCATGAACACCTCCTCACCGGCAGTACGAAAGCGGTCTTTGCGTTTGAATTCATCTGGAATTGACCGCGCGAAATTCTTCATGATCGCCCAACTGGCGTAGGTGCTGAACTTATTCCCAAGCGAATAGTCGAATTTCTCCACGGCTCGGAACAGCGAAATGTTTCCGTCGCTAATCAAGCTGAAGAAATCGTCGGAACCACCCACATGCCGCTTGGCGATGGAGACTACCAGTCGCAGGTTGGCTTGAACAATTTGGTTCTTGACGTCGACGGACTGTTGATAAAGTTGCTCAATCTCATCGATCAAGGTTGACTTGGGATCGCTGCTGACGAGCTTGTCACGCAACTTGCTGGCACAATACTTCAGATAGTTCATCTTGCGGAACAGATGGTACTCCTGCTCTCTGGTCAACAGTTGCGCATCGTAGAGCGATGCCAAGTACGAAGGCAGCCCGCTTGGCGCACGCACCTTTCGCGGCGGAATCATCGCCTCGGGAACCTCCGCCAGGATTTCATCTCGCAGAGTCTTGCTTGGCCGTTCGAAAATCGGATTGGGCATATAGTCCAACGGCAACTTCATTACCGCCTCAGCGCGCTGCTCATTGATGATCCGAATAATCGACGATCGAACTCGACCGTACTGCCGCACAAGCTGATTGACGCCAACACCGCGCAGGTATTGTCGCAGAATGTTTGCCTTGTCATCGTCGGTTAGCACCGCTCGATGCCCAGGGAAAACCGCTTGTTCCGGATGTTTGCGGTCGTGGTTCTTGATCGTGTATCGAACGGTCTCAACGCTCCGACCGACGGCTTCGGCAACTCGCCTGGCCACTTCAGAGAACGTCGTGTCGTTACCGGCGATAGCCCGTGCTCGCTCGATAACCTCCGCCTTTTCATCTGGTGTTAACTGGCTAAAGCGCTCTCCACGTTGAACTCGGTCCTTATTCCTGGCTATGAAACGCTCGACACTGCTATGTAGGAATCCGACCCGCTTTCGGCCGTCCGCGAGAAATCGTCGGCTTACCAAACCCTGGTCGCGCCAGCGCGAGATGGTCTTGGTCGAAACGTTGAACATGCGGCTCAACTCTTCGACCGTGTGTACTTGCTCCTTGGCCTCCTCGATGCGCAGATCCAGAGAATCTGTCAGATCTTCAACCAGCAATCGCAAGTCGTGCGCGGCGTCCTCGCCGTCAACCATCTTGCGGGAGTTTTCCTCAGGACGGAAATCGGTCACGCGATAGTAGATGAACTCGTACGGATACGTCCTAGTCAGGTCTAGTTGGCCAAGAAGCTGTTCGGCGCGTTCGGCTTGCTCCAGTCGCTTGCCGCGCGGTGTGAATTTTACTTGATGATCACAAAGTTCACGGATTAACGCGACGCGGTAGTCTTGATGCATCGATTCACCTTTCCCTGCTTGCTTGAGCACGTCATTCCATTCCTTGCGGCTTCCGACCGCCGACGCTCTCACGCGGGCTGGGCTTGGACTCCATCCTGGAATCCAGCAAAAACTTATTTGTCTAGCTTGAACGTTCTTCCCCGACCAACGCGTCGCCCCAGCTTAGCACGTTTTGCTTGCAGTAGTAATTACGCTTGCTGAACGTGTTGAAGTTCGTTTGGCAGTTGCAAATGTTGGATTAGAGATTTGATGACACACGCAAACTCGACTCTCACTCTAAAGATGCAAATGGAGCGCCAATTGTTCGGCAACCTGGTGAATTTCCCTCCAAAATAGGCATAAGCCTCTACCAGGCCTTAGGTTAGGGCTAGTGGCTGACTCCTTGGCTCAGGTGCAGAAGGTAGGCACCGCAATTACAAAAGGTGCAAAAAATTCAAAAATGACACTTAGTATCTCAAATTGAGACGCGAAAACGTTGGTCGTACTTGCAGGTAAGTCCGAGTGCATCAGCTGGAAACGAAGGCACTAGCAAGGCCGCAGTGAAATGGGGTGCAAACTTGCTGCCATGTTAAGCTCTACTGGCTGCACCAAGCGAACTGGTTACGCCGGTCGCCAGCAGCCGAAACCCTATCCAGAGCACTTGCTTAAGTTTGCCGAGCTTCTGGCTGGATTCACGGCAACCGAACGAATTCATCGCCCAATACCAAGAGGCGAAGGCTGCTCGTTTAGCATTCAAATGGCTCGGCGCCCGATCAACTCTGCATGCCTGGGGTGTCTGCCAACGTTGGTAAGTATTTCAAACCAAGGGCTGTTAAAGGACGAACGGAACCTGCGATGACTGATTCTTCTAACGACTTGCAATTCAGTTCACTTCTGTCTCCCGATGCGGTTGCAACAGAGCGATTATCCCGCCGCGCCGCGCTCGGAAGGCTGGTCGCTGGTTTCAGTGTTTCGTCATGTCTTTTGTCCTCCGTGGCCACCGCTGCAGAGCCTGCCACGCGAAAGACAGGATTGCTGGCTCGCTCGGCGAAGCTCGCCCAGCTGAATACGCAAAACAAGATCGTGCTGGAACTGGAAGGCAAGCTTCACATCCAGCAACCTGATCCCAAACAGGAGCAGCAGGTCCGCGAAGCTGAGGTGAAAGCTACGTCGACTTTGGAGTATTTTGAGAAAATCGCTTTTCAGGATGCGGGAGTGGCTGGGGCCGCGCGCCGTTACGTGGAAGCGCAAGTTCAGAACTGGATTTCTGGAAGTGCAGGTTCCTACAAATTGCGGCCTGAATGCAGCGAGACGCGCATGTTGTTGCATGACGGTTATTGGCAGCAATATTGCGAACAGGAACCACTGAAGGTCCGTGAGGTAGAACTGCTGCAGTCGCCGATCAACTCGTCAGCCCTAGAGTTGCTTCTACCGACCAAGCCAGCGACGCCCAACGCCAAGTGGCAAATTAGCGCGGAGGATGCTACCGCCATTTTCAATCTGGATGCAGTTCACCGAAGTACAATTGGCGCGACGATTGCCAAAGTCGAAAAAGGCAAAGCGATTATCAACTTGAGTGGCGAATTGGATGCTACCGCCAACAGTGTGCCAACCACTCTAAAGATCAATGGCAACTGCCATGCATCGCTGGGAAGCCAGGGGGCCTTCATATCGTGGTTCAGCTGCGTGATCGAAGAGGATCGGGAAATCAGCGAAAAGGAGCCCGGCTTCTCGATCCAGGCCAGAATCCGTTTGCTGCGAGCCGAAACGGACAATAACTTCCGGGTTACTGCCGATCAACTGCGCGATCTGGCTGCCAAGACCGACGATTCTCGCTGGCTGGTACGGCTCGATTCGACGCACGGCAAGTACACGATGCTCGTCGATCGCAACTGGAAAATGTACTTGGATGGTGGCGAAGAATCCATTTTACGATTTGTCAAGAACAATGACGTGATCGCGCAGTGCAACATCATGAGGCTGACCAATCTGTCTGAAGGTAGCCAATTGACGCTTGAGGGACTGAACGCAGATATCAAAAAGTCGCTCGGAGAGGGATTCGACAGTTTTCTTGAGTCCAGTGAGAGAACCACTTCTACCAATCTACGCCTGATGCGCAGCGTGGCAGTTGGCCAATCCGAGGACGTCCCGGTTCAGTGGATCTATGCCCACTTATCTAATGACAGCGGACAACGTGTGGCCATGGTGTATACTATGGGTGCCAGTGTGGCTGAGCAATTCGCTGCTGCAGACGAACAGATGATCACCAGTTTTGAATTGCTTCCCCAGGTTGAATCAAAGGAGGCCGCTGCAGAACCAAAGTCTGCACCGCAATTAACCTCGAACCCCCAGGCAACCCAAAGGTAAGCGAGTTTGAATGCATCGTGCCGCCCCGTACCTGCTATGGCTCTGCGGTTTGTGCCTTAGCAATGAATATGCTTGGGCACAAACAGTAGAACCTGAGCTTGGGCCACCGCCCCTAACATTGTCAGATTATCAGCCGATACCCAAACTGGTTGTTCCTGAAACATTATTGGACCGAGCTGCTTTTCCCGTTGTCGACGTCCATTCGCATTTCTTTCACCGACTCAGACACGATCCGGTGCAGCTGGATGCCTTTGTGCGGCTAATGGACCGAAATCAAATTGCCGTTTGCGTGAGCTTGGACGGCAAACTTGGTGGGCAGCTGAGCGATCACATCGACTATCTATGGACTCGTTATCGTGAGCGATTTGTGATCTTCGCCAACGTCAATTGGCAGGGCACAGCTCAACCCGAGGATTTTGCCAACTGGGATTGCCACCAAGAGGACTTCGCACATCGTACGGTGCTGGCTTTGCAGGACGCAAAGAGCCGAGGCGTTAGCGGTGTGAAAGTGTTCAAGTCATTTGGGCTGAGCTACAAGAATCCCGACGGTAGCTTGATTGCCATTGACGATCCTCGTTTTTATCCAATCTGGAACGCTTGTGGCCAACTTGGGCTACCGGTGATCATGCACACTGGCGATCCCAGCGCGTTCTTTGATCCCATCGACGTCAACAACGAACGCTATGAAGAACTCTCACGGCATCCGGACTGGCATTTTCCCGCCGACAAGTTCCCGCCGCGAGCTGAGCTGCATGCGGCCCGCAATCGGTTATTCGCGCGATTTCCCAATACCACTTTTATCGCGGCTCATTTAGGCAATGACGGAGAGGATCTAGCTGAAGCGGGTCGGATACTGCAAGAATACCCGAACGTCATGATAGAGTTTGCGTCGCGCATATCCGAATTGGGCAGACAACCCTACACAGCTCGCGATTTCCTCATTGAATTTCAGGATCGCGTGATGTTCGGAACTGACGGACCTTGGCCTGAGAAACGCTATCAATCCTATTGGCGTTTTCTTGAAACTCGCGACCAGTACTTTCCCTATTCCGAAAAGGAAGTTCCCCCACAGGGCCTGTGGCGGATTTACGGTATCGATTTGCCAGATGATGTCTTGAAGAAGATCTACTACGAGAATGCTTCTCGAGTGATTCCCGGAGTGCAAGAACGATTAGAGCAGTTCTTCTCCGCCGGTCACGATCGCTGAGGCTCCATTGAACTCTCGAGTCCGCAGCGAGCCAAGACTCACTCACTGCTCTTACCGTAGGAAAACAAAATGGCAAAATGCGGACACAGCATTCGGAAAACAAAATGCGGACACAGAACAAAATGCGGACACAGCATTCGGGAGTGGGGAAAGTGAGTCCTAAATGAGTAGCTATCGAGAGTAGCCTCGGGGTTGGAGAAGCGAGGCACGATCGAAAATCAAATTGTAGCTGGGGGCCAAGTCTCGAGAAGACAACTCTTCGGCGTCGGTACCGACGATGTTTCGCTGCTACCGACGATGCGCTGAGCTGTTCGCTGGTAAGTTTAAACGCCGAGGTGCGGAGGATCGCGGAGAATGGGCGGTTTGGTTTGCTTCTCAATTTCCATGAAGCAAGACTGGTCGATGGTCTCCATCGAATTGTAAACAACTATTCAACTATCGCGGCCCACGAGTGTTCGAATAACGGACGCGCATCACACACTCTTTCCCACGGATTTTACTCTGCGATTCTCCGCTACTCCGCGTCTCCGCGTTAACTTACCCTCAAACGATGTCAATCGCGTTGTCGAGCTGGGGCCTCTACATGCGTCAGTTCTCTTCTTCTAACTCTGCCTCAGCGAAGCTAAGTCACACCCCAGCGGTTCTGCGCTGACATGTCTTTGTCGGATGTTTTGAGTTGGATGCACTCACTTCGGCCACCAACGAGTAGCGGAGTTACCCTCGACCGTTCCACGTTTAGGACTCGAAACGTCCTCCTGAATCTGCCTTACCATTAGGCTGATCGGCTGACCGTGTACTGTTGCAGCCTTCCGGCATAGTCTAGTTGGCTATGACCATAGAACAGGAGCGTTGCCGATACATGAGTGTAGCGTTGACGACGACTCGCCTCGCTAAGTAGGCGTGTCACGCAAATGCCACGCTAATTGCAAACTTACATGGTTATCGAGTTGGGTCTGCGAACCCGAGGGCGGATTCCGCAACACGACGCTGCCAAACGTAGCTGAGCGCAATCACGATGGCCAGGACAATGAGGATCTCTAATACCCCTGGCCGAAGGATCTGTGACGCAAGTGCTCCGGTCGCCGCGCCGATAGCAAAGATACGAACTTGATTGGCTTTCATTTTGTGTACTATCGCTAGTTAGAAAAACGGGAAAGGGTGAAACAAACAGACACGATTTCAGTCGAACTTGTCATAGGCCGAGGGCTTACTCGTTTGGCTCGCGATGCCGCTTGATAAATGACTCGATTCCACCTCCAGAGTTGACCGATACGGACGGTGGCAGGAGCAGATCGTCAAGCGTCAGGATACTGTCCCATCCCCATGCAGATAGTGGGAATGACAGACAGAATCAGAACGTAGTTGATTGAATGAATTCTGATTGCCAAACTCCAGTAAGTGAAACGAAATGCCGAATGGTGACGGAGCTTATGGTCATCCTTTAGATTTATCCGCATGCTGCAACGCACGATCAATGTGTTGCCGAACTACTGCGAATCGAAGCTTGATTGCCCGCTGAGCGAGTTCTTCGTCGGTTGCGTCTCGGTCAAGTGGCCAAGGGATTCCCTCGGAACGAGCGATCGCTTCGATTTCAGTAGTCTCGGTATTTGCTTCATCAGGAGCAGCGTTGTCGATGAACACGACCGTCCCCTTACCATCGATAATCACCGTGGTTGGAAAGCCCAAGACTCCGTATCGATGTAGCGTTGTGTCGTTCTCGTTATCGCCGGCACCATCTATTCCCACGGGTATGGTCCATTGTTTTTCCTGAATGAGTCGCTGGATTTCGCTGTCGTCAGTTCCGGCGGGATGCAAGCCCAAGAACACCACTTCACGATTCTGGTAAAGCGATTGCAGCTTCTTCCATTCTGGAATAGCGGCAACACACGGTCCGCACCAGACCGCCCAAGAATCCAGCACGACGACTTTTCCGCGATAGTCGGATAACCTACGTGCGACGTTGTCGCTCCAGCGCGACAATTCCCATTCCGGCGCAGGCATGCCGACCGACAATTGACTACTCGCAGACTTCCTCGGATCAGGTACCGTTACAGAACCATTTTCTGGGTCGAAGTAGATCTGTTCACCCAACTCGCTCGACCATTGGAGTCCATTGTTGGCCAATTGGTATTCTAAAGCAGCGACCTCTTCCCGAACCTGATCGAACTTAACAATCCGTTCAATTAGCCGGGATTCTTCTGATTTTCCTTGCAGGACTTGACTGCGAGATCCTTCCACAATTCTAGCGAGAAGCTTCATTCGTTCTCGAGCATCCGCGAGCTTTGCCTCAAGCCTTGTAATCGAAGCCTTGGATTGAGGCGTGTTAGCCGCTGAATCACCTTCCGCCTTCTTTGGGCTCCGATAGGTTGTCATTACGAGTTTGTCTTCTAACCACTCAACGAGCAGAAAATTAAACGGCTCGATATCATCGATCACTTCGGTACGGTAATCGCCACACTGCCAGCGCGCTTCTGCGACGGGTTCGGGGAACTCAAATAAGCGTGTCTCGCCGTAACGAACCATGCGATCATCGGTGAAGCCATCCTTGCCTTCAACGCGGATTGGAAAACGGGTATCAACTCCGGTCGTTACTCGATGACCTTGAACTAGTCGCAGGGTGCGAATCTGTTCATGAGCCGACATGGCTGGGTTTGTCGCAGCTTGTGCAATCCGAATCGCCTTTTCGACGCGATACTCTTCGAGTTTATTATTGATCTCGAACATTTCGGCGCCGCTAAGCGACTCTGCTGGCGGCCACGGACGGTCTAAGAGTTCAGCGATCTCCTCGTAGGCTTGCTTGGCCAGTTCAGGCGTCATGCGACGATGCTCTGCCAAGGACGAACTGGCCACTCGCCTGGCGCGATCGAGCACCACGAATTCTGGATACGCTGTGACTTGGAAGGCTCGAGCGGTTTTGCCGAGAAAGTTCTCATCGTCAACCGATTGGTCGATGCCCCATAACAACGGCCAACCATCGCGTTGCATTTGCAGCCGAACCTGTTCGTCCGTGGTTGCAGGAGACGTAATGCTCACGAAGACCACTTCGCCCGCGTACTTATCAGCCAGTTTCTTCATCAGAGATGGAGTAGCCGTACGTCCCGGTTCGTAGCCGACGCGAGAAAATTCGATATAGACAACTTTACCCAAGAAGTCCGCCAGCGATCGATTCTCAATGCCATCGGTCCAGCGAACGACGCTTAACGGCGGAGCGGGCTGGCCAGTTAAGTCCTTTGCATTCTGACGGCTTGGGTTGAGCTGATGGCGTAGATCTCGCAACTTCTTGGAACGTTGTGCTGGTGTCAGCGACTGGTCTTTGAGCGCTTCGGTAATCGGCGCATACTTCTGCTTGGCCGCTTCCAGCACCGCATCACTGTCGTTCGGAACTTTAGGTATCAGTGGCGGTTGTGCAACTGCTCGCGGCGCTATTTGAGCACCGCTCTGCTCGGGTTGCTCTGGTAGTTGATTTACCGTTAGCTGGATAAGTCGTACTCGATTCGCATCATCGGTTTCGAACGGACCAATGATCTCGGCGACTCCATACCGCAGCTCAGCCTGAAATTTAGGATCGAGTGCGACACTGGCTGGCTTCGCTGGCGATCCAACTTTGATTGACGTTGGAGACAGGTCTGAATTCGGGCCGACCTTAATCGAGCTTGGAGAAAGCTTTAATGTCACGTGGCAGCCATCGACTCGCGGGGCGAGTGTGAATATCACGCTGTCTTTGAAACCCATTGATAATGGCGTGCCTCTATGTTGTAACCGTGGATGTCGCATCTCGTCGACAATAGAAGCCTTCTTATCCGCAATCAGACGATCGATTACCGCTCTGAACTCCGCGATGGGTTTGCGATCTTTCATCAAACTCTGCAATTCCGCCCCAAGCGGCACTTCGACATCGACAATTGATGACTGAATCGACACGAATTCGGGCGCAGTTTCCCGCGAGGAATCCTGGCTTTGGAGTTGGCTAGTCTCAGGAATCGAGCCAGTTCCTACCCTGGGGATCACACCGCCGCCGCTTGCTTGTTGATTGTCCGCGGCTTTCTGTTGAATTTGCAGTACAGCTCCTGTTAATCCAAGTAAGCTCATCAGAATTACGAGTGCAATCATTTTCATGTGCCGGTTTCTCCATAGCGAAAATAAAGCTGCGCGACTGACTATAAATAACGTTGCCAGCCGAAGTCGCGCGGCGTAGATGATCACAACGAGCAACAGGCTCAGCAGACTAAATTCGATCACGCTAAGCCGTAATGAGTAGGTCGCGACGATTGCGCAGAGGATTGCTCCCGCCGAGAACATCATTCCGGTAACAAAGCTGATGGTTTGCGCTTCGGCTTGTGAACTGCTCGTCAACAAGGTCTCTGGCAACGGATTGTCGAGTGGTCTTTGCACATGCGCCAAACAGTCTTCCAGTAGCTCTGCCGCTTCGCGAGCCGACTGAAACCGGCTTGCCGGCGATTTGGCCATCAATCGGGAAACGAGGTTCTCAAGCCACGGTGGAATTTCTGGATTCCACTCACGAATGGGCCGAGGCTCATGATCGGTAATGCGCCGCAGCACGGCATAACTAGTTTCAGCGCGAAATGGAGCTTGACCTGTACACATTGCGTAGATGACTGCGCCGAGGCTGAACAAGTCGGACCGTGGGTCGAGCGGTTCACCTCGTACTTGCTCGGGCGACATGAACTGCGGCGTTCCGGTTATCGAACCGCTACGGGTAAGCGTCTCGTCATCGACGGCTCGCGCCAGACCGAAATCCATCAGCCGGGCTCGCTCAACGCCCGCATCCAGGAAGATATTGGCTGGCTTTACGTCACGATGAATGATTCCTTGCTGATGCGCGGCCGCCAGTGCGCGAGCGGCTTGCATGGCGATTCGAAGCACTTCCTTCACGCCCAGCGGTCCCTGTTCAGAGATGCGCTGTTGCAATGAAGAACCTCGATAATATGGCATGACCAGGTACGGCATTCCCTGCCAATTATCGACCGTCAGAATAGGCATTACATGATCGTCGACCACGGCTGCGGCAGCCTGAGCCTCGCGAGCGAATCTCGCTCGTGCCGCCCCGCTGGTGACAATGTGCGGCTGCAACAGTTTGATGGCGACATAGCGATTGAGCGATCGATCCAAAGCCTTGAAGACCGCTCCCATTCCGCCGCGTCCCAGCAATCCGATGACCTCGTAGCCTCCGATTCGCCCCAACATGCTCGGATCGTCGGTTGGACCAAGCAACGCCTGCAACTGGCCCATTTCGAGTGCAGTCGCATGTGTGGCTTCCGTCGTTTCATCAAGACCTGCTGTTGGCAAGTCACGCAGCGATAGACTGATATCACCCCGCAGATCCGGATCAGCCGATAGATCCTCCAAGTCACGGATGCAGTCTTCACAGTCAGACAAATGCGATTCGCAGAAATCAACCTGATCGGCGGTAGCATCTCCCTTGACGACTGCGAAGAGTTGCTCCCTGGATGGACATGTCTTTTTCATTCCACTTCGCTCCATAGATCGCTCGACTGCACCAAGACTTCTTTAATGCGCTGGATGACTCGGCACCGTGCTATGTAAACAGCACCTCGCGATTTATTCATCCGTGACGCGACATCGTTTACCGCCTGTCCCTCGATGCTGCTGGCCCAAAACATTTGCCAAGTATCGGCCGTAAACTCCGGCTTCACCTCTCCCGCCGCCCAGCGAATCGCTTCGACCCGAGCTAACCTAAGTAGCTCAGCCGACAGGTCACTCGCCGCTTGGTCCGGTTCCTCGCACAGTCGATCGTTATCCCAAAACTCAATTCTTCCTGCGGGGTTTCGAGTGATCGCATTCACAATCGCGTTGCGGCAAATGCGACCGAGCCAGTAGCGGAACTGCCGCTCGTCTCGTTGGGGTTTGTATTTTTCGATCGCAGACGCGACTGAACTGAAAACGTGCTGAGTCAGATCCTCAGCGTCCGCATGTTGCAGTCCTCGACTGATGGCCAAACGCAGAACGACAGGCCGGTAAATGGCCAGAAACTGGCTCCATGCGACCTCGTCGGCGGATTCCTTGATCCGCCGTATCAGGCTTGCATTCGTTTCCGGCCAGTTGTTCATAATTTCTCGTTCTCCGCAAAGAAGAACACTGATGCCCCGGATGTCTTTCAAGAAATATTCGAGGTCGCCATCCCGTTCCGGTGCAAAGTACCGTCAATGCGTGACAAAGGATACGGTTACGCCAGGGAGCAACTTCTTGAGATTCCTACGACCATTGGAAGTCGTTTTGCTTCCCGGCCCGGCATAAAGCTTGACTAACTTGAGGCTCTGCAATGGCTGAAGCATTTCTAGTCCGTGATCGCTGACGTCGGTGTGCTGAAGATTCAACTCGACCAAATGAGTCAAGTGAAGGAGATGAGTTATTGCATCATCACCGATCGGATTGTCGCTTAGATCCAGCGACCGGAGTTCCGTGTAACCTTGCAAGAATTCGGGCAGGTCCTCACTTTGCAACTTCTGGTTACGCAGACTAAGCTCGCGGATTCTCGAACGCTTCTCCAGCAAGCTCTTCTGCTTCCAATCGACACCGAGCAATTCCGACACTTTTTGATCGAGCGCGTCCTCAGTGAGATCGCGGGCAGCGATAACTCCATTCGAGTCGATAACATAAATCGTTGGATAGATTTTGGTCTGCCATGCTGTTGCAATGGGACCATCTTGCCCATCCCAAATCGCTGGCCAGGTGATGTCGCCCGATTCAATCGCACTCTGAACCGTTGACCGTTCTTTGTCTGCCATGACGGTGACGACCTCGAAGGCTCGGTCGGCATGTTCACGCTTTAACTCGCGCAACTGACCATACCTAACTTTGCAAGGTCCGCACCAGTTGGCGGAGAACATCACTACCACAACCCTGCCTCGAAGAGCGTCGAGGTCAACGACCTTTCCTCGGCTATCGTTCCCACTGCAGGGCGGCGGTTGCTTTCCGACCGGTTCGAACGCAAACTCTAGGCCCGCAGCCAATTCCCCAAACGTTCGACTGCTGGTTGCTTCAAGCGTGTTCTGGTAACGAGAATGCAACACGCGGCAGATCGTATCGAAACGATCCCGCAACGGGGCAAGTTCCAACTTCTGAAACCAGACTATCGCATCTTGACTAAAGCGCTGCTCGGCGTTTGCCAACCACGCCTTCTCGTCGAATAGTCTTTGAGTCGTGATTGAGTAAAGTCGAGACAAGTATTCTGCCGCGCAGTAGTATGCCAGTCCACGTACGCCTGGCTGCCGATGAGTTTCGCCGACTTTGACGAGAAAGTCTTCAATTCCAGGTGACAATCGATTGGGAAGCATGCGACAAATCTGTGGCATTTCGGCGTGGTCGATATACCGCTCGCCGAGTATTTCCAAAGCTTGATCAAAGCTTGGTCCTGGATCGGCATGATCAACCAACCACTTCAAAGCCAGGAAACCACCCTGAATGTTTCCCTGCTCCTTTGCAAGAATGAGAAAGCGTGGCTCGAACGTTCGATACGGGCTTCGGTGCCGCGCGGCAAGACGTTCCTCGGGGCTCAAACGCAGAAGTTTTCGCTGGTGTTCGCTACCGGCAATTCCAAGCTCCTTCATCAACAAGTCGTATTCTTGAAGGCTTGGCTCAAAGGTCAGAGCAATGGTGTCTTGGCAACGTGCCAGCGCCGGTACGAGTGACAATAGAACAATCCCAATTAGCCTGCTCATGGTTTTCCTCAGGATAAATGACCGCCTTCACCAAGTCTAAAGAAGAACACAGAAGCGGATGTTGTCTTTCAGAAGAAATTCCGATTCAGTCTGGTCGATGCGAACTGGTCTTGGGTTCAATTCGACATCGCAAATTTGAAGACTTCCTGGAGTTGAACCAACCTATTGCTCGGTAAACTGTTCCAGCATTTTTCCAATCGCTCCCGCAGTGGGCCAAGCTTTGTCATGCAGAACTCCGCTTTAACTGTCCATGAAGATTAGAAACGGCAGAACGCAATTTCTTACAGTTCGGTCAAAATATCTTCGCGAAATCGAGTTCTATCGTTGAACCTTTACCCTTCGGCCCTCGACCTGATGATACCGCGATAGAACGAGGACTAGCGAACTGCATGACGAATACGAGTGAACCTCAAAACGAAGTGGCGAACATCCGTGCTGCCCAGGCTGGTAGCACGGAAGCATTCACGCGTCTTGTCGAGATCTACGACCGACGCCTGCTGTACTTCGTGCGACGATTGATGAGTGATGAGCAGGGGGCGTTCGATGTCCTGCAATTCGTTTGGTTGTCCGTGTTCAGGCGAATTAACAAGTTACGATCTCCCGACGCTTTTCGCCCTTGGGTGTACCGGATTGCCCATGATTGCGCTGTTTCAGAATTGCGCAGGCGGGGTAAGAGATTGGAAGTATCGCTCGATTCCCAACGGGAACCGCTCCCGGATGAGCGACCGTCGGATGAACACGTGTTCGATCAAATCGAGTTGGTGTATCGAGGACTCAACGAACTGTCCTTTGAGCATCGTCGAGTGTTGACGCTAAAGTTCCTTGAGGACATGAGCGTCGAACAAATTGCCGAAATCATCGGATCACAGCCTGGCACCGTTAAGTCTCGCTTGCACTACGCCAAAACAGCATTGCGACTTTGGATTGAGGATCAAGAATCTTGAACAGATTACCGAACATGGCGGACAAATTGATGGCAGAGGACCCTATGTTGGCTGGCGACGAGTATGAACGCTACCGCTCCCAGTTGAAGTCCGCATTGGCAAGAGCCGAGTTCAAAGAACGTCTAGCATATCGCGTGTGCCTAGTGTCAGGGGTCATCAGTTTCTCACTGACGTTTGCTGGAGGCAGTCGAATCTTCGGCAGCTTCGATCCATGGGATTCGACAGCTACGCCAGTCTCCATGGCGTTAGGGATTGTGTATCTCGTGGCATCGATCCTGTTTTGGGTGCTGATGGCTTCTTACTACTCGCGTTTCAGTCCCCACACCCGGCGAGCTCACGACGCGCTGCGCGATGAACAGATCTGTCAGTTGGAACGATCTGTGGCCGAGTTGGGGGAGCTGATCCGAGCATCCCGCCCTTCGGACCCCAGTGATTCAAGTTGTGCAAATGAAAATAGCTCGGATTCGGATTGATCGCTTTCGTTGAGTTTTTGTCCGCCACGGGCAACAACGAATCACCGGGTCAGAGTGTATCTTTGGGAGTGAAGTATGATGTTCAAGCTTTATCGAATTTTTTGCGTGTCGGTTGTGACTCTGCACTTTAGGCAAAAAGCTAAGGCTTTGTCTGAGCGGAATGTATTGTTGCGGACGCT
>JAGQPR010000165.1 GCA_020426625.1 Planctomycetales bacterium
TGCCACATCAGCCGCAACGCGCTAGCGTGCGGTTCCTCAAAAACCGCGTGCTAGCGCACAGCGGCTAATCTTGTGGAAGGATTACGTGGAACTGAATTTCCAATTCTTGACACTAGCGTCAGCAGAATCCAAGCTCCGCAAAGTTGACTGAACGTTCCATTCTTTGTGTGTACGACTGGCATAGTTACAGAATTGCGATGCCCCGCGAAAGGGCAGATTCTCGACAACCGCCGGGCAGCGAGGGGTCGAGTGAGTTGCGAAGCCTCTCCAATATGTACAAACCGACGTATGCAGACGTGTACTAACTAAAGCAGCCACGTTGCTAGCGTGGCTGCCGAGTCATTTGCACGTAAGTTCTTCGGAAGATCCTCTAAGTAGCCTTAGACTTGGAACGAGCTTCGCGCAGTCCACGACTGAGAATGTCACGCAGCATCGGCGAGAAATCTTCGTACTTGGCCTGATCAGGAGCACCAGCGGAAAATTGGAATATCGCGTCGCGCGGCTTGGGACTGAGAGCGATTAGGGTACTACTAACCGTACCGTAGTCGTTACCACGGACGATCATCGTGGGGCGCCCCGCAGGCGCTGGGCTGCGGGCAAATACTTTGCTAGCAACCGCCAAAAACTTGACGGGTGAATCCAGCAACTGCAGCGTCAAAAGGCGATGTGCCAATTTGATGCGGTCGTCTTCAGGATCGTTCATATTCATATTGCCAATTATGTTGAGCCCATCCTCTAAAGGAACGACCTCAGGATCCTGGTCGGCATGGATTACCCAGCCGCTTTCGGCATCACAAACGACCAAGTTCAAGCTCTCGTAGCGCTCATTTAACATTTCTTCCATGGCTTTATCTACGCCCTTGCGGGCGTTGCTGCAACGCAGAACTTCCCGAGCAAGCAACCCGCGACTGCGGGCTCCCAACGGGTCAGTGTTCCCGCGACGGCTGCAGACGCCAACGAACATCCCATGTTGATTCACTCCAAGCCACGTGCCACCAGCACGTTGATCTAGGCCGCATAGAACGCGAGGTTTGCCTGACTGAATGGAGGGGGGTTGTGATGGTCGGTCGAAATACTCTTCCCTATTTGCAGCCACAAGAATGGGGCTCTCTGGAACAAGACGATAGAGGACGGCCAGTAGACACATCGATATGGGGTTTCTCGTTACGAGTTGACGGTCGGCAATCGGAACAAAGCCGCAAGTAACATCTGTCGTCGAGCAGCAGATCTTCCGAACAACGAGAAACAATCTACAGGCCATCGAAGCAAGAAAACACCCTCCTTTGGGGTGCTACTTAATAAATTACTGTTAGTGAGTCTTGGTAAACTGTTGCGACCGGGAGCTCCATATAGGGCAATGTTGCGAAATCAGCAATTTCGCAACACCCCTTAAAATGGGTAAAACAGAGAACTGACGGAGCCTTTCTCTGGCAACTGAAGAATGCGAAAATGTTCTTATTGCCAGCTCCAGGCCCGGCGGGCTGGTAGCGCCCGTAATGCAGCAATACCGATCACGGCAGTCAGCGCACTGCCTATAGCCACCAGCTGAGCGATGGTCAGCGATGTCCCCAACTGGCCGATTTCGTCACTGCGGATCCCTTCCAGCACAAACCGCGAAACAGCGTAAAGAAGAATTGCCACCAAAAAAACTGTCCCATCACGCTTTGTCAGCGGTTGCAGGAACCAGATCAAGATACAAAGTAGCAAAGCGTTGATAGCAGCATAGATCTGTGTCGGATGAACTGGCAAGCTGCTCTGCGGAGTCAAATTGGCAGAAACCGTTACTGTTCGGTCGGCGAGCACAATATCGCACATCAGTTCAGTCTGTTTCCTTTCAGGATCTGGCGGCCTCTGGTTGGTCTCTTGCGAGTCAGGGCTGCTCGCATCCGCAGGAAACGACCATCGGGGTCTAATGAACCGCAGCACTTCACCAGGTTGAATCAACAGTTTCTCGGCCGCGCTACCTGGCTCGACCGATTGGATCGGGGCGGGCAAGCTGGCTCCGGCGATTCTTATCCCCAACAGCCGCCCGGTCTCCAATTGTGCGTGGAATGGAACACTGTCAACCGGGAATCGAATCGTAGGGAGATTGGCGTCGCAAATCCCGCCGAAGCAACAGCCGTGGAGTAAACATCCGATCCTCCCAAGTGCCAAGCCGATGAGGAAACCAGGCGCGATGAGATCAGCAGTGGCCAAGACCGGCAACCTGTGTTTCAAACAATATGCAGCACCAGCCAACAATCCGCCCAGGACGCCACCATAGATCACCAACCCTCCCTCGGTCAGTTTCACGATCGAGATAAGGTCGCCTTGAAACTCGTCCCATTTTTGGACTACGTAAAACGTCCTTGCACCCAGCACCCCACCGAGCATCATCCAGAATCCGAGTCCAATCACCAGATCGGTCACAATTCCCAATTGGTTTCCACGGTGGGCGCTCAGGCCGATACCACACACTAAACCCAATAAAACCATGACTCCGTAGCCTCGAATCGGCAGCCCGATCGGATTGCCGTCGTAATCGACTTGCTCAACGGCTGGCAGCACAAACACAATGATCGCAGCGGCAATTCCCCAGACGGGTAACGCAGCTACAATTTCCGAGAAGGGTAACTTTCTAGAGACCAGCCACCAAGCGATGAACCCAATCGCCAAGCACGCGAGTGCGATGCCTGCTCCAAAAATAGGGATGCCGTAAACTTCGTGAGGAATCAAGAACAGCAGACTTCTCACGAATCAAGACCTTTTCTTTAGGTTGGTTGAAGTGTACGAATATTAGCTGATGTGCAAGCATCCGCGCAGAAGTTTTCCAGAGCCGCTTTGGCGTTGCCCGCGGTTATTTAAGTACCGGAAAACTTGTGCGATGGTGCTAAGGAATGCTAGTAGTTACTTTCTGCCGCCAATAGCCAGCAGGCCAGAAATTGAAAGGCAGCTCCGATTGTCGCAAATTTGTGAGCGATCGGGAATGACTATAAAACTTGCCTGCCGTCGCGGCTTTTCGCGATCTTTGATAAAATTCCTGGCTAGGGATTATGCATTCGCTCCAATCGAAACGGAACTATGGCCATTGACAACTATTCCCCTTGTCCCTGCGGAAGTGGCAAGAAAATCAAATTTTGTAAGTGCGTCGACCAAACCCACGATCTTGAAAAAGTCGTCAAGCTGATCGAGGGTGGGCAGAGTGTTGCCGCAATTGACCGGATCAACCAGCTGCTAAAGGCAACACCCAATGCCGCTTGCCTGTTGGCTCTCAAGGGAGAATTGGCTCTGCACCTTGAAGAAGAGGAAATGTTCAAGGACACTGCCAATCGCTTCCTGAAACTGAAGCCGGACAACCCTCTGGCGCTGATCATGAAGTCGATTGTCGCCTCGCTTGACGATGAACCGGGTGAAAATGTTGCTCGTTACCTGTTGCAAGGCTTGGCAGAAGCCCGGCAGGCCGTGCCTCCATTGGCGGTTACTGCCATTCGTATACTCGTCCGCAAGTTGACGCTAACGCGTAAAGAGGCATTTGTTTGTTACTGGAGCGAATTAGTCAGTCGGTTGCTCCCGGACGACCAACGAAACGAAGATGCCTCACTGCTCGATCCCTCGCTTAACTTGATCGCCAAACTACCCGCTCAAGTTGCCAAAGACCCACCCAATGCGCCCTGGTCAGAACGGCTCGCCGAAGTCCATTCACTGACCAGGACCTTTCGATACGAGCAAGCAGAATCGAAGCTGCGAGCTATATTGCGAGACTTTCCCGACCAGCCAGGACCATTGAGCCATTTGTTGCGAGCGCAGGTAGCTCAAGTGGACCAGTCTGGTGCGTTCGCGACCGCCACCAAGTTGGCCAGCCATTCACAATTGACCGCGTCTGAGCGGACTTTCTACGGCGCCTTGGCTTTGGAACTGGAACCGCAACGCGTTTCATTGCAATCTTGCGCCACTTTTGAATACTATGAACTCAGCTCGGAAACGGATTTTGAGGAGGCCATGGCCGCCAATCCAAACGCCAAGTTGATGCCCAATTCCGACGCTTTTAGTGAGGAACTGCGGCAGCAATTTGCAATGGGAGTTCAAGATGAGATTCCCGCCAAACGAATCTACTTTATTTTCGACCAGCCGATGCCGGCTAATAACGACGGACCGCGTCAGATTCTACGGAACGTAGGTACGGTGGTGTTGTTTGGCAAGCAGACCGATCAACCCTCTCGGACGCTGCTTTGCTCCAGTGGATTCCGTTCCCAGGAAGCTCTTTTCGATCAACTGAGACAGAGTTTGCCTCTTGGTAATCGGATTGAAGGAAAGCTCTTGCTGACAACACCGGAGTATACGGAATCAATTTGCAAGATGCGACAGATTGTTGGTGAGCCAAATACAGAATTGACTTTGCAAGAACTCGACGAATCCTTCATCGAAGATTTCCTGGATCTTCCGCTCGATTTATTAGACAAATCGACGGCCACTGAGATAGCGCAAGATGAGCGATATCGTCAGCGTTTGTTGTGCCTGCTGTTGCATCTGGAAGCTGAGCAATCGTTCATCGTTTCTAAGAAATGCTTGGACGACGTCTACAGCCGCCTTGGCTTGGAACGCATTGTTACAACTCGGCCGGATGAACGCATCGACAACATCTTTTGGAACGTCATTGATGCTGACCGCCACGACTTGGCGAGTCTGCCTGACACCGAATTGCATTCTGCATTCATACAGGCGATGGCATTTGGCGCCTCGCGCATTCATTTTCGTGCGGCTGTGGAGATTTTGAGTCGTCCCAGCGACGATCTTCAAATGCAACTACGGCTGGCGGCACTCAATTGTGCCTTGCAAAATGAACCTCAAATCGATGGGAAGATCAATTATTGTGCCGCGCTCGAAGACTTGCTGGCCGAACATGGAGAATCGGTCGGTCAGGTCGTCGTTTATCGTGCCAATCTACTGAATATGGCTGGACGAAAATCAGATGCCCAGCGGGTTCTCACTGAGTCCGCTCAAAAGTACCCCGCCGACCCGTACCTGCTTAGTTTCTTCCAATACGCGATGCGGGAAAGGTCTTCGCAACCAGAGGTTCAACCAAACCATTTGGCTATGAAGATGATGCAAAACGCTTCGCGTCCAAAGGAGACGATGCACGACGATGGTAGTCCAGCGAACAGTGGTTTGGTACTTCCTGGCCAGGACACAACAGGTAGCACCGGCGAAAGCAAGCTCTGGTTGCCGGGATCCTGAGTTTAGAAGTTGACCCATGCATGGTGCCGAGCAGGACAGGCGATGGATGCAGCAAGCCCTAGCGCTAGCTGCCAAGGGACGCGGTGACGTTGAGCCCAATCCTATGGTGGGCTGCGTCATTGTTAGCGATGGCGAAAAAATTGCTGAAGGATTCCATCGGCGATTCGGCCAAGCTCACGCGGAAATCGATGCCATCGAAAACGCGGCCCGCGCTGGGCAGTCGCATCGTTTGGCCAACGCGACCGCCTATGTCACGCTTGAGCCATGTTGCCACCAAGGCAAGACCCCACCCTGTACAAATTCGCTGATCATCGCTGGCATCCGACGCGTGGTGGTGGCCATGGAAGACCCGTTCGAAAAAGTTCGCGGCCAGGGAATCGCCCAGCTGCGAGCCAATCAAATTCAAGTCGATGTCGGCCTGGAAGAAGACGCAGCCCGAATTCTGAATGCTCCCTATCTCAAACGCCTGACGCACCACGTCCCTTGGATCATTGGTAAATGGGCGATGAGTCTGGACGGGAGAATTGCGACGCGCACAGGTGACAGCCAATGGATCTCTGGGGCATCCAGTCGCAAAGTCGTGCATCATCTGCGGGGCTTGGTGGACGCGATCCTGGTCGGCAGTGGCACCGCACTTGCGGACAACCCCAGCCTGACCGCCCGTGGTGACACTCCTCCCCGCCGCACTGCCATCCGCATCGTCGCGGATTCCCGCTTGCGGCTGCCGCTGGACAGCATGCTGGCGAAAACCGCGAAAGAGGTCCCGGTGCTACTGCTAGCGGGACCCGATGCAACGGCAAGGCAGGCCAACCAATTGAGAGCGCGCGGTATCGAGATTTTTCATTCGCGGCAACCAAACACCAATGATCGCATCGTGGATTTATTCCGGTACTTGTCCAGCGAACGCAGCGTGACCAACGTGCTGGTCGAAGGAGGCGCTCAGATCCTGGGCAGCCTGCTTGATGCAGAACTGTTGGATCAGTGCGAGGTTTTTACTGCCCCAATGCTCATCGGCGGTGCCAGCGCGAAATCACCGCTCGAAGGTGTCGGTTGTGAAAAACTTGCAGGCGCAGTTCAGCTGAAACTGCTGTCTTCAGAATTATTGGATGGCGACATACATTGCTCCTACATCGTTGAGCGGTCGCGTTAGTATCGCGAAACCGCCTAGTGGTCTGTTACAGCCTAATTTTAGGGTAGTGGGATTCGCCAGAATTCCTCTCAATCGGGGAATTTTGGCGAATCCCACTACGGACCAATCCTAATTTTTAGCTGTCCCAAACCACTAGTGATGTGTCTGCAGTTCGTTCAACGCGCCACGCGTATTGTCCGACCGCATAGAATGAATTAGGCAGCTTTCCTGCCACGGGCCGCCTTGAGGTAGCACGTAATCCCATCGACCACGGCGGCCTGTTCGGCACGGGTCAATTCTGGGTAGATCGGAAGATGTAAAATCTCACCAGCTGCAGCTTCAGACGCCGGTAAGCTCCCTTCCTTGTATCCGCAATCTTGGAAGCATTCTTGGAGATGCAAGGGTATCGGGTAGTAAATCTCAGAGCCGATCGCTCTCGCAGCCAAGTACTGCCTTAATTCGTCGCGACGCCCTTCGGTGACGCGAATGCTAAATTGATTCCACACGTGAAACGACGCCGGATCCTGGTACGGCAGTTGGACAACGGCTGACGCTCCTTGCCCAACCAATCCAGCTTCATGGAACAGCTCAAAGTAGTGCTTGGCATTTTCCTGCCTAGCGGCCGTGTACTTCGGCAAGTACTTCAGCTTTACCAGCAGAGCGGCCGCTTGCAGCGTATCCAGCCGGCTGTTAATCCCCAGTTCTCTGTGAAAGTACCTAGGTTGCATGCCGTGAGCTGATAGCAAACGCAACCGGCTGGCAATTTGGTCAGAATCGGTGGTCATCATGCCACCATCACCAATTCCGCCCAGATTCTTGGTCGGATAAAAACTGGTACAACCAATCTGCCCCCAGCTTCCCAGCGGACGTCCGTGGTAGGCACCACCCAATGCTTGCGCGGTGTCCTCAATGACCAGTATGTCGCGATCAGCGGCGATTCGACAAATAACATCTATTTCAGCGGATTGTCCAAAAAGATGCACCGGAATTATCGCCCGCGTGTTGGGGGTAATCTTGCTGGCAACGGACTCCGGGCAAATGTTGTAGGTCTTGGGATCAATATCGGCGAATACCAGCTTGGCTCCGAGGCGACGAACGCAGCTGGCAGTCGCAAAAAACGTAAAACTCGGAACGATGACTTCGTCGCCAGCGCCGATCTCGTTGGCCATCAGCGCCAGCAACAGTGCGTCGCTACCCGAAGCGCAACCTATCGCATGACGAGTATTGCTCAACTTGGCGATCTGGCTTTCCAACTCGCCGACTTGTGGACCGTATAAAAACCTGCCGCTTTCATAAACTTCCGACAGGGCGGCAATGATTTCATCTCGCAGGGGTGCATTACCTCGGCTCACATCCAGTAGTGCCACCGGCAAATGTTCAGTAGTTGTCTCTTGCATGGTCCGTCCTTGACCTGATTTGATGATTTTTAGCCCGCCATTGGGCCTCGCCGATCCACGGACAATCCTGGCTCCGCCACGGCTTTGCTCGGTCAAACGAAATTGTTTGTAATTGCGAGCAGAAAGTGCTTAAACCTTACGCTGAATCACTATTTTGAGTCAATATCAGCGGTTCACCTGCATCAAGGCGCGTTGCAGCCCAGTGTCGAGCGAATAGTGTCGAGCGAATAGTGTCGAGCGAATAGTGTCGAGCGAATAGTGTCGAGCGAATAGTGTCGAGCGAATAGTGTCGAGCGAATAGTGTCGAGCGAATGTAGCGGGCGATTCGAGAAAGTGTTTGCAGGGCGACGAATTCTACAATTGGATTCGGTCCTCCATCCACGAAAATCGTTAGACAAGACGATGTGTTGGAACGGGTCTACCTGGACGAAAGCATTGCAAGCCAACCACTTGAGCTGAAGCATTCAATTGCAAGGCTTCTTCGCTAATCGACTTTCGCACTATGTCCTCCAACTCGTCTGGTGAAATCGCGACTCGCGCATTGACTACGAATTCGAAGTTTGTGCCTTGCCAGTTTGACGGCAAAGAAAGCACGGGCTGATCGGCGCTGCTGACCAGGTTGGCTACCGCGTAGGCGCCCTCGGCCATACCAATTGCTTTTAAGTGGGCAACTTCAGCCTCTTGTGCCAGAAATTCGCGGTGCATACTCTGCAACAACCCAAGCAAGAAAGTGTCCATTTCAAGTGTTTGCTCTGAAGCGAGCTTGGCCTGGCAGTTCAGCCAGCCCAATTCTGCCTCGCCTTCGGCATAAACATCGTAGTCCACTTCCATGACGCGCTGGTTAGGTAAGCCAGCCATATCCAGGTGCTTGCAGAGTGCCTCAAAACCTTCACCAGTCTTCGCCGACATCCGTACGATAGGCGTGCCGTTGTAGTTCTCCGAAAGGCTTTTTATCAAACCGTCCACGTCCTCGGGCGAAAGTTCATCGATGCGATTCAGGATCACAAAGTCGGCTTCCTCGATTTGTTTGCGGAAAATGTACTCAGCCTTTGGCGAAAATCCGCGCTGTCCCTCGCCCCCCAGAATCTTGCTACCGTGACTGGGTTTGATGATCACACCGTACGGAGCAATGTCAAAAGGCTGTTCGTAGATCTTTTCGAGTGGTCGAATGACGGTGGCTACCAAGTCGGTGCAACTACCTACGGGTTCGGCAAGAATGATGTCGGGCCGCTCACACGAACTGAGCGATTCCACCGTGTCCGTCAGGCCATCGAAATTGCAACAAAAGCATGAGCCTGCAACTTCGCCAACGCTAAACCCCTGCGAGCGAAGTAGTAAGGTATCGACCAAATCGGTTGCCTGATCGTTCGTTACAATCGCCACGCTTTTACCTTGACGGCGAAAATGGGACGCCAATCTGGCAATAGTCGTAGTCTTGCCTGCCCCAAGAAAACCACCAATCATGATGAATCGAGGCGCGGTAGCCATAACATCAACCTTATGAAGAATGTAGCATCATCAACGAAACATATTCTTGCGTTCGTTTGAGCGTTATTCAACCGGGTAGACATGCAATGCGCGGAACAGTCCCCAGAAATTGTGAGCTAATTGACACTTCTCGCTAATCGCCGTGTCACTAACTCTCTCGTCGGGGCCCTCAGGGGAGATTCGCGAGCGGGGCACACGGGAAACGGGTCGACGAGGGAGAGTGGACTTTCGCTCCCAGTCGCTGGGACTCCGCCGCTCCCTTCCGAAGTTGCGTTGAAAAGGGCGTAACGTTCGGAAGGAGGTTGAGTTGCGCTCGGCACTACAGCGCTCAGCGAGTAGTGTCCCAAGAATTACATTTATCCGCTATTGTGAACGCCCGAAACAAATCCTCCTTACTGTAACGCTAAACCGATTCACTAAGCGTTTCAGCTACTTCGTCCCTTCCAGTCGGCCCGCTTGCCTTGCAGCTCCACGATGAACGCCGCCCACTGAATGGCCAAGAAAATCGTTACCCCCAGCGGATAAAGAATTGCGAATGCCAACGAACGCTCAAATCGCTTTGCAATGAGCACTCTGGGGAGAAAGCTAAGCGTAGTTGCAGCTACCAATATCAGCCTGCACGTCAACGACCAGTTCCAAAAACACGCATGTCCGAGTGTCAGCACGGGCAAGACGGCAGCTCCAGCCAGCAGCACAGTAAACACGCCAATTAGCCGGGAATTGGCCATGCCTTCCGAGGCATTCTTCATCAGTCCCCAAACCGTTTCTAGTGAACTGCTATACATTCGGCAGCCAGCGATGTCCGACGCGTCGAACACGTCTGTTCCGTACCCGCAACGGCGAAAAGCCCGTGGGAGAGTGAGACCATCGTGGCGCGATGCTCGGATACTGGCATGTCCGCCAACGGCGAAGTACTCGCGACGGCGGGTGATGAACAATTGTCCGCATCCAGCGCCGAACTCAGGCTTAGTCGTCCTGCGCATGCGATCCAGTGGTAGAAAACCCAGCAGCAGCACATACATCATCGGCAGCAAGAGGCGTTCGCCAACGGAACGCATTTCTTGTGCTGGGAAGCCACTATGCAGCGCAACGTTGCTGCGATTGAACACTACCTGCAACCGCGCCAAGGCACTGTCTTGCAAGATCACATCTGCGTCGAGGAATACAAGCAAATCGTGCTTGGCATAGTTGGCCAACTGCCAGCACGCGTGCTGTTTGCCATTCCAGCCTGCAGGCAATGGAGCTGACCGTTTGAGTGTTACCCTTGGGTCTGCTATCACGATCGTTTCCACAATTTCAGCAGTGTTGTCGGACGAGTCATCGTCCATTACAACGACCTGGACCTGGGAGGTTGCGCTAGCCAAAACGCTTTCGAGCGTCGCACGGATTGTTGCTGATTCATTGCGCGCGGGAATAAGCACCGAAATAGCAGATAGCGTGTCCTGTCTGCCGCGCTGGGGCAGGCGATGGAAAACACGCAGATTGCGAAACGTCAGGACCGCAGGAACTCCCGCCAGTATAAACAGCAAGCACGACCAACCGAGTTCTAGCACCGATGCCACCTATCTGGAATGCGCAATCTCGATCCAATCGTGGCAGATCCGCGAATCGATTCAATGAAACTCGTTGCTTTTGGTGGAAATGTCAGATTTTCTGACAAGTCGGGTGAGTTTCCCTGCCAATGCTGGATGTATGCCAGCGAATCGCTCGATGGAATTGTCCAAGAAAAACCGCCGGTTTCAAGAGCCGTTGAAATCGCGGCCAAGACACGTCGTCGCTGCGGCTCCCATTACTTGTGATGGATTTGTGGTAGGGAATCCTCGCGAAGGCTTCCCATGGGCGGGCTTGCGCGGGTGGAATATTCGATGAACCTACAGTGCGGTGCCTCTCTGCGGTATTGCGCGTATCTTCAAAACTTGTTCGGGAAAGCTACGAAGGTTGGCCAGAAAGGAACGATTGTTGCTCACTTTGAGTTCAAGTCAGTTTTCTGCCAAGGCGGCCCATGCAAGCGGGAAGGAAAAGTTCGTCAGTCCGCGCACCTGGTCGCCGCTGGCTACAATGCGGGGTAGTCCTCTTCCCTTGCGAACCGAGTCATTGGTTGGGACAAATCATTCAAAGAAACTAGAATCTCGATGAAAACTTATGGATTGCGGCTTCGATGACTTCGAATTCATGGAAAAGTCGATTGTGGTGTTGTGTTGCAGTCGCTGCAATTTTCGTTGGCTCTTGTGCCAGTGCTCCAGCCCAAGACGCCCAGGCCTCAGACGACACGCGAGTGCGGAACTATATCGTCGATGTGGATTTACCATTGGTCGGGCAGCGCGATGAGCAAGTAATTCAGCAGGTTACGCAGATTATTGGGGCAAGCCCTGTGGCGGGTACAAGGCCGACCATCGTGCTGCAATTTCGTGCACGGGCGGTGACGGGATTCGCTGGAAATGAAATGGATGGCATCGGGACTCGCGGCAGTTCGTTTGAACGCTGCTTGTCACTTGCAAGATTTCTTTCAGGACCAAAAGTTACGGCTGCTCGTCTAGTTGCTTTTTTGCCGGATTCCATCGAAGGCCATGCGGTCTTGCCCGTCTTAGCCTGTGAAGAAATCGTAGCTTCTAGCACGGCCACCGTTGGTCGAGCGACGATTGACGAACCTTTGGATGGAGCGATCGAGGCGAATTATCAAGAGATCGTCTCTCGCCGCTTGTCGATGCCCTGGCCGGTTGTGCGAGCCATGTTGCGAACAGATTCTGAAGTCTATGAAGCGACGCTTAACGGCGAAGCGCCCCGGCTGGTAGACCGTCAAGAATTGGACCAGCTGCGAGATGCAGGCCAGTTGCTTGGCTCCAAGACTATTTGGGCCGGTGGCTCGCTGGCCACCTTTACTGGCCAACAGTTGCGGAATCAGCTTTGGAGCTTGGGAACGGCTGACGATGCCGTGGAATTACAAACCGTGCTGAATTTGAACTCTGCCTTGTGGACGACGCGACAGTTGCCGCGGCAGTGGAAGCCGATGCAGCTGACTGTTTCAGGCAAGTTGCCAGCCAGTCGAGTGAATCAAGTAATTCGCTCGGTGAATCGCCAAGTTCAGGATGGAGAATTAAATCTACTCTATGTACGAGTGGAGCCGACCACCTGCCGTGTCGAAGATGCGATGCGACTAGCGAGCTTTCTGGCTGAGCAAGATCCCGAGCAGCTTTACACAGTCGGTGTCGTGCAGGGGAATGTCCAGGGAGCTGCGGGACTACTTGCCGTTGCCTGTGACGATGCTGTCTTACTTGCCGAAGCGTCCGTCGGACCATTGGATACTGCTGGCGCATCAGATGATTCGCTTCTGCGCGGCTTGGATGAATTTTCGCTAGCCACAGGTCGGCCATTTCCATTGCTCTCGGTGTTGGTTGACTCCAGTGTTATCGTCAACGACTATGTCCAGCAGGAAACGGGCAAGAGAGCGATTTTCACGGAGCAGCAGATCGCAATGCAAGCCGATGCAAATTTGTGGCTGGCGAAGTCAAAGGTTGCAGGAGGGGAAACAGTACCAACCGACGTCGCCTTGCGCTACCGATTGTTCGATTCGCAGGATGACACGGAAACCCTCGTGCTCTCGCGACTGGGCATCGAGCAAGCTCCCGCTGAATTGCAGTCTCCCTGGCTAGAGTCCTCAATTCAAATGGTTTTGTCACAAAGCTGGCTTCCTCGATTCCTGCTGACGATCGGCTTCTTTGCCTTGATGGCGGAATTGGGTAGCCCCGGTCTAACCGTCGGCGGGCTGTTAGCGGCCGTGTGCTTCGTCGGTTTTTTTTGGGTCGAAGGACTTAATGGCAACGTAGAAGCCTTAGAAGTGCTTCTCTTCATTGGCGGATTGGTTGCTCTGGCGTTGGAAATCTTTGTATTACCTGGATTCGGAGTTTTCGGAATCGCTGGACTTTTGATGCTGCTGGTATCCGTCGTGTTGGCGAGTCAAACGTTTGTGTGGCCAACGACATCAGCGCAGCTGAGCGAAGTGAGTGTAAATCTGTTTTGGGTATCGTGTTTGGCGCTAGGAGGGATGATCAGTTTGCTGTTCATGCACAAGCAGCTGGAACGATCGCCACTACTGAAGTGGGTGACCCTGCAGCCAGTGGACGAGGACGAAGCCGCCGATTTGAATGCCCGGGAAACACTGGCACATCGCGAGCACCTACTAGGTCAAACAGGCTTAACCACAACGCGACTCAACCCGTCCGGAAAAGCGCAATTTGGCAGGGATATCGTAGCAGTCGTTGGCACCGGAAAGTTGATCGGTACCGGCGTACCCGTGCGTGTTGTCGAGGTCCGCGGACCGCTTGTCTTAGTTGAAGAACTGGAATAACCACGTATGAAGATCGCTACATTTGGCGGAATCGGCGTTTACATCCACTGGACCTTTTGGGTCTTGATTGGATATTACTTAATCTCCAGCACGGCCGCTGGCGGTTTGTTGAATGGTTTATTCGCCGTTGCCATCATTCTGTCCGTGTTTGCTTGCGTGGTAGCGCATGAATTCGGCCATGCGGCAGCCGCTGCCCACTATGGGATCCGTACGGCGGACATAACACTTCTTCCCATCGGTGGCGTCGCCCGGCTGGAAAGATTGCCCGAAAAACCCATCCAGGAACTGGTAATTGCCATCGCTGGTCCTGCCGTAAACGTTGTCATTGCAGGCATTTTGTTCGTTCTCATGCTAATCGGTGGGATACCACTCGCCATGAGCGACAGCCAAGGCCAATTCTCGACAATGGCTATGGGTTATATGGACTATTTATTGATTGCCAACATTGTGTTGGTCCTGTTCAACATGCTGCCAGCGTTTCCGATGGATGGTGGCCGCGTATTGAGGAGCTTGTTAGCCATGCGACTTGGTCACCTACGGGCAACGGAGGTGGCAGCCAGACTCGGTCGTTGGATTGCCTTGGTCTTTGCCATCATGGCGATCTTCAATTGGGCGCCCATGCTGTTATTGCTGGCCGGCTTTGTTTTTCTAGCTGGTACTGCGGAACTGATGAGCGTAAGAATGCGTTCGCTGGCAGGCCAGGAACCGATGCCGGGCCAGGGACCGATGCGGGGACAAACCTACGGTCAGTGGCAGGTGTATGCCTGGCCCGCCCAGGCTACTACCTATGAATGGCAGCCCAGATCGGAAGCATATGGTCCTCATCGCTCGCAGCACCTAGAGGATGACGTCATCGATGCAATCGACGTGCGTCACCTTCCCCCGCGAAGCTGATGCAGAATAGATGCCATGCCCGCCCCAGCGATAACTCTTCGAATGGCCCTAACTCAATCCGCTTCGGCTGTGCGGTCTGCTCGCACGGACCTAGTGTCGCAAATCGTAATTCCGATGCCACATCAGCCTCTAGCGCGCTAGCGTGCGGTTCCGTCAAGAACCGCGTGCTACTAGC
>JAGQPR010000166.1 GCA_020426625.1 Planctomycetales bacterium
CTGTGCGCTAGCTAGCACGCGGTTTTTGACGGAACCGCACGCTATCGCGCTAGAGGCTGATATGGCATCGGAATTACGAATTGTGACACTAGCCTCACGGAGATAGTGGCAATCCACAAGGACCAACCATTGACAAATAATCAACAATAGGCGGGTCCACCTGGAGTAGGTGCTGACTCCCATCTTTCTGCACCATCCAAATTTCTAGGCGCAAAAGCGGTGAGAGCTTTTGTGCGCGAACGTTCGAATTCAGTTTAGTCCAAGAGCGCAATTGGAAACGCGATGAGTCGGTGATGGCTAAAATGTAACGATTTGTATTTTTTCGGGATTCCCATTTGGCGAATGTCATCTAGCCGCATTTCGACACTTTTGCTTGCTTAGACAGGTGCGGCAAGACTTTCCCCCACCAAGTCTCATTCTTCAACTCTCGAAAAAGATTAACATCCGCGCCCTTGTGGTCGCGTAGAAGACACTGGACAATGGACGGAGTAAGCGGACGATCGGGGCGAATCGTCTGACAAAACCGAGACCAACCCGCCTTGGCCCACTCGTTGGCAACGATCGCCCGCGACCTGCGCGATTTTCTCGCGGAGCTGTCCGCTGGATTCCCATCGAATCGTTGATATTCCGATATGTTGTATCGACTTGTTCTTGTGACGGCAAACAGCCTGGCTCTGCGGGAGCTTGTTCCTTCTGGTTGCAAAGGACTCCACCTATGATCCGTACACGTTGCATTCCACTGTTCGCCACGACGATGCTTTTGACCGCGCTATCGGTTCGCTTGATTCAGTCTGCGGAAACCGATGGAATTGAGGTGCCGCTTGGGTTGAAACCGATTCCGGCAAGCAAGAGCAATCCCTGGTCAGTGGACAAGGCCGAACTCGGCAAACAGCTCTACTTTGACACTCGGCTTTCGGTAGACAACACGGTATCGTGCGCCAGTTGCCATGCCCCCGACAAAGGCTGGTCGAACGGTGAGTCCAATGCTCAAGGTGTGGATGGACAGCGAGGCGGAAGAAACTCGCCAACGATCTTGAACGCCGCCTATCACAAGATGCAGTTTTGGGATGGGCGGGCAAGTTCACTGGAGGACCAAGCCTTGGGGCCAATTGCCAACCCCATTGAAATGAATCTTCCTGTCGAGCAAGCCGTCGAGAAGATCGGGAAGATCAAGGGCTACCAAGAGCAGTTCCAAGCTGTGTTTGGTGAACCCGTCTCGGCTGAGAATCTCGCCAAGGCGATCGCCGCCTTTGAACGCACCGTGCTTGCTGGCAACTCGCCCTACGATCGATTCAAAGCGGGAGATCAATCCGCGCTGTCAGAGCAAGCTCAAGCAGGTATGAAGCTGTTCTTTGGCAAGGCGAATTGTTCGGGTTGCCATTCGGGGGCGAATTTTACCGATAATGGCTTTCACAATTTAGGCGTAAATTTTCACGCCGAATCCCCTGACCTCGGTCGTGAAATCATCAGCCAGATCGAGGGCGATCGTGGGGCATTCAAAACTCCCTCGCTTCGCGATATCGCCCGTACAGGTCCCTACATGCATGATGGCAGCGTCAAGACGCTGGAGGAAGTCGTTGAATACTACAATAAGGGTGGAACGACAAATGATTATCTTGATGAAGAAATCTTCCCTTTGAAATTGAATCCTGAACAAGTTACGTCCATCGTCGTATTCCTTAAAGAAGGCCTAACGAGCGACGATTATCCGACGGTCAAACCACCAAAACTACCTGAATAGTCGAATTAGGATTTCGGCTCAGCCATAAACATGAGGCTCGGCAAACCCTTGACGAATTCACTACCCAAAATCGACGCTTCTCGCTAATCGCCACCAAGACTAACTGTCCTTTGGGAGAGCCGCGAGTACCGCGAGCGGAGAGGGAGGGGGAATGCCGTCCCCCTTCGTTCAGGCACCGACCCTCCCATCATGAAACCGCTGCAATTTGCCGTGGAAGAGTTAGTTTCGTTTGCCCAGCGGTGGCGTTCGCCGAGAAGTGTCCAAGAATCCGCTATTTCCAAGGAGAATAAGAAGTGAAATATTTTTCGTTTACCTTCGCTCTAACTACGCTGTGCGCAGCTTCGATCGCGTTCGCCCAAGAAGAACAGTCGGAAACACCACCTGGTCGTGCGGTGGAAGACGTTATTGAAATCGACCCCAACGCTCCCGCTACTGCGTTGGCACCTAAAGTGAAAGCTCGAGAGATTGCCTCTGGTTTGAACAATCCATGCGGGGTTGCAGTCCAGCCAGGTACGGGCACGATTTTCGTTAGCGACTCGGGCAACCACCAAGTCGTCAAGATCGTTGAAGGCAAGGTAGTTCCGGTGATTACCGACTTTCCCGAAGATGTCTACGGTAAAGGCCCAAAAGTGAACATCGGCCCACTCGGGCTGTTGTTTCTGGATGAAAAAACTCTAGTCGTCGGCGGTGGCGGCCTGCCCGACGGGCAAGAAGAACTGCGAGTGTTTAAGTTGCCCGATAACGACGAACCCATCAAGGCTGAACAGCAGGCCGCAGGGTTCAAATTGGAAGAAACCGACGACGTTAAAGGTGAAGGCAATTTCTACGCATTGGCTTCTAACGGATCAAAAGTATTCGTTACCTGCAACGGTGATGATACCAAGGGGTGGGTGAGTTGCGCATCGATCAAAGACGGGTCGCTGGAGAACTTTGAACGCTGCCTGGCAACCAAGGAAGCAACTGAAGTAGATGCACCCGTCGGCATCACTGTGAGTCCCGAAGGTGGGTACTTGGTTGTCGGACAGATGGGCGAAATCAATGTCCCTGGTGACAGCTTGATCACTTTCTACGACGAAGACTTGAAGATGAGTCGCAATATTGCGACTGGCCTGCACGACATTTGCGCGGTCGCTTACAGCCCTCGACACCAGTTGTATGTGCTCGACTACTCATGGGCGGAGCCGACTGAAGGTGGTCTCTTTCAAGTGATTGCGGATGAAGAAAGCGATTCCGGTATCAGAACCAAGAAAATCATTGGGCTGGACAAGCCAACGGCAATGGCATTCGCACCGGACGGCTCGCTGCTGATCACGGTCCTTGGAAAAGCTGAGGATGCCAATAGTGAGGGCAAGCTGATCCGCATACCTGTGGAAGCAGAGCTTTAATCAGCGCCTTGTTAGACTGCAAAGAGGTCATTGAAGCTTACGCCTCGTCGAGATCCGACGGGGCGTTCTTGTTGGTGCCCGCAGTTTGCCGTTTTTTTGTGACTTCTCCGCAAATGCCACATCTAAATTCAATCTCCTTCGGGAAATTCCAACTGATGCGGAGCGCTTGTTGGCGTTTTGCCATATGGTACCGCATCGGTTGACTGAGAATTGCATTGCGTAGGATCATTCGAGATTCGACTTGCATTGTGAATCTGGGCTGAGATATCTAGAATCGTCTTCAACTGGAGCAGCCAGCCACCGCCCCGAGCACCTGAAGCGTGCAGGACCGCAATTTTCTTAGAACCCGCGAATGAATTCCTAGAGATTTGAACAAAACACTTACGTTCATCCAAAGTTGGGAAATGCCCTCTACGGGAAAATGGTTGCTGCTCTCAGCAGCGATTGGGATCGTGGCCGGGCTAGGCGCAATACTATTCCAGTTTTTGGTGCAACTGGGCCAGTTCATCGGCCTGAGCCATGGAGCTGGCTTTCCCTTGCATGACGCGGTTGCCGACTACTCGCCGTTGCCCGAGGTGGCAAAGGCATTTTCGCCCTGGCGGCTGTTGGCCATTCTCACTACCGGGGGCTTCATCGCGGGCTGGCTGGCGTGGCGCTTTGCACCGGAGGCTTCTGGACACGGCACGGATGCGGCCATTGACGCTTTTCACAATAAACGCGGCGAAATCCGTTTTCGGACTCCAATCGTCAAAACGATTGCTTCGGCCATCACCTTGGGTTCCGGAGGTTCGGCAGGCCGTGAGGGGCCAATCGCGCAGATCGGTGCAGGCTTCGGCTCTGGCTTGGCGACATTGCTTAAGCTGTCGGCCCGAGACCGGCGAATTCTGCTAGCGGCTGGAATGGGAGCTGGCGTCGGGGCAATATTCCGCGCTCCATTGGCGGGGGCATTGTTTGCTGGCGAAATCCTCTACCGTGATGCTGAGTTGGAAGCGGACGTAATCATGCCTGCCGCTGTATCCTCCACAATCGCCTATTCCGTCTTCTGCTTTTCGCTACCTCCAAAATACCGATTCATGCCTTTGTTCGGAGATAATATTCAGTTCGATTTCTCAACTCCGGTCGAGCTGATTCCCTATGCGGCTCTGGCATTGGTTCTGGTCGTCGCCGGAATCCTCTACATTCGGACGTTCTATTGGACTCACCGGGCCTTTAATAACCTCAGCTTGCCACCCTATGTCAAGTCAGCTCTGGGAGCTTTGGCGGCGGGTGCCGTCGGCTTAGGGTTATTTTACGCTGGCCGGTCAAATCCCGAATTATTAGCGGTACTTGGCGGCGGGTACGGTATGTTGCAATCGGCCTTTTCGGATATTGGCTCTGTGGCCACGGGAACGCTGATGGTAGTGGGTCTGGTCAAGATCATCACAACTTCGCTGACCATCAGCTCAGGTGGTTCGGGTGGCGTCTTCGGACCATCCATGGTGATCGGCGGCTGCATGGGCGGCGCTGTCGGAAAGATGTTTCATTCGATTTGGCCCCAAGTTGTTACCCAACCCGGAGCATTCGCAGTAGTCGGAATGGCAGGCTTTTTTGCTGGCTGCGCTCGAGCTCCCTTCTCGACCATTCTGATGGTGACCGAGATGACAGGCAATTACCGCTTGTTGTTGCCAGCAATGTGGGTTTCGACACTCTGTTTCCTATTGATGCGACGCTGGACCCTATACGAAAAACAGGTGCCGACACGCCTGCAATCGCCCGCACACCGCGGAGACTTTATCATCGATGTCCTGGAGGGCATGCGCGTGGAGGATGTTTACCAACGCAATCGCAAATTAAGAATGGTCCATGAGGGAACCAGCCTCAACGACATAGTGCATCTACTAGCAGAAACATCACAACGCTATTTTCCGGTCGTTGACGAATCCGACAAGCTGGTTGGCATTTTCTCTGCCGAAGATGTCCGATCATATCTGTACGACGATACGATTTGGGAAATCGCCAACGCTCGCGATGTCATGAACACTCGCGTGATTACGGTAACACCCCAAGATGATCTGAATGCTGCTTTGACGCGGTTTACGGCCATGAACATCGACGAATTGCCGGTGGTGGCGCCCGATGACAAACAAAGAATCCTAGGAATCCTGCGGCGCAAGGAGACGATCGCCGCCTACAATCGTCGTCGGTTAGAGCACAAGCTGGTCGAGTAGTGTGCGAAGCCCGCGCTCAATGCCTCCTGCTGAGTTACTGCCTTTTGTCGACAATCCCAGCTGCAGAAACAGTACTTGCTCCGAACCCATTTTGGTATTCTGGTTTGAGAATCTGTTTGGGCAACGCGATATTATTGAAGAAGGCTAGATTGGGTTTCTCAGCATCCCGCGCTGCGTCTTGCAATGTCTTATTGCCGCTTAGCATGAACGGCAAGCTGGAGGTTGTGCTCCGCTGCCAAAGAACTTGACCGTTCTGCTTGATTTCAATTCGAGACGTGATCGGCGTGAAGGTCACTTCTTCATGAGAAAACCCCCGGCCGATTATCCGATACTCCTCCGTTTTGGGTGCTTCACGCTTCAGAGAAGCGACAAGCTGTGTTTGTGCCGAACGCGATGGTTGGTAACCCGCTTTCGTGATAGCGTTGCTCAGCGCAGTATTCAATTCGCCTTGTGGGAGATCGGGAGCCTGCAGAGAAATGGCCATGCTATCACCGCCATTGACGGCAACGATTCCTTGGAGGTTTCCATCGGCAGCTCGCAAGGCTGGCTCGTGTGGCAAACGAATAATGGTCATGCGATCGTTTCCAGCAAAGGCGAGTAACCCCTGAGCTTCGGTGTCGGTGTAATCGATACCATCATCGGCCAGCTGGTAATTCCACAACAGCACGTCGCGCTGCGTGTCCAGGAGCAGCCCAGTTGGCAGCAACAGGTGTTGATCGTCGAGCCAAAAAACTTGCTTGCCCATGGCTCCCAAAGCTACATTGGCTTCATGCGAATAAACCTCTTTAGCCGAAGCGACGTCATACACACGAACTTGAGTGCCGCCCGCAATCGCCAATCGAGTTCCGTCTTGGGAAAAACCTAGCGAGACAGCTCCAGCCAAATCTACCGGCAGGGAGCCCAATTGCTGGCCGGTCTTGGTCTCGATAATGGCGCAACCGCGTTCGATCATACAGGCGGCGTACCTTCCTCCCGGACTGATGGCTGGTTCATTGAAAGCCTGCGAAGGGACCGACCATACTTCTTGCTGATTCTCGTAGTCAAATGCATGCACCGTATTGTTATAGAAGACAACGACTACCTTATTGGGAAGAATCTTGCGGTAGCGGACATAATCTGCAGCGTTTTCATCATTGGGATACATCCGCCAATGCGCAATCACGCGTGGCTGTGAATTGGCGATTCCGGAGATGACACACAAACTGCGACCCTTATCGTCACCGTGTTTCATAACAGCGCCCAGTACGTCTCCAGTAACGGCATTGCCCGAGCAGAGCCACACGGAATACCCCTTAAGCTCGCCCACCATTTGCGTCTTCCGCTTGGCACCATCGATCAGAAAGATCTGAGTAGTTTCTTCGACTTGGTCGCGTCCGAAAGCGCGTGGCGTACGGGCTTGATAACACAAATCGGTTCCGCTCGGCGTGATAAACAGCGGCCGGCCCACCGTCAATTTTCCTTCGGGCTTGGGAATCGCCATCGCCGCAGTCTTGATCGCGGAAAAATCCAGCGTGCTTGGATCCGGTTCGAATCCTGTAGGAGGCGAAGCAGATTGAATGATCAGATTCGTGGCCTTCGCGAAAATTGCTGGCTCGGACAACATCAAGCCCGACGTCACCGTTGTCGAGCTGTTGCTGGCAGCTGCCCCCATCGAAGCAGGTGCTGTGCCGATAATACCCGCCTCAAACGGATTGGCGGATGGTTGAGCTTCCAGCGACGCCAAATACTCTTGATCGGTTGCCGACAGCTTGTCCACGGGCACTTTAATGAGCGTTCCATCTGCCTTGCGCAGGACGACTTCCAGTGCAGTCTGAGATTGTAATACGGCTTCAATGCGAAATCGTCCGGTCAAATCACTCCAGGATCTCATGGCTGAGGATGTACCAGCACTGACGACCGTCACGCTCGAGGCTGCCACAATCAACTTGCGACTTTGGCCGTCCGCTTGGAACTCAACTTCAACAAACTTTCCTCCTGGTCGTACGCTGACGACCTTTCCGGAGAATTTCTGGCCAGCTCGCTCAAAAGTAACGCTGTCGCCAACGTCTGCTGCAAACGCTTGCATCAGGGAAATCAGAACGCAGAGTATAGGAAGTGAATGCAATGGCAACGTGCGATGCATGAAACTCATCCAATATCTTGATTAGAGGGTGCATATCGACCGCGGAGAAAATGCCGTCGGGAATCGTCGATTATAGACAAGCTTGACTCGCAAATCACCCCTTACTGAATTGGCCAGCGTAAGTTGCGGTTCTCCCATCAGCCGCATGGCTTTAGGACCTGGAGAAAAATAACTTGGGTATTCTTCAACTGCGGCTGCGCGTTTTACTGCGATTACGCCGAGATTGGAAAGCCCAACGACCACTGCAAGCGCATCTGTGCTTGGTTGTAGTCGGTTACGACTCGCAAATAGCTCCGCTGAGCTTGTTCGAGTGCCTGTAGGGATTGAAGTACTTCCAGTGGCAAGCCTTGCCCCTCGCGAATGCGCTCCAAGTTTCGTCGGTAAGAGTCCTCGGCATACTGAATTGCCGATTGTGCGACGGATATTTGCCGCTGTCCGTGTTGAACGCCAGCGAATGATTCGCTTACTTGCAACGCTACCTCATCCATGGCCCGAATCTTTTCGAACCGGAGCTGCTGAACGCGGGCAGTCTGTTCGCGTCGAGCTGCCTTTTCACCAAATCCGAGATTCCGAATTTCCCAGGCAAGTAGCGCGTCGAGATCGTAACGTCCATCAATATCGTTCAAGTTGCTGCCGACGCCGCCGCCGAATCCACTGGCGCTGAAACCCAACAATACACTTGGCACCAGCGGAGCCAACTTTTCACGGCGATAGGCTTCGCAGGCCTCAGCGACCAGCGCTTGGACTTCCTTCAACTCCGATCTAGTATGCAACGCAGTTTCGATAAGCGACGACTTGTCTGCTGCGGGACTCGTTAAATCGAGAGGTACGGCATTGACATCGGTGGGCACGATCACTCCGTCAACTTCAAGACTCATTGCTCGAGCCAGTTGGGCAGCAGCAGATTCCGCGCGACGTTGCGCTGAGATCAGGCCAATCTCGCTGGCTGCCAATTCCGTTCTCATTCGGTCTGCATCAGCCATCAGGCCCTGGCCCGCCTCGGCAGCGTCAACCGTGATATTTGTCAACTCGGCCAATCGTTGGCGAGACAGTTCGCTTATTCGCAATTCTTGGTGCGCGTCCAACAAATCGATGTAAGCAGCCGCAGCTGCAAGTAGTTGATCGTTCATCGTCGCATTGGCGGCGTGACTGCGCGCCCACGCACCTCTTTCAGCGACTCTGGGCGAGAAAATCGCGTCTGCCAGATGAAATCTCGCGACAAATCCTGGCCGAGGCGTTGTCCCAGCACCTGTGGCGCCTGTGCCTAGGCCGTATTGAAACGAGTTGCGATTGACATCCACGATAGCAGCGTTGCTGGCTTGATAATTGCCATCATGCCGATGGAAACTGAAACCAGCCTGAACGGATGGTAACCATAGAACTCGAGCCTGGTCCAATTGCGCGTACGCCTGTTGAACTTGCCAGCGAGCCCTCCCTACAATTGGATGCCGATTGTCGATCGCAGCCAGAACGGACGGGAGATTCACTGGCACAGCATTCAGGATCAGGGGGGAATTCGGCAAGGCGTAGGGGCCTTCGACGGACGCTGCAGCCTCGCGGACGACAGCCATATCCTGGTCCATTGACATGGCGTCCAGCGACGTGGACGAACGGACGTCACCGGTACCATCGGCGCGATTTGAATAGGCAGTGGAAGGAACTGCGGTGTTCGCCGAAAGTTCGATTCTGCCAATGGTATCAATAGCGACGGGTGAAGCAACAGCCACGTGTCGCACCAGCTGCAACGCACTTGGGTTAGTGGTTGCAGAATCCACTACTCTCACGGGTTTTGATCGTTGGGAAGCTACCTGGAATACTGGGGCACCGGTCACTTTCGAGCCGCCATGCAAGTCAGAACGTATTCGCTGCGCGTTGCCAGCGCACCCAGTTGCTAGCAGCATCGGAATCAGCGTAAAAAATTGATACTTCGCCAGCATCCTGCCGCCTCCTGATTCCGGGGTCAGTTCCTGTTGTGCTAGATCGGTCGATTATGCTCAAGTTTCTTCGGCGACGGGTCTTAGCGTTAGTTACTGTCAAGTCACTGAATCTGTTAATGGCTGGCGCGGCGTTGCACATTCTGCGAACTATAATGACGTCTTCGATTCGCAAAGAAAGTCCACGCATTCCCCATGTTCCGTCTGTAGCGGTTGTAGCGGGACTGGGTCAGTTTCCATTGTTTAGAAATCCCATGAAAATCTCTGTGATCCGTGATGTTCTGCCGATGTTTGCAGCTGGACTACTTTCCGTAACTGGCTGCAACTATTCCGATAGCCTTCAATCCGCGCCGGGGGGAAGCAGCGTGGTTCCGGTCAAGTTGGTATCCGTCACTCAGACTGAGGTGATTAGGACATCGCGCCAGCCAGCTACCGTGCATGCGTTTTTTGAATCGGAAGTTCGCGCCAAGGTGTTCGGCTATGTCGAGGAGATTACAGCCGATATTGGTGACGTCGTTCAACTCGGACAACGATTGGCTCGCGTCGCAGTTCCAGAACTGGATCAACAAAGCAAAACGCTCCAAGCCGAGATTGAATTGCTCGCTGCAGAAGAGCGGGTCTCGCAAGCGGGAGTTGAATTGGCAGACGCTGCGCTGCGGGCGGCACATGCCAAGCTGCAGCAGGCAACCTCCGAACGGGCCAGCGTAGAAGCAGCGCTCGCTGCCGCTGAGGCGGAGTTTTCGCGGACCGAGGATATGGTCAACCGCGGTTCTCTGCAAAACCGAGTATTGGATGAAGTGCGGAAAAAGCGAGATTCGCAGCTGGCAACCAAAGACGCCATACTTTCAGCCGTAGCTGCCAGCGAAGCCGAGGTTGGTGTTGCCCAAGCCCAGAAGGCCGCCGCGGAAGCCAGGAAGCAGTCCGCTATTGCAAAAACACGAGTTGCACGAAGTGAGCTGGAACAGTTGGACGTCACGCTTAGTTTTGCGAACGTTACCGCGCCGTTTGACGGAGTGGTTACCCAGCGGCAAGTAGAGTTGGGGGACTTGATCGAAGGGCGAGCCGAACGCGGGTCACAGCCTCTGTTTGTGATTAGTCGCGTTGACAAGGTCCGTGTGCGGATACCTGTGCCTGAAAAGGATGCCCCGTTTGTTCAACCCGGCGACTCGATCACTGTTACTCTGCCATCTTTTGCATCCGCGCCAGCTATCCAAGCTAGCGTAACTCGATGTTCTGGCAGCTTGGATCCGCACACGCGAACGATGGTTGTCGAAGCCGAGATTGACAATCCACAGGGCCAGCTGATTCCAGGTATGTTCGGTGACGCTATCATCGAAATGGAAACCAAGGTGGCGGCAGCTATGCTCCCGTCGCGAGCCGTCCGCTTTGACGCATCAGGCAAAGCCTACGTCTACGTTGTCGATTCCAGCAATCGGGTGCAACAATCCGAGGTGATTGCAGGACTGGATACCGGCAATGAAATCGAAATACTTTCCGGCGTTCGGCCAGGTGATCGCGTCATCGGGCCTCATCTAAAACGCTTCAGCACTGGTCAAGAAGTATTGCCACTGTAGCATCTCAACCACTGGCTGTAAGAGCAACAAACGCCAGACATACGGATGCAAGCTGAAAAGTCCTGGACCTCATTTCCGATTGATAGAACAAGCAGCAACATGAGCCTCGTTCACTTCTCGATTCGCAATCGCTTCACGGTCCTGTCTGCAATAGTCAGCTTGTGTGTTCTGGGATTGGCGGTGATTCCGGGCATCAACATCGATATCCTACCCGACTTTAAGAAACCGGTCGTTGTCAGCTTCTTTTCCTATCCCGGCTTGCCCACGATCGACATGGAAAAGTCGGTAACGTCACGGGTCGAACGGGCATTGACGCTGGCTGGCAAAATCGAACATCAGGAATCGCGCACAATCCCAGGTGCAGCAGTCATCAAGATCTTCTTCCAGCCCGGTGCGGATGCTAGTTCGGCGATGAATGACATCGTCAACCTAGAAGCTAGCGACATGTTTCACTTGCCACCGGGAATAGAATGGCCCTTTACGCTCCGCAGTGAACCGGCCAACCTACCGGTGGTGCTCGCTGCTATCTCTGGTGAAGGCTTGAGTGAATCTCAGCTCTACACAATCGGCTACTACGCGGTGCGGAACAAGATGGGTGGCTTGAAAGGAGTGCAAATCCCGCATCCTTTCGGTGGCAAGTTTCGACAGATGATGGTTTACGTGGATCCCGCCAAGCTGCGGTCGTACCACATTAGTGCCACGGAAGTGGTCGATGGCTTGCGTAAAGCCAATTTGGTGTTGGCCTCTGGGACCGCAGAAATTGGCGATACGGACTACCAAGTCCATCCCCGCAATACGTTGCCGGACACCGAGGAAATCTCCAACATCGCCATCGCAATTCGCAACGATCGTCCCATTTTCATACGAGATGTGGCGCGGGTCGTTGATGACGCTGCCCTGCAATACAACATCGTTCGCGTTAACGGCAGTCGTAGCGTCTATTGTCCATTGCTCCGCGAACCGGGTGAGAACACCATCGAAATCGTGGATCGCATCTATGAGGGGATCAGTGCAGAAATTCCCAAAATGAAAGAGCGTGGAGATATTCCACCTGAAACGGAAGTCACTCTTGTTTCGGACCAGTCAGGTTATATTCGCAACGCCATCAAGAGCCTGATGACCCAGGTAGCACTGGGGGCATTGCTGGTTGCGGTCGTCGTGGTCGTATTTCTACGTCAGTGGCGTCCGACATTGGTCATCGTGGCCACCATTCTTTTCGCAATACTGATTGGTGCTCTGGGGTTTGCATTCACCGGACAGACGATCAATGTGATGACGCTGGGAGGAATCGCGCTGGCCATTGGTACCGTGGTGGACGCTGGCATTGTCGTCGTCGAAAACATCCTGCGTCATTTGCGAATGGGCAAGGACAGATCGCAAGCCGCCCTGGAAGGTACGACCGAAGTTGCAGGCGCGATCTTGGCTGGTACCGTCACGACACTGGCCGTTTTCTTGCCCGCCGTTTTCCTGACGGGGATGATCAAGTATCTCTTCATGCCCTTGTCGTTGGCAGCAACGTTTACGATTGGCGCCTCGTATTTGTTGGCGTTAACTGTGGTGCCTGCGTTTTGTGCGACTTTCGTGCGGAACACCGTACTCACGCGCGATCAACCTGGAGTGTTGGTTGACGATAGCAGGCCGCGAGGTCTCTACGGTCGCTGGCTGGAAGCGGTGCTGCAAGCACCTGGGCTGACATCCACGGTGGTCGTCATTGCCGTTGCATCGACTTTCGCCTTATGGCCCAAGCTGGGATCGGAGTTGTTCCCACTCGTCGACGCTGGCACGTTTGAGATCCGTGTGAAGACAACGCCAGGTACCAAGTTGCAAGATACAGAAGCGCTGGTTGCCAGCATTGAGCAAACCGTTGCCGATGTGATACCTGCTGAAGAGATCGATACGGTGATTTCTAATATCGGACTGCCTGTGGGAAAGGGGGCTGGATTCTCCACGGTTCTCAGCTCCAATTCCGGCCCAGATACCGCGTACATTATCGTCAATCTCAAGCAGCAAGGCAGATTGACCGCAACGGACCGATATATCCAACAGCTGCGTCAGAGATTCAGTCAAAACTTTCCCTTGGAACAGTTCTTGTTTGTTTCAGGCGGAATCGTCAATATGGCTTTGAACGAAGGGGTGCCCACGCCGATTAGCCTTCAAATTTCGGCAGGCACACTCGACCAATGTCGCGACGCAGCCGAGCGAATCGTTGAAACTGTGAAATCGGTGCCTGGTACAGCAGACGTGCAGATCGCTCAGTCCCTGGACTATCCTCAGTTCGACGTACAAGTTGACCGGACTCGCGCCAAGTACCTGGGGATCGATCAAGAAGAAGTAGCGCAAAACATTCTGACAGCACTCGGCTCCAGCGTCGGCTACTCACCCACCATTTGGATCGATCCCAAGTCGGGTACCGATTTCTTCATGGGCGTCCAATACGAGAATAACAAATTCCAATCGTTGGAAGAAATTCGCAACATGCCGCTTTCTCTAAGCACGCCTCAGGGCCCGGTGACCATCCCGCTGTCGAATGTAGCCTCCGTACAGCGAGTCAATATCCCCGGTGAAATCGCTCACTACAACATCGCTCGCGTCAACGACGTACATGTCAATGTCTCTGGCCGCGATCTGGGAAGCGTTGCTTCAGATATTAAACGCAAATTGGCGGAGATGGAATTCGCCAACGGCGTCTCGGTTGACCTGCGTGGCCCAGTCGAAAAAATGGAATCAGGCATGAATCTACTGGGCATTGGTCTGGCAGTGGCCACTTTGTTAGTCTACCTGGTGCTAATGGCTCAGTTTCGTTCTTTTGTCGACCCACTTATCATTATGTTGGCCGTACCCCTGGGCTTGGGAGGCGTCGTTTTGGCTCTGTTCTTGACCAACACTTCCGTCAACATTCAATCTTTGATGGGGACTCTAATGATGGTTGGCGTCGTCGTCAATAATTCCATCCTGCTGGTGGAGTTTGCCAATCGACGCCGGGAAGAGGGGCTAACTGCTCGCGATGCAGCGATGGCGGCAGCTCAAGTTCGCTTGCGTCCGATCCTGATGACATCGCTTACTCTGGTGGCTTCGATGTTGCCGCTTTCATTCCAGCTAGCTCCAGGCAACGAAGCCATGCTACCGTTGGCTAGGGCGCTGCTAGGCGGGATGGTGTTCTCGACGCTGCTAACGCTGATCTTGGTCCCTTGCGTCTATTCTGTGATACACGGGCGATCTGATTCAGCGGTACGAAACGGCTCTCTACCCGCAGCGACTTAATGTCGCCCTTCGCTCTGCGAAAGTAGCGCTTTTTCCGACACGCTCGCTAATCGCCACCAATTCAACTGCCTCTCCCTCCCGTGGGCTCCCATGGGAGAGTCGCGAGCGGGAACACGCGAAGCGGGTCGGCGAGCGGGGAGGGGCCATTCGAGTTATACATGTCCCCAGTCCTCGCCAGGTCAATCTCTCCATTCGCCCGTTCGGCGAATATTTACCCGCGGCACGTCGCTCATGAGTAATTTGGGCTAGCCGCCATTTTTCAGTGCCTCTTCGCAAACGCCGCGTTGCTCCGCCAACGTGCTGAGCCCAAGTTAGAGACGCACCGCGAGGACACACTTTCGACGGAGCGAAAGGCGACTATGAAATGCTCTGACTTTAGCGAAACGGGACATACAATTAATTCTCCATCGC
>JAGQPR010000167.1 GCA_020426625.1 Planctomycetales bacterium
GGCCCATTCAGGGCAACTAGCTCCAATTCCTGCGATAGGCGTTGGTACAGACGTTGGGTTAACCTCGAGATCCTCCGCCATTCTTCTACACCATCGCAGGCGACTGGATCGTGGAGGAAACCGTTTGTTTCTAGCTGCGCAATCGGGTGCAGCGAGTTGTTCTTTTGGCAGAGCTGCAACGCTGCGGCCATGCCCACAATGCCGGGCGAGTTCAGGGTTCCGGAACGAAAGTTGTTTTGTTGGCCGCCCCCCACAATTTGACTTTGCAGCTTTACAATCCGCTGGCGACGCCGGACAAAAAGTCCTCCCACGCCCTTGGGGCCATAGAACTTGTGAGCGGAAAAACTCATCAAGTCCACGTCTAGGTCGTCGACGTCGACTACGATCCGCCCAACAGCTTGCGTGGCATCGGTGTGCAGAAGCGCTCCAGAGCGGTGGCAGATCTTGGCGATTTCTGCGATCGGCTGTATCACGCCGATCTCGTTATTGGCGAGCATGACGCTCACGATCGCAGTTTGCTCGTCGACCGCATCATCGAGACGTTGCAAGTCCACCATTCCCGCGAGCGTGTCTTCATTGGTATGCACAGGTAGCATGACCACTTCGAAACCGCTTCTTGCCAGCCGTGACAACGGATCCAATACGGCTCGGTGCTCCGTCGTCATGCTGACAACTTTACGTCGCTTCTGACGAGGATGAAAACAAGTGCCCAAGAGGGCCAGATTGTTGCTCTCAGTGGCGCCACTGGTAATCACCAATTCATCGACTGTGCCGCCTATGGAGTTTGCGATTTGTGCCAGCGCAATTTCGATCCGCTCTGCTACCTCGCGTCCAGCCACGTGCGTCACGCTGCCAGGATTGGCAAATTGCCAGGTGAGCAAGGGCATCATGGCAGCTAGAACTTCGGGGTCCAGCTGCGTCGTGGAATGATTGTCGAAGTAGATCAAGGCAGCTCAGCTTGGCTTGGAGTTAAAACAAATGCGTCAGGCAGAGCTGCGACCACGTCTCGAACTCGTCCAATTGCAACTTCATGTCGGATACTGGCGCAAAACCACTCTCGACCAATTCCGACTCTCGATTTCGCGCCGCTGGAGTCTCCAGCCGCAACCGATGAACCACTCCTAAGTGCACTCGACCTACCGGGGATGTATCGTCGTAGATGAAGCCAACTAATTCGTCCGTATAAGGTGTTTCGATAAGTACCTCTTCGTCCAGCTCTCGCAACATACCGCTGCGATAGAGGTCTTCACCGTCGGCGTCTTCACGCGATATGTGACCACCGATGCCAATGCTCCGCAGCGCATGCAACCGCTTTTCTCCCTGGCCCTTGCCGCGCCGATACTGAAAGACCAGCAATTCTCCGTCGACTTCTGTTTGCAAGACCGCATAGGGAATCAGCTGCTTGAATGTTGGGTCATCCTCGACGGAGCTGCGTGGTTGAAACTGCATGTACTCCGGATCCAACAACGCATTGAACGCGTCGGCGCAGAATGGTCGGAAGCCTTTGAAATTCCCGAGCAGGCAGAGGCGCTGCTCCGGGACAACCAACACGTTTTCTTCGGCCACGGTGAGAGAACCTTCGTCTTAGTTAAGTTTATTTTTCCCAGGGTCCTAAATGATCAGCATGCAATCGCCATAGCTAAAGAACCGATAGCGTTGTTCAATGGCATGATGGTAGGCTCGCATGGCTAGATCATAACCGGAAAAGGCAGCGACCAAAGCTAACAATGTACTTTGTGGCAGGTGAAAATTGGTCATCAGGGCATCGATGCTGCGGAACTCATGGGGAGGGCGGATGAATATATCCGTATCACCACTCCACGCGGCATATTCGCCATTGGATTTTTCTAACGCAGATTCCAGCACTCTTACCGAAGTTGTGCCCACTGCGACTACGCGTCCGCCAGCATTGCGACACGCTTGCAATCTCTCGGCAGATTTTTCCGGTAATTCGCCCCACTCGCTGTGCATCTTATGCTCTGCTAAGTTGCGCGTCGAAACCGGGCGAAAGGTCCCAATGCCAACATGCAGTGTTACTGCGGCAGTCGATACCCCGCGAGCTTGCAACAGTCTTATCAAGTCCTTTGTAAAATGCAGTCCTGCGGTTGGAGCAGCGACTGATCCCGGCGCTCGTGCATAGACGGTCTGGTAAGTTTCAATATCTTTGTCAACCATCTGCCCATCACGAATGTATGGAGGGAGCGGCACGCGTCCGTAGCGCTGTAGCAAACTCGACCGATCTACGGCATCGATTGGACGAACGGCCAGATGTCCGCCATCCAGATGTGCGACTACCGACAAAGCCGGAACTTGACGGCCTTCCAGGTCGCGAAGTGAAATCGTCTCGCCGGCAGTTAAACGCCCGCGAGTCTTGCTCAAGATTTCCCAAACGCCTTGGTCATTCTCCCGCAGAAACAACCCCTCCCAGCGACCTCCCGTCGATGTTCGCGTTCCCGTCAGGCGGGCTGGAATCACTTTCGAATCGTTCAGCACGAGAGCGTCGCCAGATCGCAATAGGTCTGGCAAGTCTCGCACATAAAAATGCTCGATCTCCCCAGATTGTCGGTGTACCAACAGCAGGCGAGCATCAATGCGATGCTCCAACGGGTGCTGTGCAATTAGTTCGCGTGGCAATTCGTAGCGGTACAATTCAACATCGGAGTAATCCCGGCCAGTTTGATTCATACGTTGTCGTCCCAGTTAACGTGTGCAAACACATCCTATAGATATAGGCTCTCTAGCAAAAATCGCCACCCGGTTGACTGCTCTTGATAAAGTCAACAGCATGCATGACTGCCTGTATTTGCGGCTAAAGGATAAGCAGCATTGCGAGAATTGTGGAGGGAATTTTGCGATCCACAAAATATGGGACAGACTTTCGCGTCGCATTGTCGACGATAGAATCGTGCTTCGTTTCTTGAAGGCCTGCGACCACCTGTATTTATTCAGGGAATGAAATCACTATGGCAACAGTCGAACGCAAGAAGAATTGGCGCAAAGATGATCCGAAGCCTGCGCAGCCTATACTCGACCGAACGCCACCCTGTGATGTATCCGCCGAAATCGCAGTGTTGGGCAGCATTTTATTGATGCCGGATGTCTGCGACGACTTGGTGATGATCTTAAAGGCAGATGATTTTTACGATGACGCCAATCGGATTCTCTACGGCCACATGACCAGCATGGTCGACATGGGCAAGAAAATTGATGTCACGCTACTCGTAAATCGCTTAAAGAGCAGTGATGACTACGAAGCGGTGGGGGGAAGCGCTTATCTGGCCAAGCTGGCAAACAGCGTTCCCAATGCTGCCCATGCGGTCTACTATGCTGAAATTGTTCGCAGCAAAGCGACGTTTCGAAAACTGATTGAAGCGGGAACCAGTATCCTGCGCGATGCCTATGACGAAACCTGTGACGCGAAGGATTTGGTCAGCCAGGCTGAACAGCGTGTATTTCAGATCCAAGACGAAAGAAGTAGCCAATCGGCTGAAAGTATCGGTGACTTGCTGACGACAGCCATGGAACGCATCGATGCGAGAATGAAAGGCACGCATTCGGTCGGTGGCGTCGACACGCATTTTAGTGACTACGACGCCCTGTCAGGTGGGCTGCACAATGGTGAATTGGTCATCCTGGCAGCTCGTCCCAGTATGGGCAAGACAGCCTTTGCTCTAAACGTGGCAGAAAACGTTGCTTTGCTCGGACGGGCCCCAGTCTTGTTTGTGAGCCTGGAAATGTCTGGCATCGAGCTGGCGGACCGGCTTTTGTGTTCGGTGGCGCGAGTGAACGGACACCAATTGCGTAACGGCTCGATAAGCCAGGATGATCGCAAGCGCCTGGTCGAAAAAGCAGTCGAGATCAGCCACGCTCCACTCTATGTCGACGATTCGCCCAGTCGCACGGTCAGCGAAATTTCTGCCGTAGCGCGACGCATTAAACAGCGCGAAAAACGACTAGGCCTGATCGTTATCGACTATTTGCAATTGATCGAACCGGACAATCCCAAAGACCCTAGACAAGAGCAGGTAGCTAAAATCGCTCGTCGCCTTAAAGCTCTGGCCAGAGAGCAAAAAGTTCCCGTGCTGTGCTTGGCGCAATTGAACCGTCAAGCGGAAGAGGGCAAGGACCACCGTCCGCGGCTAAGCCACTTGCGTGAATCCGGGGCGATCGAGCAAGACGCCGACGTGGTCATGTTCGTGCATCGCGAGGAGTACTATCATCGCGGCGACCAAGCAGCTCAATATGCTGGCCAAGCAGAAATCATCATCGCCAAGCAGCGTAATGGGCCAATCGGCGAAGTTGAACTCATGTGGGAAAAGCAATTTACGCGCTTCCGCGATCGCGCCCCCGAGCGCCACAGTGAATTTGACAACTACGGGGGCGTTGGCTTTGAATCGGCGGGCGGACTGTGATATTGAGTTCCGCAATGCTGGGGTTTGTGACATTCGCTTTCGCGGCGTGGGGCTAGATCGCGTAAGCAAAGTCGGACCAGCCAAAGACCACCAGCAAAGCCGGTGGCTTGAGGAAAGCCCCTATAAAAGGGGCCACGAGGCTAAGCCATACAAGCACGAATCGCGAGCGAGTCCCACCTTGACCGCTGCGCTGAAAACACTCGCTTGCGCTTTGTGCTTGTAGTAACGGCAGAGCCTGATTGGTTCGCACCAGGAGAGCTGGTGGTTTACGGTTTTCAATTAGTGTCAGATAGTCGCCCTTCGCTCCCACGAAAGATGCGAGAAAAATCGCTACTTCCGCGCAAGGCGACGGTTTTGCCTCAGGCCCACAATGAGTCAGCCACTCCCCGAGTCAGCCAACCGTTGCAGTAAATTCCGCTTCAGCAATTCCCACGGGTCTGTTGCTACTGCTGTTCCAGATCGTTGGCAGCGATGATGTCGCTGGCACCCGAGGTCAGCCTGCGCAGCTTACCAACAATAATTGCCTTTTCAGCAGCACTTCCCTTGGCCGCCTTTTGAAGCCATTTTCCGACTTGCTTACGACGGTGCCGACGGCGACGCAACTCTCGACTTCGTTCACTACCCATTTGCTCTGTGATTCCAAGAATAAATTGACTTGAACTTACCTACGTAACGAGTTCTGCTCGGCGAATCTCGCGGCACCTGCGCTGGCTGGCGCGTGCCTCACGAGCCGCGTGAACCCCAAGACTATAGGCCTTTAAGATTAGTGGGCTGATTGCAGATGGTCAATGTCGCGTTGACAATCCACCCGCAAAACAGCAGATTAGTGATTCGCCAAGGGTCTCGAATGCGCAGGAGATGCTCCACCGTGACATCAACAAGGGAAACGTGGGCAAACTCACCTCTTGCCAAGAGAAACTTGGTGATAACCTCCAATTGGAATCAAAACGCAAACAAATGCTTTTTGAAGGCTCAAGCAGAGCGTGGCTGCTGGGTTTCGAAGAAAAGGAATCGGATTGAACGATGAATCAACCAATGGCAATTGTGCTGGCAGCTGGGCGTGGCACTCGCATGAAGAGCGATCTGCCCAAGGTGCTGTTTCCAGCGTTGGGACGCCCGATGGTTCATTGGGTGTTGGATGCCGCCCAGGCTGCGGGGATCCAAAATTGCTTGGTCGTTGTTGGCTACCGCGGGGACGATGTGCGCGAACATCTAAGTGAGCGCACCGGAATTAGTTACGCAGTGCAAGAACAACAGCTGGGCACAGGGCACGCCGTCGAGATGTGTCGCTCTCAACTGACTGCGCATAATGGCCCGGTGCTGATTGTTGCTGGCGACTCACCCATGATTCAGGCCGATACAATTTCAACGTTGCTTAGCGAATTTCAGGCCGGCCAGTATGCCTGCTTGTTGGGAACACTGCTTAAAGAGGACCCGACGGGCCTGGGGAGGATCGTGCGTGGCACCGACGGCAGGTTTGAGCGAATTGTCGAGCAAAAGGACGCAAGTGCCACTGAGCAACAGATCAAAGAGGTGAACATGAGCACCTACATGTTTGATTGCCAAGCGTTGCTGTGGGCGCTTTCCAAACTGGAAAACGCAAATGCCCAGGCTGAATTCTACTTAACCGATTGTCCGGAAATCCTGCGCCGAGATGGACGCAAAGTGGACGCTGTACCGGTGCTCAAGCCTTGCGAATCACTCAGTATCAACACCTTGGATGAACTCGCACTCGTGGAAGACAAGATGCGAGAGATGGGTTATCCAGAAACCGGTCGTTAGCGCCCCCCCACAAGTATTCGCATATTGCATTTAGCCGTTTACGCAAACGTCCTGGAAATCCAGCGTTCTCCTTGCTACCCTGCATGTCCCTTATGATCGCTCTGCCAGTCTCTCAACCTTTTCGTGCTTCCGCCCTCCATTGCTCCAGGTAATCATTGAACAATGCGTGAACTGAAAATCTTGAGCGGCAGGGCAAATCGTGGACTTGCACAAGATATATGCGGGTTCCTGCATTTGGGACTTGGCTCCGTTTCCCTGGGCAAGTTTCCAGACGGCGAGAATTTCTGCAAGATTGATGACGATGTGCGCGGGCGCGATGTCTTCCTGATCCAGCCCACTTCGCCCCCCGTCAACGACAACTTGATGGAATTGCTGATCATGATCGACAGTTGCAAGCGAGCCAGCGCTGCTCGCGTCACTGCTGTCATTCCTTATTACGGTTACGCCAGGCAAGATCGAAAGGACGAAGGTCGAGTCCCCATAACGGCTAAGCTTGTGGCAAACATGATCGCTCGAGCTGGTGCCGATCGCGTGTTGACGATGGATTTACACGCACCTCAGATTCAGGGCTTTTTTGACGTACCGGTCGACCACTTGTATGCCGCGCCGGTCCTGAACAGCTATTTTGAAGCCATGGGGCATTCCACGGACGATATCGTGGTTGTCAGCCCAGATGAGGGCAGTATCAAGCGAGCGATTGGTCACTCCAAACGGCTGGGCGGGCGTCTGGCAATAGTCGATAAGCGGCGTTCTAGCGCGCTGGAAACTACTCAAAAGAACATCATTGGAGGGCCGGTCGAAGGCAAGATCTGCCTCATGTTCGACGACATGATCAGCACGGCCGGGTCGATTTGTGGCGCCGCTGCCCTAGTTCACGCGGCCGGTGCCAAGGAAATTCATCTGGCCGCCACCCATGGTATCTTATGTGGCGATGCAGTGGAGAAGATCCGTAAGTCGCCGATTAAGTCCCTATGCATCTGCGATACGATTCCGTTGCCGCCCGAGAAGAAGCTTGACTGCATTCAAGTTGTTTCCGTCGCACCGCTGCTGGCTGAGGCCATCCGGCGGATCCACCACCACAAATCGATTAGCGAAATGTTCCGACCGCCCGAGTCCTAGCACGACCGATTCGGTACGCCAGAGTGCCGTAGAAAAAGCTCAGATACCTAAGAAACAGTTCAGATATCTTCGGGTTTCTCTTTTCGAAAAACGGCGACAATATCTTCGACGGGCACCACGAATAACTGGTTGTCAGCTTCGAAGTCGACTGGGATTGCATTTTTGGGGTGAAACAAGACTTTGTCGTAGTTCTTCAACGGTACGTCGTCATCCTTCGACACCAGCCGCGAAATTGTCACGATTCGTCCCGTAATCGTGGGAATTTCAGCCGCGTCGGGAAGGGCAATTCCGCCCTTGGTTTCTCGCTTGGGTTCATCCTTCAGCACCAAGACGCGTCCGCCGATGGGTTCGATATATTGCAACCCGGGCTTTTTTTTTGGCATGTCTGTTCGATCTCGAATGCTAATCAAGGTAGGCAGTCGTCGGCAGTGACGCTGCTGGCCTAGTTGGCAAGTCAAGCTTGCCGTTTGTAAGTTGTTTCGGCGGTCAGGCCCAGCTGACGCAGTGAACGCGGGTCATAATCCATTCATTTGCCAGCCCGATGACCGGGCCCCGGCAGCGTTCAACTGTTGAACTCCGCTGAACTCCGCACGGCGGCCGCTGGAAAAGCTACTTGAGGCTTGCCACGTGAGCAAGACTGTTTTACGTATTTTGCATTTTTTGTAGCTACTGTGCGGGGTTTAAGGCAAAGTGCACCAAAACCTGTCAGCCTGCAGAGCTGTTGGACTGCGCTTCAACCGCGGTCCTGCAATGTGCCGTTGGACAGAGGACGTTGCTTATGACCGCCTTTCTTTGACATTGAAGGCCACTTACCCGAGGTTGCTCTTGAAAGAAATGCGTGTTTTGAGATACTTGGCCGTTTCGCTCATAGCTGACGCTGGACTGAGTCCTCGACGCATGCTTGTGGAGCCGCAAAACGAGGAACGAGCGCGTGTTGCGTCAGACGTTGTTTGCTGAATATGTTGGTTAAAGAAGTTCTTTGGTGAAAAATGAGCAGTGAAACAATCGAGGTTAAGAATCGTCAAGAGGTCGGGACTGCGGCCTGTCGGCGACTGAGGGCTTCTGGATATATTCCCGCAAACTTATATGGTCACGGCGAGCAGAATCAGAATCTGTCCGTCCGCGAAGATTCTCTGCGAAGTATCATCCAGCATGGCACTAAGGTTTTGTCGCTGACCGGCGATATTTCCGATACAGCTTTGTTGCGTGAAGTTCAATGGGATGCCTTCGGAATCGACGTCATTCATGTCGACTTGACCCGCGTTTCAAGCTCTGAAACCGTTGAAGTAACCCTGCCAATCGAATTGCACGGCGAGGCACCTGGCGTTTTTGAAGGTGGCCAATTGGCGGTTCCCATGCACGTGCTCACCATTCGTTGCCTGGCAGCGTCGGTTCCCGAGCATTTGACAGTGAACTTGAGCAATTTGCACCTCGGTGGAGCCATCCACGCGAACGAGGTCCCTCTGCCAGAAGGCGCTGAATTGGTGACACCCGGGGCTGAGGTGGTTGTGCATGTGGTCAAGCCTGCGGGCTTGGAGGCGGTTGAAGATAGTTCCGGTGCAGAGCCTGAGTTGATCCGAAAGGAAAAGCCTGCAGGTGACGAGTAGTGAGAGGAGCCGTTTGTGGTAAGCACAACTGCCTCTCAAACCAGAATAGTGGTCGGATTGGGAAATCCAGGTGCCAAGTATGTCGGTACTCGGCACAATGTTGGTTTTGAGGTTTTGAATTGTTTGAGCCGCAGAATGGCTGCCCCGACAGGCAAATCCAAGTTCGATGGCCAATACGTTAGCGTTTCCGTTGGCGAAGTCGCCTTAGTGCTGCTGTGGCCATTAACATACATGAATAACAGCGGTAGATGCGCCAAAGCAACTGCCGATTTTTATAAGATCGATGCTGCAACAGCCATGCTGGTCGTCTGCGATGACCTAAGTTTGCCGATCGGCAAACTTAGACTGCGTGCGAGTGGTTCGGCTGGCGGGCAAAAGGGATTGCAAGATATCCTACGCGTGTTTGGAAACCAAAGTGTTCCAAGATTGCGTGTTGGCATCGGGCAACCTCCACCCCGCTGGGACGCTGCCGATTTCGTCTTGGGTCGCTTTGCCAAAGACGAAGTTCCAGCCATTGAGGATGCGGTCGAAAAAGCTGCTGATGCCATCGTAGACTGGTGCAACTACGATCTCAATTACTGTATGAATCGCATCAATTAGGACTTGTTACGAGTTTTAAAATAACTGAATCAACATAGATCATAGATCCGACGGGAGTTTGGGAATTGGCTACTCAATGTTACGACTGCTTTTTCTTGTTTGATAGCAACAAATACAACCGCGATCCGGGTGGAGTAGCTGCGAGTGTGCAGAATGCTATCGAAGAACTGGGTGGCGAGATCCTGGCCAGCCGACTCTGGGAAGAACGCAAGTTGGCCTACCCAATTGACGGTCACAACAAAGGCACGTACTGGATCACGTATTTCAACCTTGAAACGGACAAGTTGGTTGAGTTGAATCGCAATTGCCAATTGAATGGGAATATCATGCGTTTCTTAATTACCAAGGTCGACCCGCGGCTGGTAGAAACGCTGGTAGCACACGCGCTGGGCACTGCTGAACCAGAGCGCCGCGTCGAAATCGAACCTGTTTCCGTTGGCGAGTTCGACGATTGATCGTTTGCGGGCTTTCCGGCGCGGTTCAGCAAGCTGGCGATTCCCGGCTGCTGCCCCATGTCCTTTTCCATGCAACTTGCCGCCGAAACCGATAGCATCAAACAACAAGGATATCCAGGGTAATTGCGAACAGACTAACATGCATTTGTTGGCGCTAGCGTAATTATCAAGGAAACTGTAACTAGTTCCATAACAACAGGAAACAATAGCAGGAAGCTCACGACACAACTTCGAACATACTAAGAATTGCATCAGGAGAATTGCGGTGGCAAGTTACAATCGAGTGATCTTGATGGGCAACGTCACTCGCGATATCCAGCTTCGATACACGCCCGCAGGAACACCGGTAACCGAAGTTGGCATGGCGGTTAATGACCGTCGCAAGAACCAGAATGGAGAGTGGGTCGACGAGACGACCTTTGTCGACGTTACCTTTTGGGGAAGAACCGCAGAAGTAGCATCGGAGTACCTGAGTAAGGGCTCGCCAGTATTCGTCGAAGGTAGATTGAAGCTGGATACCTGGGAGAAGGATGGACAGAAGAATTACAAACTGCGAGTTGTCTGCGACCGCATGCAATTGCTAGGCGCCCGCGAGGGAGCCAATCGCACTGCTAATCGAGACGACCGTAGCAGTGATTTTACAGAGCATTCTTCTGAGCCTGCAGGCAATAGAATGAATGGCGACGAGATTCCTTTTTAGATGTCTCCAAGACACTTATTAAACGAAACAGTTATCAAAATAAACAGCGAGTGGAATTCCGATGGTTGCTGCAAAGATTAGGGCGCGACGTCAACAGTTCAAGCGACTGCCCAAAGGACCCAACGGCGGCATTGAGCTATTGCTGATCCAAAGCGTGGACAGCGTTGGCAAGCAAGGCGAGGTTGTTGAAGTGAAGCCTGGTCATGCGAACAATTTTCTGCTTCCGCAAGGGCTGGCTATCGTGGCCACCGAACATCACAAGCGGATGGTCGAAAAGCACAAAGCCAAGCTGAAGGAAATCGAGCGATCTCGGTTGAGTGGTCTACAAGCATTGGCTGACAAGATTGCTCAGCAGTCGATCACCATTGAGGCCAACGCCAACGACGAAGGCCATTTGTATGGAAGCGTTGGCGCGCCGGAAATTGTCGCTGCACTTAAGGCTAGCCAAATTATCGTGACCGAAGATCAAGTACGACTGCAGGGACCGTTGAAAGAGTTGGGTTTGTACACAGTGAAAGTTCACTTGCACCAAGAGATCGAGTGCGATCTCAAGGTATGGGTAGTGCCCACAGCCGCCTAGTCATTCCTGCCGAATCTCGGGGCTGTGGCGGAACTGGCAGACGCGCTAGATTTAGGTTCTAGTATCGAAAGATGTGCAGGTTCGATTCCTGTCAGCCCTATCTCAATAACAAAGGGCTTAGAGCAGTGCGTTCTAAGTCCTTTTTTCGTATCATCGCCTGGGGTGTTGGCATTTCGGTGGCATCGTTGGAAACGCGCTGGTTTCTCGTCGGTCGTTGCTCAGCCGATTTCTGGCTACTTTCAATGCTGACCAACGACGCGACCTTGGCATCTCTCCAGGAACTGAATTCAGATACCTATTACGCTCTATTTCGGTTCGGCGGAACCAAGTTAACGAGTAACACGAGTTTCCGCGCGACCCCAGGTTAGTTAATGCGCCGCAGGGCGAACGAACGGTAGTTTGATTATCACAAATCGCGTCTCTGAGTTCGTAACATCCCGGTCATAGTCCAGCGCTGCTTTACCGTCATTTGAAACTGCACAGGAAACGGTATAGGATTTCGGTGGCTTGCTCAAGCTGCTCGATGGCGATCCATTCGTCACAGGTGTGCGCCTGCTCAATCGAGCCAGGACCAAAAACGACGGTGGGGATGCCAGCCAACGCATAGCGCGGTGCATGGGTGGTAAACGGCAGCCCGGCAATTCGACTGCTGGAACAGACAGTACGACTTGCTTGCAAGAGTTCAGCCGCTAAGTCACTGTTGTGCTCTGGCGAGAGCCCAGGGGCCACAGTCGTCGGAGGCTTCATCTCAAATTCAAAATCAACTCGCTCACGCAGGTGCGAATCCAAATCCATCATAACCTGCGATGCTTGTTCGCTAGGCAACGTTCGTCGGTCGATTTCGATGGAACACCACGCCGGCACGATGTTTACACACTCGCCACCTGCGATGACTCCCACGCTTAACGCTGGTGGACCACAATAGTCATCGCGAATGGGCGTCGCCATGTCCAATGACGCAGCATATTGTTCGATAACGTTTAGCAGCCTTGCCATTCGATAAATGGCATTCTCACCTTGCCTGGGATCCGAACTATGGGCTGCAACTCCCTTGGTGCATAGTTTCCAGCGGACGACTCCACGATGAGCAATTCCGACATTCAACTTAGTAGGTTCAGCAACCACAGCCATATCCGGAAGGGATGGAAGCAGCTGCAACGAATGTCCTGGCCCGCCCTCTAATGAACCAACGATGGACTGCGCCCCCAACTGGTCGAGTTCCTCATCACAAGTGCAGGCCATGACGACCGTTGGTCGGCGTACTTGTGCGGAAGAAGACAAGCGATCGAGTGCGCAGATCATGGCCGCCATGCCCCCCTTCACATCACAAGCGCCGCGTCCATACAGCCGCCCATCGCACTCCAACGGTTCAAAAGGATGGATGCTCATCCCGTCAACGGGAACAGTATCTTGATGTGCATCCAGCAGAATTGTCGGCATGCCAGCGGTGCCTTCCACACGCGCGACTACATTGCTTCTTCCCGGCTGTACCTCAATCCGTTCGCATTGCATATTGTGGGAGTTGAATAGTCCGACCAAATATTCGCTTACCCGTGACTCGTACATTTCCGACGGATTGAGCTCACGTCCCATGGGGTTCACACTGGCGATCGATACCAGTTCTTTCAGTATTGCCAGCGGCGTCATCCGGTCCTCGGTACAATAGTCAGTTCAATTCGACACTTAATGCGCAGGACCGACATGAGAACTGAACGCGATTCAAAATGCAAGCTGCTTCCTTCGCGCCGCGAGATCATTTGTGGCGCCGCAGGTCTCGGAGCTACGCTCGTTTCGTCTCGATACATTTCAAACGCTGCCGGACAAGGCGACTGGATTGACGCTCACGTGCATGTCTGGACACCAGATACCAAGGTTTATCCATTAGCTGATGGATTCCAACTTGCTGATATGCAGCCACCTAGCTTTACTCCCGAGCAACTGATGGCCCATGCAAAGCCTAGCGGCGTTGGGCGCATTGTGTTGATTCAGATGAGTTTTTATGGCTATGACAACTCGTACATGCTGGCGATGATGGAGCGTTTCCAGGGAGTCTTTGCTGGCGTGGCAGTTGTCGATGAGAATAATGAACCAGTTGCCATGATGAAGCGGCTAGCTGCTCAAGGTGTTAAAGGATTCCGCATCCGACCCGGCGACCGAACACCTGAGCAATGGTTGACTGGCGACGGCATGCGAGCAATGTGGCAATGCGGTGCCGAGCAAGGACTAGCCATGTGTCATTTGATCAACCCTGAGTACTTGCCGTCTGTGGCGAAAATGTGCCGGTTGTATCCTCAAACACCCGTAGTCATCGACCATTTCGGGCGCATTGGAGTCGACGGCATTATTCGCGTGTCCGACCTAGACAATCTGTGTCGGCTTGCCGAGTTCCCTCAGGTCTCCGTGAAAGTTTCTGCTTTCTATGCGCTTGGGAGGAAACAAGAACCTTACGAAGATTTGGGAGCGATGATCAAGCGTTTGCTGGATGCATTTGGACCGGAAAGGCTAATGTGGGCCAGCGACTGTCCCTATCAAGTGCAAGGCGAGCATACCTACGAAGCATCAATCGAACTCGTAAAGAGTCATCTCGATTTTCTCAGCGTCAGCGACCGTGATTGGATACTCAAAAAGACAGCCGAGAGAGTGTTCTTCGCTTAGCAGCCACTGGTGGTCTGGCAATTCTTAACCCATCCGCTTATTCGCAAGCGATCCACAGCGACAGGTCATTTGGCAGTCGGTGCTTTTGTGGACGAGTCTATCCCGTGAGGCTGGCTTTGAAAAAGTGCGGGTGACTACTCCTCTTGCTTTGACCCGACACAGTTTGATTTGATCGTTAACGTTCTCAGTATTAACCGCTGCATGTCACGGGTTACGATGTTGTGGTTGGCATCCATCCAGGCGGAAAAGGTGATCAAGACAATGGCACTCGCTGACGGGACCTCCAGAAAAGTGGACGCACGCGAATCAAGCCAGGGCGTGTACTTGATGCTCCACAGTCGAGTAGGACGTTTGCTTCCACCAAGATCGAATTCGCCCGTCGGACCAAGCTCAAAATGGCGCCCAGGCAAATCGTGCTTGTACACTTCCGCGTCGAGCGAAAACTGCTGCGAACTTGGTTGGCTCTGGATGACTTGTATGTAAAGAAAATCTGGACCACCAGGCGGCCCGTGGAAGTAAAGCGGCGTTTGCGGTTCAGGGAAACGCAAGGGAACGAGCTTTGTGCTACACCGGATATCGAGCGGCGGAAGGCCCTGTCTTCGCATCTCGTCTGCAGTTATCGTTGCCAAGATCGACATGATGATACGGATTCCAACGCCAGGAACTAATTTCAAGTTTCTGGACACTTCTCGCTAATCGACACCAATTCAACTTACTCTCCCTTG
>JAGQPR010000168.1 GCA_020426625.1 Planctomycetales bacterium
CGCCAGATCAATTGCTCCATTCACCCCTTCGGCGAATATTTACAAACCGTGGTGGCGATTAGCGAGAAGTGTCCGAATTGGAGCCATTTACCGGGATGGCTACTGGCGAGAATAGCGACTCCAGCCAAATATGTGTTGCCGCTCGGCAAGCGGAACCTTCTCCCAAGACGAAGCCTAGCCCATGTTGTGCTTAGACCTCGCTAGATTGCAATTCGACAATCAGTGACCATTCGTCTTCGAATCTGCTGCGACAACCTTGACAGCCCCGAACAAACTCTAGCACCGAATCTTGGACTTTATCTTTCCTAATTACCAGGAAATGAACGCCCATGCTTCTGAGCGTCGCCAGCATTTTGGGATCCAGAGAACCATTAGCCAGCTGAGGCCTCAGAGTTGCCCATGGACGTGGTGTGAACCCCGAATACCCATTGACCAAAGGGATTTGGTGCTGCGTGGCATACAGCATCCAGACCGTTTCTTGCTGGTTGGCCAATTCCGAAACATCCCTGGCCACGGGTAAACAAACTATCGCTTTATCGGCTGGAGTCTCGTGTGCAACAAAATCGACCCACGCTGGCATCTGCCCCGCCAATGGCGTGAATGCCAAATGGGTTCTTGGGGGCATCACCTCCAATACGACAACGGCAAACAGCAATATTTGGCCAGCTACACACGCCGGTTTCACAACACGCATCCGGCCACTGACACCGACGCCGGACACACGCGACGAAATCCAGCTGTTGCACCGACCAACTACGAAACTAGCGAGCAGCACGATAGCCAGCTGAGTAAAGTACGCAAAGCGATAGGGACTGCGGACTCGGGATAGCGGTGGAAGCCAATCGGTTAGGTTCGGCCACAGTTGCCATTCACCCAAACTGAGATGAGTCCCAAACGACAAAGTCAGACTGCCCAACAACATTAGCAGTAAGAAACCACAACACCTGGGCGAGAAGCGAAAACACCAGCACAAACCAAATGTAGCAAGAACCGTGCGCAGGACGCCGGGCAGCAGCGGGAAACTGCATAGGTCCAAGCTGCCACTGCGAATCCAAGCCGTCGAGTTGGTCGTCCACCAATCCGCCCAAGTCGCCGACAAAGCGGCCACCAGCGAATCACTGCGAGCGAATCCATACTGCTGATGGATCGACAGGACGGGTAGAACGACCGGTAGCGAGATTAACAAGCACGTCGCAACGGCCAACAATCCTCCTCCTGGCCAAAGCCAGATCGGTCTCCGCGCGGGCAAGAATTCTTGGTCTTTGAAAGACGCAGGCTCCTTCATGAGAAGCGTCCAAGAACTCATTGCTAGCAAGATGCCGAAGAAAAGCGTGTGGTGCAAACTAAGCAATGCCGTAACGCCCAGTGCTACTCCAACTAGAGAGCCCGTAAATAAGTCGGCCGTGCGGCGAAATCGAAACAATAGATCGATCGTCCACATCACACTCCACATCGGCACCAATTGAAGCGCCTCAAGATTGTTCAGCGCCAGCGGGTGCAACTCCACTGCAGTTCCCCCCGCCAGTGCCGCTAGATTGCTCGCCCCCATGGTCCGAAGTAACCGAGAAGCAAACCAACCGTTCAACAGCAACGACGCGATCGCATAGCTGTTGTATGCTGCCACTGGTCCAATCCCATAGACGATTGGTGCCATAGCTAACGTGGCTGGTTGTGGTTCCGAAAGCGCCAGCGCACCGGGACTGGGATGGAAAATCGGTGCATCCCAATAGTCAACGAAGCCACGAAGCAAACTCTCTGAATTCCACCACACGATCCAAGCATTCAGCATTGGGACCGTAGCAGTTGGTGAATCCCCAGTCGGCAGAGCAGTAGTAAAGTACAAAGGCAGCGGCCAAAGCAGCCATATCGCTACAGCGGCAAAATAGAGCAGCTGTAGGCTCGCTGGCAGACCGCGCCGCTGGTCACTGATCATGGGCTGTTTCCCGAATTTCGTGCTCAGAACTCTGTCGGCCCTTTCGGGTCTAAAGCACCAACGCAAGTTTTCTGATACGTGTACAACCGTGGCTAAAGCCCAAGCGGCCGATTATTCGGAAAGACTTCTGTGTGGATGCTTAGAATTCCAAATCAGCATTGTACCGGGAGCTTTTTCCGCCTGCAGAGCCTATATCAAACGTCGGGCGGTCAGTTTATTTGCTGACTCGAATCTCACTTGGAGGTTAACTCGATTAACAAATCGGTCACACCATCTTCTGGAACCGTGAACTGAAAGTCCTTCGAGGGCTGCTGGTACTTAGCTGGAAGTGCGTTGCGAACTCCCAATTGCACCACGTTGCTACCCTCCCCAGCGGCGTGCTCGGCGCCTTCACCCTTCAACGAACTGGCATTGCTGGTGATTTCTTCGTTCTTCATGATGATGGCACCGTAGGTCCCGGGCACCGCACCAGTCTTGTACTCAAAAGCATTCAAGCTGAACCCACCTTCTTCATCGGTAGACGACGAAGCCGAGTACTCGCCTCCGGTCAACGACACGAATACCACAGAAGCCCCTTCCACAGGCTCGCCATCCAAGGTCAACGTTCCTTCGGCGGGGACAGTTTTGGGTCCGTCGGGGACGCTATTGCATCCCAATTGAAACATCAAGCAAGCTGAAATCGAAAGAAGCAGAATCCTGTATGACATAGTACTCTCAATAGTTGATTGACGGATTGTTGCGGGAAAAATGTGTGTCGAACAAGATCAATTGGGACTGTGCGTTGTGGACCAAAACTGCTTCCCGTTAAATACGGAAGCATGGACTTTCGCAAAGGTCGCGCAATGTCCAGCCCCAATAAAAAGCTGCGCTCGCCAATTATTTTGGGGCCGCTCTAATTGGAAACGGGCCTGGATGAACCAGACCCGCTATTGTTGAGTAGTTGGCGAGGTGAACTGTCGATCACCCCACGGTTTTACTGTTGTTCCCAGTGACTTTACGTATTAAAGCTTGGATGGACACGCGTGTGAATGATCACTCGAGTCCGGAAACAACTTCACCGGCAGACCTTGATCCCAAGGCTCCCCAAACTCCGTAGGGACTTGGGCCTCCGCCAACCTCCGGAGGGGCGATGACACCCAAGTTTCCGGTGTCGATGTTCTGGCTGATGAAGTGCACACTTCCATCAACGTAGCTACAGTTCACGCCACCGGTATGCTCACTGCTGGGAGTCCAGATGCCAGGGCCGTAATGTCCTCCGGTCGCCTGCCAAGCCGCTGAATTTCCGATTAGACACACAGCCGTGTTCGGAGGTAGGATCGTGGTGAAGGCATGGAAAAACGCCGACCCATCCGCCCAGCGATGACCTGCCTGAGTGTCCGAGTTAAAACGAACATAGCCCGCACCACCATATTGATTGCCAGACCACAACGTGCGACAGGTCAGCGGCACATAAACGTCCACATCTCCAGCAGACCACGCAACCATACCCTTGCCAGTTTGAGAGGTTGGGACACGCCGCTCTGAAAAAGCAAGCGTGTTACTGGTTCCGTCCGTTACGCTGCCGATCTTGTAGTAAGTGTGCCGTCCGAAGACACCTCGAGTGTGAATCGTTGGTCTTTGAATCGACAAATTGGTATTGTCACGCTCCGCCTGATCGTGCCAGGCACCGCGGGCGTAGCAATCGCCAGCGTTGAAAGCGTAGCAATTGTTGCCGCGAGCAACTCGGTTGTTTGGATCGCGAGTGCTACCCCAGCCCGGATCGCTGGGACACCCCATATGCGGCATGTTGTTGCCGTTATTGGCATACCAAGCGCTCCAGGGGTTCGTATTCTGTTGAGGGCCCTGAATTTGGTTCCACAATGCTGTCTGTTCAATGAATGGCAATAGAGTAGCAAAGCCGCTCATTCGCATACGCTGCGCTTGTGTGCGGATCGTGCCCGACCCTTGCTGACGTGAAGGAAATCGTTGGTACGCCGACTCGTAGTTGAGCGCTGCCAACGACAGTTGTTTTAGATTGTTGCTGCATTGCATTCGTCGAGCAGCTTCTCGCGCCGCTTGAACTGCGGGCAACAGCAAGCCCACTAGAATTCCGATAATTGCAATCACCACGAGCAACTCCACCAATGTGAAGCCTACTCGCCGTGCACGGTTTTTGGCCATAGCCGATCCTCCAAACATGAAAATGACGGAAACAAACATTTACCGCACATTTATTAAAATGCGCCTCGCATTAACAAAATGTTATATTCAGTCGCTTTCAGAATGTCAAGTTTCGACCCCAAATATGCGTTTAGTGAGTCCTGTCCTCTCGATAGTTCCGTCGGGCGGATTTCAAAGTCCCACGCTGATCGGACCAGCGAGACGAAAAATTACACACCAGTAATGAACACCAGTCGCTAGGTGTTATTCAGACTCGTTGGCGGGGAAGTATCGGCGACCACCGTTGACCGAAATCGCCTGACCGCTCACAAAAGAAGCCTGTTCCGACGTAAGCCACGAGATGCATTGCGCCACATCCTCCGGTGTCCCCCAGCGGTCTGATAGGCTTTCCGCTACAGCACGCTTCGTCCAGTATTCGCTGGTCGAGGCTTGTCCCCAAGCGGTTCTTATCCAACCGGGTGCAACGCAGTTAACGCGAATGTTTGGCCCAACCGACATAGCTAACGCGCGAGAAAAGGCTTCGACGGCAGCTTTGACGGTGCAAAAGAGCTGCCCCGGTTCACCTTCCATCCCCATTTGCGCTTGATCCCAGCCCATATTGGTGATCGACATATTGGCGACCGGCCGGTCCGCCATCCTAACAGCTGCACGCCTGCTGAGATCGGCGGTCGCCGCGACATCGATGGCCCAGAGCCGCTCCAGTCGATCTAAAAAGGGCAGGGCGGCAGAGGCGCCGGTCAGCACGTCGGCGCCAGCGTTGTTCACCCAGGCAGCCACCGATCCCTGCCAAGCAAATGCGGCTTGTACGAAATCGCGCCGAGCTCGGTTGCAGCTGAAATCGGCCGTAATGCAGCGGACCTTGGTGCCTGAATACTCGTCGCCAATCTGGCGGGCCGTAGCCTGAAGTCCCAGCAAGTTGCCGCGGGCATGGAGCAGAAGGTCGTAGCCACGCTGTGCCATCGCCAAAGCCGTAGCCTGCCCAATGCCGGACGAACTACCTGTGATCACTGCAATTGGCATTTGATAATCGCTTGCTTGAGGATTGTAAATTGCCAAGAGATTCAAAGGCTCATGCGCAAAACGAAAAAGCCGCAGAGGATTCTCTGCGGCTTCGTACTGAAATGCCGGGTGTGGCAATCAGGTTATTCTCGACTGCTGGTAAGCTGCAGATGCGATATGCAATTAGTGTGCTTACTGAACTCGTAACCTGTTAAGCGATGTGAACGTTAGTGGTAACCAACTCTACACACAAGCAGGAGCCCGTTAGTAGATGGCGCTGGCACCGGTGTCCGGATTGCCGCACATGTGGAAGTGGTTGTGGTCGATGTAGACCACTTCGGCAGATTCCTTGTCTTCCAAAGTGTACGGCACAGGCCAGCCATTGATTGTGCGTTCGCTGAAGTAAACCGTACACTTGTAGTGAGCATGGTGCAGACTAGCCATTCCGATCAAAGGAATGAACCTGGGAGGATCGACGTAGTCAGCAATTTTCTCCTTGACGATTTGCACGTTGTTGCGTTGCTTCTCGTACAAGAACGGAATGCCACCACGTACTGGCCGCGCTTGTTCCAGCGCTTGCATGACCTCATCGTCACTTGGTGGATCCAGTGCGATGGCGGGACCACCAGCGGTAATGGGTCCGATAATCGGCACTCTCTCGTAGCGCTCGTGATTGTGGAATTCCAATTCCTCTTGGTCTTGGAAATAGGGACTTACCGGGATTGGTATGGCCAATGGTCCCAGGTTTAGCCCGTTGGTGATGCCTATACACCCTGTGGACGCAATCAAACTTGCGGAGAGGAATAGGCCTAGAATAGTTCTGTCAAATTTACGCGACATCGAACGATCCCTCGTATCGACTTAAGTTGCTTGAGGCGTCAGCAAGCCCAGTTGCCCACCCGGCGATCCATCCTGTCAAACTGTCTAGGGAGCACCCGCATCAAGCTGGTATCCAAGAACAGAAATGGGGCTTGCTTGCCTCCGATGTAAGAGAGTTATCGTTGTTAAGGTGCGTAGAACTTGCGGGTTTTTCGCTTTTTGCCCCTGGAATTGTCCGCAAACGTGGCAAACCCAAACTCAATCGAAAATCGCCTGGATGAGCTGCTCACGCGCCTCACCTGCCGTAGTTTTCACTCAGCCGTGATGCACCGAGAAAGCCCCCTCTCCGTTCGCATTACTCGCGACTCTCGCCGCCTGGACTGCTGAATTAGACGGTTTTACCACGACATCTGGTAGCAGCATTGACGTTGCTTACACAGCATATTGTGCAAGCAATCGACTAATCCAGCAGTCGACAGAGGAGAGTAACTAAATCATTACCTCTAACCAACGTGGTCGCGGTTTGGGAGCAGTGCCACTTTTTCCGCATCTTGCACAGAGCGAAAGGCGACTAATGCTATCAAAAGAACTCGGCTCACATTAGCAATTCGTGCAAACCTCCCTTGCTCTCTAGTGGTCTGTTACAGCCTAATTTTAGGGTAGTGGGATTCGCCAGAATTCCTCTCAATCGGGGAATTCTGGCGAATCCCACTACGGACCAATCCTAATTTTTAGCTGTCCCAAACCACTAGGCTCGGGCGCTCGTGCATTTGAGCACTTTTAACTAGCGCGTCGACCAGAGCGGGACAAAAAGCACTATCAATAACTGGATGATCCCCTATGCACCGAACTCCAGCTTCATTGGGGGTATGGCTCATCGTCATGCTGCTAGTCATTTTGCATCAGGACGATTGGTTTTGGGAAAATAGCACGCTAGTTTTTGGAATCGTCCCCATCGGTTTGTTCTATCACGCATGCTTATCGCTTGCGGCGGCGTTCACTTGGTTCCTAGCGACGCGGTATGCCTGGCCGCTCAGCGAATCCGAATCGAGAGGAGACGCAGCGTGACCAGCGCAATGGTGATCGCCGGATACTTAGGCTTGCTTTTGACCCTTGGGGTGACTTCGAACCGGCTTTTTTCGGGCAGCGGCAAAGATTTTCAGCTGGCTACGCATTCGATTGGCCCATTCATGCTGTTGATGTCGTTGTTCGGTACGACGATGACCGCCTTTGCACTAATCGGTTCGACGGGCGAGGCCTGGCAGAACGGTATTGGGGTCTACGGCAAGATGGCATCGTCCAGCGGCATCGTCCATTCTTTGTGCTTTTTCCTGCTGGGTGTCAAGCTTTGGAAATTTGGTCACCAGTATGGTTATGCAACTCAAATTGAGTTTTTCCGCGATCGTCTAGATAGTCCCAAAATCGGCCTGGTATTGTTTCCGATACTCGTTTCCATGGTCATTGTCTATTTACTGGCTGGAATCTTGGGAGCGGGTACTGTCGTCAACGTCTTCACCAGTGGCGCGTTCCCGAACATTTTCACTGGGGATCCCGCAGTACCGCCATCGGTAGGTGCAATTCCGAATTGGCTGGGATCGTTGATTATTTGCGCAGTGGTGTTGATCTATGTTTTTTTTGGCGGCATGCGTGGAACGGCGTGGGCCAATACGTTTCAAACACTGGCTTTCTTGATTCTCGGATTGATTACTTTCTTTGTGATTGCCCGGTCGCTGGGAGCGGGTAGTGTGCTTGAAAATATGCGAGAAGTATCTGCTCAGGTTCAAGATCGATGGACAACTCGTGCCGGTGTGTCCAAGTCCGTGTTCTTGACATACATGCTGATTCCACTTTCAGTTGGCATGTTTCCTCATATCTTTCAGCACTGGTTGACGGCCAAGGACGCGAATACATTCAAGTTGAGTGTGATTGTCCACCCCATATTCATTCTGCTGGTGTGGGGCCCGTGCATCATGCTCGGCATTTGGGCGACGACCGATACAGCGCAGACGCTGGTCCCAGCCTTGGCGAGACTGAATCATAATGCGCCGGGCGACCAGAACAAAGTGTTGCCTATACTGGTCAAGGGACTCTCAGGCGAGTTGCTTGGCGGATTCCTTGCCGCAGGCGTGTTGGCTGCGATTATGAGCTCGCTGGATAGCCAATTCTTGTGCGTGGGTACGATGTTTACCAACGACATTGCCAAACCCTATTTTACCAAGGACGGTAAACTTACCGATCAGCAAACCGTTTTCTTGACCCGCACCTTTATTATCCTGGTAGTCGTCGTAACGTATTGTTTGAGCCTGCTGGATCCCAAAGCGGTCTTTGGATTAGGCGTTTGGTGCTTTAGTGGATTTTCAAGTCTGTTCCCGTTGATTTTCGCCTCACTTTATTGGCGACGGCTGACTCGCTTGGGCGCTTATGCCAGCATCATTGCCGCGGGCGGTGCCTGGTGTTGGTATTTCTGGCAGGCGCTCCAAGCAGATGGACCACTTAGCGAATACCTGATCAAGATCCCGATGGGGACCACCGAAGTAGAGATCATGCCCGTTGCCGCGATGATCGTCGTTTCCACGCTTGCGCTTGTCGCAGGCTCACTCGCTTCAAAACCATTGCCGCAGCAGACGGTGGGCAAGTTCTTTCCGTGAGGCACGGGATATGCCCATGGTGTCGATTACCGGTAGGATAGCAACGAATGTCGCAGACTGATATTTCCAGTGCTCGCACCGCCAACGATATCCTGGCAGCTATCGCGCGAAGCAAATCGGTCGGCGATTTTCGCGAAAGTGCACTCGCTGCCATCACATCTGGCCTAGATGACTCGCGGGTAGTATGGGTTTACCAGCAGGGCGTTGATTGGGCCGTTGTGGGTTCGCCCGGGATTCACCAGCATCTGCCAATCGATCTGGCAGCCACCGCAAGCGATCAGTCGGAGATACTGACTCAGAACAATTGGCTGGCTATTCCAGTTTGCGGAAGGGTTCAGCCCGCAGAAGTGTTGTTAGTGCATCCAGCCAAAAGTGTCAGCGAATCCGCTGCCGAGCTGATGGCCAAGATGCTCCGTAGCGGCCTGATGATCACTGCCGAACAATCGGACCTGGCGCTGCGTGTCGATCAACTGCAAACACTGCTGGCACTGGCAGCCGACTGGCAGAGGACGCAAGATCTGACCGAGCTGCTTCACAATATGGCCCAGGCAGCAGCGCGCGTCTTGAACGGAGATCGAGCTAGTATTTTCTTATGGGACAAGCCTAAGAATCAGTTAGTGGGACATCCAGCTTTAGGGGTCGAAGGTGAACCATTGCGTGTTCGCGACGATCAAGGTGTCGTCGGCGCGGTGCTGCGTGAAGGTTTGCCTCGTCGCTGGGATGCCTCCGGTGACCCGGAAGCGATCAATACCAAAGTTGGCAAACAACTTGGCTACACGACTCAATCTTTGGTTGCCGTACCGTTACAGGATGGCAAGAATCGCCCGCTAGGAGTGTTCGAAGTACTCAATCACCGTTCTGGCAAATTCTCGGTTGGCGATGAGCGGTTTCTCGCCCAGTTGGCTTTGTACGCGTCCGCTGCGGTTGAGAATTCGCAACGAATCGACAAATTGATCAAGACCAGGGATCGCTTGGTCAAGAGCGCTTCCGATACGATGCGGATGGTTGGTAATTGCCCACAGATCGTCGCCCTGCGTGACACTGTGGCCCGAGTGGCTCCCACGGAGTTGGCAGTGCTAATTCTTGGTGAAAATGGCACGGGCAAAGAAGTCGTGGCGCGAAGTCTGCATCTTCAGAGCACACGTCGCGACCAAGCTTTTGTAGCTGTAAATTGTGCCGCGATTGCGGAGACTCTGCTGGAAAGCGAGTTGTTTGGACACGAAAAAGGAGCCTTCACTGATGCAATTTCCAGCCGTGCTGGCAAGTTCGAATTGGCTAGCGGCGGCACACTTCTGCTTGACGAAATCGGTGAAATGAGCTTGGGCGGCCAAGCCAAACTGCTTCGCGTCCTGGAAGATAAGGTCATCGTGCGGGTGGGAGGTTCAACTGCCATCCAAACGGATGTGCGTGTGTTGGCCGCCACCAACCAAGATCTTGTCAAACTGGTGCGAGAGAAGAAATTTCGCGAAGACCTATACTTTCGCCTGAATGTCGTGACGCTACAAAATCCTGCCCTGAGAGAGCGCGGTGAGGATGTCATCATATTGGCCGAGTTCTTCCTGGAACAGTTTGGACACCAAGTGGGCCGACCGCCTCCCACGCTTTCTCCGTCAGCCCGCAGTAGCTTGTTAAACCACTCTTGGCCGGGTAACGTAAGAGAGCTACGAAATCTGATGGAGCGTGTGTCCTACCTGACCAGCGGACCAGTTGTCGAGGACACAGACTTGGCATTTGTGCTGTCTCCGGCGTCGTCCAACGACGTGGCCAGTGTTCCGTCGAATTTAAGCTTGGCGGACGCCACCAGCGTGTTCCAACGCCAATACATTCAGCGACATGTGGATGCAGCGGAAGGAAATCTGGCCCGGACCGCCCGGCAGTTGGGAATGCATCGTTCTAATCTTTACCGGAAAATGACTCAATTGGGAATGAATACTCCCCAGTAACCAGTGCTTCGCCAATGTTTATGACGTGGGGAAAGCATCCTAATTGCCATGGAGTGCGCTCGCACCTCACTTAACCAGCTGAGAAAAACGTGGAGTCAACGATCCATGAATAGCCACAGAACATTCAGCCGTCGAACGCTAGTTAGCCTAGCAGGCGCCTCGGCGTTTTCCCTTAAGCCTGTATTGCTCGGCTCGGACGCTGAGCCACAGCGTTCGGTTGCAATCACCATTGACGATGGGCCAGCAAGTGGAGCTGGAGATGACCTGAACAGCTTTCAAACGATCTCTGCGGCCCTAAGGCAAATCTTCCTAGACGAATCTGTGCCCGTAACCATGTTTGTCAATGAGCGGCAGCTGCATGTATCCGGACAGAGGGATGCCCGTATCAAAGTGGTGGAGGATTGGATCGCGGCAGGGTTGGACTTGGGCAACCATACATTTTCCCATCGGCGATTGCGTGGCGCCGCACTGGATGAATTCTTCGACGATGTCATCAAAGGTGAAGTTGTCTCAAGGCAACTACTTTCTGCACAGCGGAAGCCCTTGCGGTGGTTTCGCTATCCCTACCTCTCCAGTGATGAGGGAAAGAGAGCTGCGGCAGTCGAAGAGTTTCTCACGCAACGCGACTATGCAATAGCGCCAGTAACCGTCGACTACAAAGACTATTCCTTTGCATCCAATTACCAACGCTTTCTTCGCGCCGGTGACACGCAACAGGCAGAGGAGCTGTTGGCATCCGTGCTCAGAGCCGTAGACAACGCATTTGAGTATTCTGAAACAAAGTCGAATGAGTTGTTGGGCTACGAACTGCCGCAAGTGCTGCTCATTCACTGCAATCAGATGAATGCATTGACACTGAACAAGGCGATTGAAGTGATCCGCAATCGAGGGTACCGCTTTGTCAGCCTTGACCAGGCGATGCAGGATCCGGCCTATCGCACACCTGGGTTGCCGCCGGGATCGTTGGGCGGCGGTTTCTTTTCTGGACTGCAACAAGCTTTAGCCAGTTGAATTGGCAAGAACCAGCCATGTACATTCTGGCGATTGAGACGACTTGTGATGAAACTGCAGCGGCCATCATTGACCGCAATGGAGTTGTGTTGGGAGCGGCTGTCGCCAGTCAGGAAGCCGTACACCAAGTTTTTCAAGGCGTTGTTCCAGAGTTGGCAGCGCGCTGCCACCTTGAGAGGATCGTACCGATTCTGCAACAAGTCCTTGAGGAAGCGGCGATCGACCCAATCTCCCAACTGGCGGCGATAGCTGTAGCCACCGAGCCAGGCTTGCCTGGTTCCTTGCTCGTTGGTTTGTCTGCCGCCAAGGCGTTGTGCGTTGCCTGGAAAAAACCGTTGATCGCAATCAATCATGTGCAAGCTCACATTTACGCTTGCCAGCTGGGGCAATTGACCAGTATTTTCCCCTGCGTCGGCTTCGTCGTTAGCGGCGGCCACACCAACCTTTATCAGTGCCATGCACCTGAGAACTGGACCTACCTTGGCGGGACCATTGACGATGCCGTCGGAGAAGCGTTTGATAAAGTAGCGGTCATGCTAAACCTGCCCTATCCAGGCGGTCCACAGCTGAGCAAGTTGGCCGAACAAGGTAACCCCAGGTCATTTCGCTTGCCTAGACCCATGTTAAGCGACAAATCGACATTGAATATGAGTTTCTCCGGGCTGAAGACGGCCGTGCGTTATAAACTGGTGGGTAATGGAAAACACGACTTTGCGGATTTGAATCTTCCCGACCAACTGCGAGCTGACGTGGCGGCCAGCTTCCAGCAGGCTGCAATTGACTGCATCGTTGGCAAAGCAGAATTGGCGCTGCTCAGGACCGGTTTGAGTCGTTTGTGCGTCGGCGGTGGAGTGGCTGCCAATGACCCACTTCGGCGTCAGTTGCAGCAAATGGTTCAGCGGCGTTCTGCTGAGTTGGTGATCGCGCCCAAGGAACTGTGTACGGACAATGCTGTGATGGGGGCAATTGCTTGGGTTAAATTTAATGCCAATCAGACGTCGACTCTCGAGACAGATATCCAGCCTGGTCTGTTGCGAGGAAAGTAACAGCCCGCAACAGCCGCTTGAGTTGGTACGAGAGGCCAGCCTCAGCTTAGTGTGAAAGGACTAGTGTTGGTAACCACACTGATGATTTTTATGGCAACAGTATTGACTGCTCCACCGAACGGTTTCGCAGGCGATTGGCAAATCTCTCTGAAAACGCCCGGTGGAGCTTTGCCCTTCAAGTTGTCGATTGCGTTCGACAATCAGAAACCAATTGCGCAGGTCTTCAATGGCGCTGAATGTATCGACGTCGACGTGCAAAGTATCAATGATCACGTACTCCGACTGGACATAGCCCACTACGATTCTCGTTTGCAACTTGAGTTAGCCGACAATGGCACGCTGCTCACGGGTCATTGGGAAAAGCGGCGCAGCAAGAGTGATGTTGCCGTTTTGGAAGCGCATGGCGTACGCATTGTTGCAGCGGAAGTGGACGCCCCCGACGAATTCATCGGTCGCTGGCAGGTTCAATTCACGGACGAAGAGTCACCTGCTGTAGGTATTTTCCAGAAAGTCGAAGAAAACTATGTCGCTGGCACTTTTTTGACCACCACGGGAGACTACCGCTATTTATTCGGGTTTGTCCGTAACGGTCAACTGAAGCTTTCCTGTTTCGATGGCGCGCATGCTTTTTTGTTCACGGCCCAATTAGATCAAACAGGCAATCTTCAGGGAGAGTTTTGGTCGGGCAATTGGTATCACGATACTTGGGAAGCAAAACGCGACGCTAACGCCAGCCTTCCTTCCGGTTTTGAGGAAGTGCACATCGTCCAGCCGAATAACCTCAGCTCACTTCGATTTCCCGATTTGGACGGAAAACCTACAGATTTGGCCCAGTTGTTCTCAGGCGGATCAGCAGCGGTTGTTGAGATTTTTGGCTCTTGGTGCCCCAATTGCCATGATGAAGCTGCCTTGCTAACCGAGCTTCACGAGGCTTACAACCAACGTGGTCTACGCGTTATTGGGCTTGCCTTCGAACTCACTGGCAATTTTGAACGTGACGCAAAACAGGTGAAACGCTATGTCGAGCGATTTAATGTATCGTATCCGGTACTGATTGCCGGGCTGTCCGACAAACAAAAAGCCTCCGAGCAATTACCGATGCTGGATCGAATCCGCAGTTTTCCAACGACACTTTTCGTGGACCAAAGCGGCACGGTGCGCGCCGTGTACAGCGGTTTCTCGGGACCGGCAACCGGCGATGCGCATACCAAGCTGAAACAGCAATTCATCGACATCATTGAGCGTCTAATCATGGACGGTGGAAACTCCGCACCCCGAGGGTAGATACCAAAGTGCTCACTCAGGAAGAGGTTGTCCGTCAACTCGAAGATTTCATTCTCGCCGAGCGCGGCCTTCTTTCAGTGGGCAACATTCCCTTTGAACACAACGGGAAAGTCGAGCGAGGTTATCCCTACATTCGCGCTTCCAACGCATCCTTGCTGAATGCGTTCCGAACTATAGAGGGAGTGACTGGCAAGCCGCTCAACCAAGTTCGTTTTCTTGAGGTGGGATGCGGGCTAGGAACGAAATGCGAACTGGCTCGACAAGCAGGGATGACGGCGACCGGTATTGACTTGCTAACAGAGTATGTCAACTTGGCACGCCAGTTGTATCCGCTTTGTGCTTTCGAACAAGCAAATGCACTCGAATACAACTACGGCTGTTTTGACGTTGTCTATTATCACGTTCCCTTTTTTGGCGAAGAATTGGTGCGGGAACTGGAAAAGCGATTGCTTGAACAACTGCAATGCGGCTCGATGCTAATCGTCACTCGGATTTCCGACTGGCTGGCAGAGGGATTCGAGACGAAAGGGGGAGGCATTTATTTTCAACGGATCGCTACGGACGTCGATGTAGGGAGATTAACGCTGCTGTGCAAGCTACATGATTCTGACAATTGAGCGAGCGCGTGCTGACTTGCAATTGCCCCTACCTGTCGTCGGGCTGGACATGCTGGTATGGTAATAATTCGCCCAGGAGTGCATCTACCGAGACCTACTCTCATTCCCTACACGGCGACCTAACGCTCTGATGAAGTTAACAAATAGACTACGGCTCGCTGCCGT
>JAGQPR010000169.1 GCA_020426625.1 Planctomycetales bacterium
TGGAGTGTGAGCCTAGCGCACTGATGCGTTATTGATTAAAGCATCAAAGCTGGACGCGACCTGTATAAGTTACCGAATCAGCCGGAACGCGTTAGCGTCCGGTTCCTTCGAAAACCGCGTGCTATCGCACTGCGGCTGATCTCAGATCCGGCAACATAATTCTGGACGAGTCCTAACTGCGTTTTTGCGTTTGTCGTACGCAGGCAGAGCCTGGGTACGAGGATCTAACGTTCGTATCTCACGGACAATACATCGCGGACTTGACCGATGGTGCGAGGGACTTGGGTTGTGTTGATCTTGATGTCATCACCAAATCCAGTCCCACGTCCTTGAACTTCGGGTTCGTCCGTTGGACGCTGGGAGTCTTTCTCCCAAGATGCACTAAACGAACAAGTAATCAATCCAATCTCAGACGACGGTTTCAGTTTTAGCTTCGCTGCTGCAGTGCCTGGGAAATTGTTGACCACTTTGAATTCAGTCGTCACTTTGTTGTCTCGGTGCCAACCCAAAATGTCCGTGTGTTGTCCAGCGCCGACAATCCAGTGAGTCGACTTGCTTTTGCTGAACGCGAAACAATTCACACCATCGATGCGAAGGTCGATGGCCACTTCAAAGGGCGCGTCGTTAATTAGCCGCACTCCGTAGATGTCTTTTTCGTTGAGCGGTACGAACGGTTTGCCCCTCTCCTCGGTGACTTTCTGAGCGATGTACTTGCCACCTTCCTTGACAATCAGTTCAATGGCGAACTGACCCGTACGTCCAGCAATGCGACTGCCCTGGACATTTATTTGCGGCTGTTTCAACGCCTCGCCGATTGCATCCGAGATGCCTTGCGGGTCTCGCAAAGGTGCGTGAGAAACGTTAAGGCCCAACATGCTGGGAACCGTCTCGCTGCCAAAAATGAGCCGTCCTGTTGGTCGTTCGGCCAAGGGCTCGCCGGTGTCCTTGTCGATGAGGAATGCAACCAGCTTGACTGCATTCAGATTGGTGGCTTGGTCGGGTTTTCCTCCTGCTTTCGCTCGATTATCGGAAGTATCTCGAAACGGCTGGTATCGACCTGAAATCTCGAAGCGGTGGTTCGTATTGTCAACGACCACTTTTGCTTTTTGCAGCTCATCGGCTAGCACTAGTTGAATGCCAGGTCCTGCGTTCCCAACAACTTCAACCGAGCCGCCAAATTCACCGATTGCCACTGCACCACCATTGTTCTTTTCGATGATCTTGGCGATGTCTTCGGAGAGTAGCCGCAGTTCCACTCGCAACGCATCCGGGATCGGATCTGCCTGAACCTGAGCGTGAACAGCCAGAAACAAAGTAAGGCAAAGTAGTATAAATCGCATTGTTATCTACCAGGAAGAGTGTATTCGAGATTGTTGTAGTTGATGTTCGTTTGTTGATTCTTATCGGTTCTTTAGGGCGTGCCAGCCGATCGCGCAGGCACATAGGGCAGGCCCATGCGGAGTTGACTAGCGACGTCCTGCATCAGGGAAGTACCATCTTGCGTCTCCCACTTTTCGCGTTTCAGCGTTCCTGGTGGGTCTTGAGTCATCGTTCCCAGGCCGAATCGCAGCAGATCACGATTGGCGTCGATCTTGGCCTGTAGAATTTCGACTTTCTCAACACCCAGTTCCAATGCCATGGCCCGCGCCGTCAAATCACGCGAGTACATTTCGGCAACTTTGCCCACTGGTTCAGGAAATTCGCTGATCAACTTCTTCGCATCGTCGCCAACTTTCAAGAATGGCCCGACAACTTTCTCAAGTGACCGTAAGAAGAGTTCCTGATCCTGCTTTACCACTCGTTGCATCGCGTCGTCAGTTGGATAGATCTTTAAGACGTGGTCACGAGGAGCTCCACCCAACGTTTCAGCCTGACGCAACTCATCGCGGAAGTCGGTGATCATCCCATTGCGGTGGCAGTAGATGCACGAGATGCCGTTGATGATCTTAGGTGTTCCCAACACGGCTGAACGATCGAACACCACGTCAATTGGCCCTGCGTCAATGCGCGCGCCTTTGCCATCAACCAGCATGTACGCTTGCATACCGTTGGGCAGCGACCAAATAACTTCTCCACCATCATGATCAAATGCTTGATTATTGAATGGATTGTGTTCGAACTGCGGTCCAAGTGGGAACCGAGACAAATCACCTTTGGCTCGTCTGGGCAGAAAGTCATAACTGATCCAGAAATAGGGCGTCCCAGGCGCTTCGTGGCGTTCCAGTAAGCGATTCTGCTTCGATACACCGCTTTTAGCATAGCCAGATCGGGCGACCTTACCTTCCAAGAAGTTATCCAAGATGTTGAGATTCAGCTCCGCCTCAAGCTCCATCAACGTTTCGGGAATGTCGAGCAGCTGGTGGTAGAGCGGTGGTTGCGTAGCGGTTAACACGAACCAATCCGCACGGAGGTAAGGCACTTCGGCTCCGGAAAACTGAACGACATCTTTCCAAAGTTGCTTCTGGGTTTCGTCCCTGATGAAATCGAACTTCAGACCATACGGATATTTGCCAAGGATGCTCTCCCACAAGTGACGCCGATCCCAGCCAAGACGATGCAAATCGATCACGTAGACAGACTCGTCCGTGCCCGGTAAGGCAATCGGTAAGATGATTTCACGCTCTTTCGTGAGGCTGTTGATGGCTTTCGACAGAGCCGCTCGATAGTAACGCAAATCGAGGTCCGAAACGTCCGGATTGTTATGCAGGTGAGTAAAGGTGTAGAAGCGAATGTTTCCTCGATCATCGGCCTTAATCGAAAGTAGGTAATCTCGCATCGCTTTGAGGATATCCGTTTCGGAGATGAACCTGCGCGATTTTACTTCCGGGAAAAGCGCTCCCGCCGCGACCCACTCGCGCAAGAGGTCCTTTTCCTCTTGCGTCATTTCTTTGGCCTCAGGAGAGCCTTCGTCTGGCATATAAGATTCTTCTCCGCCCTTTAAAACCCGAATCAACTTAGATTCGTCTGGTTTACCAGGAACAACGAATGCACTCGGGGAACTGCTATCCCCACGTTGCTCGATAAGGTTAGACAAACTGAGTACATCCAAGCCTGCTTCCTTCGCCGCTCCACCATGGCAGCGGTAACAACGCTCGCGAAGGATTTTGGTCGCATTTTCAGGCGTCACCTCGGCCGCGTACGCACTGTGTGTAGTGAAACAGATGCAAAGCACCATGAAGAGGGTTGGGATCATTGTTTTCGAGAACATTTGATGGGTTTTCCAGCGGCGATAGGGTTTCGTTTTTAGGCACAGATATGTTAACAACGCAGGGAGCGTCCGTTTCTTCCCAGTCGTTTTGATATTCTTGTTCCCTCAAGCTACGCGCGGCGACCTGGTGTTTCACAGAGCGGAGTCGTGTTGTGTTGTGTTGTTTCGGCATTCGCCGAGGCGGAGCCTCGAAGACAGTGCGTTTCCAGGCAGAGCCTGGGAACGAGAAACGAACAATATTTCGCGCGCGGGGGCGAAGCCCCCTGCACCCCGTGCCAAATTCGGGACTTCTCGTCGCTTCGCCACCAACTACCGCGACTACGCTCGTCCCTCGCTGCGTACGCCTGGCAGTTGTCGCTACGCTTACTGGCTAGCTGGAGCTCAGCCTAACGACCTACGGCCACGCGGAAACCCAGGCCGTCGAACCGGAAGTCCGGCGCGTTGCTGTTACGGAGCGCCGACCGGCAGTCCCTGGCGTAGTAGCTCCAGCTACCGCCGCGAATCACGCGGTCCGAGCCACTACTGGGCCCGCGTGGATCGGTCACACTTCCGCTCGAATACTCGCCATACCAATCTGAGCACCACTCAGAAACGTTCCCATGCATGTCATACAAGCCTAACGGATTGGCTCGCTTCTGACCTACCTGATGCGCGTACTGCTCACTCTTGGCATTGCCGTCCCCGTAAAATCCGCCCCACCAACCGTAATTGCTCAGCGACGACGCATCTGCGCCAAAACTATATGCCGTCGTCGTGTCGCCTCGGCAAGCATATTCCCATTCCGCCTCCGTCGGCAAACGATAACTCTTGCCCTCCAGTGATGATAACTTCTTGCAAAACTCAATCGCGTCCTCCCAGCTCACATACGTTGCCGCATAATTGCTGCCCTCCTTCACGTACTCCTTTCCACGCCAAGGCGTCGTTCCCATTACCGATTCCCACTGGCCCTGCGTCGCTTCCGTCGTGCCAAGATAGTAGTCCTGACTCAAGGTCACCCGGTGCTGCGGCTTTTCGAAATTATACGCGTCCTGATCTGAATCCGATGAGCCCATCATGAAGGTCCCCGCTTTGATCAACACCAACTTCATACCAATCGAATTCGTGAACTCCGCCGGGCTGATGCTCGCCAAAGGCAGATTCAAGTCAAACTCACCACGCATCTCCGGAGACTGTTTGACTTTGTATTTGTCGTAAACGAACGCATACGTGTTGTTTGCGACATAGGTCGTAAGCTCCGAAAATGTCACGATGCCGTCGGCAGGTTTGTTCGCCAGTGGCTGGTCGGCTTTGCCCAACAGACCTTCCACGAGAAAATGAGTGAACACGCCTTGCTGAAACTCTGGGTCTTCGACGGCGCGCTCGTTGGCTTTGCAACTGAAGAAGGCTGCGGTACCGCCCGGTGGCGGCGGTAGCTTGGGGAGTGTGGCACTGGCCAGTCCCGATCGAAAGACGCTGGGCCGACTCGGATCGTTGCGACAAGCGTCTACCACTAGCAGCTTGGTGCCTGCCTTGCAGTCCTTTAGCAGCTCATAGATTTCTTGCAGCGGAATTAGGTAGTTGCGATCGGTCAACTGCGAGTCGGCTGTAACTCCTTGAACCGATGCGTCGGCAGGGCAGAAATAGAATCGTGGTGATTTGGTACCGCCTGGATCCGTATGCTCGAACTGAACACCATGTCCATGAAACGTGATCAAAATGGAATCACCCGGTCCGAGATTCGGAAAGCTTAGCACACCATCGATTTGATCTCGCACGTTGGCGGCATACGGAGCTGATGATTCGTTGCCAGCTTGCCGAGCAATCTCTTGCGTCATTTCGTAGACCGTATATCCACATTGCCGCAGTGCGTCACTCAGTCGTTCCGCGTCACTTCCAGCATGCTGCAGCGATGGCAGTCCCGAACTCGCCCGGTAGGTATCGACACCTACGACAACTGCCAATTTTCGCCCTTGCCCCATCGACTGTTGACCTGCGATGAGGGCTATGCAAAAAGTGAAGACGATGTTTCCTAGTTGAGTCTTTGGCATGCGTTCAAAATCCAGCGTTTTTGGGAGATGTCTAGATACGAATTAGAGTAGCTGCCAACAGGTGAATCAATCACTCCAGACTTTCGGCAAACTCGAATCTCTTCCTTCGATTTTCGCCAACCCGAGTTCGAATCGTTTCAGCTCGACGTCCGTCGGCTCGGCAAGCTTGATCGCCTGATTCACGATTCTCGTCCCACCCTAACTAAAGTACTCAGTGATTGCCGCCCATGTGAAGCCACTGATCAAAGCTATCGCAGAAAACACGGCAGCAGCAAATCTTGTTTCCTTCTTCGCATTCCCCCTGCCGATGGCTGAGGGCCAACGGATTTCGCATGGCTTTCCATTGGGAAACGAACGAGCTGAAGAATTCTTCCTGCACTTTGCAATATTCTCAACTCAGCCAAAGACATCTGACCCGTGGAATGAGCATCTTCGCGCATGCGCGAAAAGAAAGCCTCGCGAAATCGCAAGGCTGATCGAAACTTTAGGGTTTTACCGGCGGTCACATATCGGTGCTAGTAAGCCACGCGAATCGTCTTCTGGACGGGCACGTTGATCCACTTGTAACGCAGTTCTTGGCCGTAGTACGGAGTCCCGCAGGGCTTGTAGAGGATGACGTTTGCGAAGTAGGGCACTTTCTTCTTCACCCACACCGTCATGCTTTTGTAGGTGTACTGTGGCTGCGAGCAATGCGAGGGCGGATAGTCGCCAGCTTGAGCGCTACCAGCCATTGCCATCGTTCCCATTACCGCCGCGGCTCCAAGTGCCCAGCCCGTTAACTTTCGTCGCAAATTCATTTCAATTCTCCAACAGTGTTCTCGTTGTGAATTGGCCACGTTGCCAACTCTGCCTGTACAACGAGTCGACTGGCGACTTCTTCCCGACGATTTTGAGAATTTTTAAAAGAGTAGAATTGGACCGAATATGGCTCTGCTGAAGGGGAGATTTTGGATTCGGGATCGCTAAGGAACTGTGGATTGGATCTCGTTCCCAGGCTCTGCCGGCTGTGCCTGGGAACGCACTGTCTTTAAGGCTCCGCCTCTCCGCCCTCCTCCATGATCTCTCAACAAGTCGCATGGCGTTCGACCAACGAATCATCGCCAATCGACAATGCAGTCTAATAATCCGACTTGTGCAGCGTAACTACGAGCACTCGAGTACCTCCAATGCACAGGATCATCGATACAAACTCTCCGTACTGGATTGTGATGTACACTCAATCTTCTGCCACATCATCGCCTCGGTCTCGATCATCGCTGGGTGGCTGCCTTTTTGCCAGAGTTGACAATCGGTCGCACGGGTCGCACGCGGACACACCGTTGTCCATTCCACGCTTGGACGTCATACAGCTTCGAAGCCGTTATTACTGCCTCGACGATTGAATGGAAAGGTGCTTGAATCGGGCGGTAGACGTTCTCAGTTGTCACTAGCTCATGATTCGCTGTCGGCCAACTGCGCGACGGGAGTCTGCGACTTGACCGCGGTGCATCAGCGGGTGCATGGCGACAATCGTGAATACTTTGCCGTAAGTACCAAAAGCCTCTTCCCGCCCTGGCGGCGGATTGATCGACGGTTTATTAAGATCGTCGTCAGTCAGCGCGTCAAGAAACTCGATCGTATGCTGACGCACCTCATCCCACTTGGCAAGCAATTCCTCCAATGAAGGATAGTCGGCTGAATTGCCCGTCGGCTCAGAACCTGCACCAAATTTCGGTTTCCAATCGAGCAGTGGATTGTCATTTCCCTCAAGCATGTGGCCAATGAGATTTGCTTCTGAATAGGCTAGGTGCCCTGCGATCCAGATTGGATGATTCCCACCATTGACGGTAGGAAACTGCAAAGGTGCATCGAGCATGTCGGCCAACAACGAGGCGGTCAAGTCTTTGCTCAGTGTGATTTGCCAGCGAATGAGGTCAACAGTTTTCATGAGTTACCTTTTGATTCTTTGGTTACCAAGAGTGATGAAATGTAATTGCGGACTTGCTGAAGATTCCGCGGAATGAGTCCATCATCGCCTGAGGCCTTAAACAAGATGAGCGAGCCTTGGAGCGTTGCCATCCATAACGATGCCAACGCACCAGTATCCAGATGGACACTGTGAGACCTGCAGGCTGCGTCGAGGAGGGACTTTAGCCGTCTCTCGGCATTGACAAAGCAGGAGTTGGCTGCCTCACGAAGTGGTGTTGCGCCATCCGCCAACTCCTGAGCAATCGTTCCGGCCAGACACGACTTCAGCAATTTCGGATCGGCAAACACGGAACTGAGCCAGTCCATGTAGCGCAGCGCAATGTCGACTGGATCCGCGTCCTGTCCGAGTTCACGGGCGATTGCCACGCCAACTCGCCGGTCCATTTCCTCCCCTAATTCGTCCCAGCCATGCAAGCACGCCGCAGCCAGCTCCTGCTTCGACTTGAAATGATGGAAGAAAGCTCCCTTGGTCACTCCAGCTTCAGCGCAAATCTGGTCGACGGTCGTGGCTACATAGCCCTGCTTGCGCATCAATTCCGTTGCCGCCTGGACAAGATTTCCCCTGGAATCCGCAGCTCGTTTAGCATTCATGGGCAAAACATACCAACCGGTCGGTATTTAGTCAACGGCTTGTCGAATTAGGGGCTGGTATTTCGTTCAAAATGGAATAGAACCGCGCGAGAATCGGGACTGTCAAAGTCAAATTGGCCGTCGGCATCCTCGGACAACACGGTCGTTTCTTGGGAGATGACGTCGTATCGCGTTACCGTCCACTGCCCTTCGGGAAGTTGGGCGGACAAGCCCGAACGCGGCGCGTCGGTTCCAAGTACATACTCTTGTCCTTGCCGCGCCATCACCCGGAAACGCGGTTCCAAGTTGGGAAATACATCCGCTGACTCGCTGGGCGCCAGCAGCCAGAACGTGATTTCGCGATCTATCACTTCGCGCAGGAAACGCAGGTTGTCTGCGGCAGAATGCTGTTGTGCATCGAACGCACCCCAGAAATACTGACCAAGCTTCTGGCCGTATTTTTCTCCCGTCGTACCATAGCCGCCTCCAAGGAATGCGCCCAAGTGCGCTGCAATGGTGTCTGCTTCGGTGTGCTTGTCTCCTTCCCCCTGGTAGCTCAATTCGTCATTGACTGTAGGCCCGCGGCGAGCGGTTTCTCGACTTTCGCCAACCCACACATGATCGATAGCATCGGCAGCTGGCGCGATTGTGCGAAGCTTCTTTTGAATGATTTGGTGATCAGCCCAATGCGGCAACAAATCAAACTCGGCAGACCAGCCCAACTTGGAACCGTCATGAACGCTGACCGGCGTTGGGTAGGGCAGGCACTTGCGAATCGTCACCCCAAGTCCTGCCACTTCTGATTGTGTGTAGTTTGGGTTCTTGATGTCGTACTCATTGCAAAGGCAGATCCAGACGTTGGGATAGCTGCCGTAGCGTGCGGCGATGTAACGGAGGTACGGTGTTGCATCACCGTCGTTGTGTGCCGCCTTGAGTGTAGATCGCGATTGAAGCGTATCGGGCCCCGCCAAGATAAGATCGGCAATGAGATCGTGATCCAATGCAGCCGCTACTGCAACATCGACTCGCCCTCCAAACCAAGCTGAATTGGGCCGATAGGAAAAGTTGCCGTCGTCGCTTGGCAGTCCCTGATCATCCAGCCACGGCATGTCTGTTGGATGGGGATAGCGTCCACCTTGCAACCCAAATCTTAGCTTCTTGAAGTACTTGGCGTTGCTGGCAATATCAGCGCGAATGCTGCTGCCGGTCGGTTGGCCATCCAATCCATGTTCGGTCAAGAATGTGTAGTGCGTATTGCCGATGATATATGGGTGCGAACCATTTGAGCGGCGGTACCAACGACCGCCCGCGGACTGCTCGTCAGCCAACCAGAAGCCGGGCAGATCAGAATCAAATGCCATCAAGGTGTCTCCCTGATGTTGACCATCAAGTTCCTGAGCGTTTGAATTGACGGCAACTATCGTCCATTGGCCCGACTGGGTCGGACAGAAGCGAACTTTGAATACGCGGCCCTCGATTCCACCAAGGCCGTCTCCGTCGAAGAAACCGTGAACGCGGACCGTGGGTTTTCCGCTTTCGTGGCGGAAGTGTGCCTCAAGTTGAATGTCACGGGCGGGAGTGTCCCGTGCTGATTGCCAAGGACCGGTGAAAGTGACTTCGGCCACAGCATGCACTGCAACCACAGGCAATTCAGCAGCATTGATTGTGTCGCCATTGTTGCACAGAAAGACTGCGACAAAACTGAAAATGACCTTGAACTTATACATGAGCTATGGATCCTTGCTTGGCGAAGCACTGGATGAGTCGGGGTACTTGCACGAACATCGGAAGCAGTAGTACTGATCCTTCGTTGTAGCCATCAATGCAGGCACAATTCAAGCGCACTACGGTTGACGAATATACTCGAGTTTCGCGACTAAAGAACTCGCCTGTGCTGCTACATGCGGTAAGTAGCAGCAGAGCGACTAGTTAGAAAAGTCTGGGACCTTATCGGCTGCCGCTTACAGCTAGCTCGAATCGGCCAGTTGTAGTTGGTATAGTGAGGTCCTGCTACAGATTCTGCAAATGATGACAAGCGGCTTGGAGCGTCATCCCTCTGCTCGTAGCAGCGCAGCGACATCCATGTGTAAGTACCAAACGCACAAGTTTTCTGATACTTGAACAACCTTGGCTAATTATGCAGAAAACGACACTTCTCGCTAATCGCCACCAAGAACTATCGCTTTGGCTTTGGGAGAGTCGCGAGCGGGCGCACGAAGCGGGACGGCAAGGGGGAAATTGCCCTGAACGTCGCTGGGGCTCCGCCCCTCCCTTCCGCAAGTTGCGAGAAAATGCAACTTTCGGAGAGAGGGTTAGTTACGTTTACCCAGCGGTGGCGTTCGCCGAGAAGTGTCTCAAAACTTCCGCGTGGAAGCGTAATTGCACTTTTTTGGGATGCCGACCGAGGTCAATCTTTCCTGCCCCACTAAATCGAGAGCTTCGTACCATGCGCCTGATCAGTTTGGTTTTCCTTCTATGTGTATGCTTCGTCTTGCCAACTATTAAGGCCGCCGAAGCTCCTCCCAATATCCTGTGGATCTATCTCGAGGACGTTAGCGGCTGGTTTAGCTGTTACGGCGAAACGTTGATCACAACTCCGAATATCGATACTCTCGCGCAGCGAGGGATTCGTTGCGATCGCTTCTACACACCAGCGGGAGTCTGTTCTGCGACGCGTTCGGCCATCGTAACTGGCATGATGCAAACCTCCATCGGAGCCCATCAACACCGTAGTTGTCGAGAAAGCTTTCGTGGGCTGTCAATGGGCGAATACGACAAGAACTTGTTGCCGGCGAATGTCGCCCCCTTGCCGATCCGGCTGCGACAAGCTGGCTATTGGACGTTCAACGAAGGTGGCAAGGACGATTACAATTTCGAATGGGACAGTCAACAGTTTTACGATTTCTCGCGCCAACGAGGCGGTTGGGGGCCGCGCTCATTGATCGCAGGAGATTGCTGGAAAGACAAACCAGCGGGCAAACCATTCTTCGGGCAGGTACAACTGGGCGGTGGAAAACTAGGAGATGCGGCCGAACCACAAATTGATCCGGCGATTGTTCCAATTCCGCCCTACTACCCCGACATATTAGAAGTGCGTCAAGAAATCGCTCATCACTACGATTGCTTGCTGAAGACAGACGAGCAAGTGGGCGAGATTATCGCAGCCTTAAAGACGAGTGGATATTTTGAAAACACACTCATCTTCTTGTTCAGCGACCATGGCTACAAACTGCACCGCCACAAGCAATTTCTCTATGAAGGTGGTATCCACATGCCCTTGATCATGGCAGGCCCCGGGATTCCTGCAAGTCAAGTGCGCGATGATCTCATCAGCGGTATCGATGTCACAGCTACGACGCTCGCTATGGCAGGCCAAGCATTGCCGGAGGGGATGGAGGGGCGGAATGTATTGGCCGCCGATTATCAAACGCGCCAATATGTTGTCGCATCTCGCGATCGTTGCGACTATACCATTGAAAAGATCCGAGCCATTGTTACTCCGCGTTTCAAGTACCTGAGGAACTACTTGACGGATCGGCCCTACATGCAGCCTAGTTACAAAGACGAATGGCCGGTCTCGCAGCGGTTTCGCGAAATGATGGCTAGGGGTGAAATGAACGAGACTCAACTAGTGTTTTTCGGCGACACGAAGCCCGCGGAAGAACTCTACGATCTCGAGGTCGATCCACATGAAATCAATAACCTGGCAAACGAGCCAGGCTTTGCTGAAGAACTTGCGAAACATCGCGGCTTGCTAGCCGACTGGATCGCTCAAACCGGCGACCAGGGGCAGCAAGCGGAATCCGAAATCGGCTTGCGTTGCGTCCTTAAACGCTGGGGGGACAAATGTGTAAATCCAGAATACGAGCCTGTGCGAGCGAAACTGAATGCTGAATCTTCAGCTCGATAATGCTCGACACCTTTCCAACAAAATGCCTTACACCTTGAGCGTCACCGACTACGGGAGTCTTACTGTGTCGAATACATTTCTCGTAAAATGGTTTCTGGCCCTATCCACCATCGTCTGCAGTATTGTACAAGCTGATGAACCGGCTAAGAAGTTTGATATTGTCATCCTGAATGGCCGCGTAGTCGATGGCACGGGAGCTCCCTGGTTTCAGGCTGATCTAGGAATACTCGATGGCAAGATTGCAGAGATTGGTCGTATCGCACCAGATTCGGCCGTGGAAACCATTGATGCCAAAGGGTTAATCGTGGCACCAGGCTTCATCGACATGATGGGGCAGACGGCCACACCGATGTTGAGAGATCCGTCCACGGCAATCAACTTGTTGACTCAGGGTATTACCACCATCAATGCTGGCGAGGGTTCGTCGGCCGCTCCGGTGGGAGAATTTGAAGCCAAACAACTCGGCTGGCAGAATATGGCTGAGTATTTTCAGATGCTTGATTCCATGGGATTGCCGGTCAATGTTGTGCAAACAATCGGTCACACTCAAGTTCGCAGTTTAGTGGTGGGAGAAGATGACCGACGTCCGAGTGAAGCTGAACTCGAAAGCATGAAACAACTTGTTCGTGAGGCGATGCAAGCTGGCGCGATCGGTGTTTCCACAGCGCTAATCTACCCACCTGCTGTTTACGCGACGACCGAAGAGATCGGGGCGCTCGCAAGTGTCGCTGGCGAGTATGGCGGGCGTTATTACACGCATATGCGTAACGAAGGAGATCAATTACTGGAGGCTATCGACGAGGCGCTCGAGATTGGTCGAGTCGGAAATACACCGGTGCATATTTTTCACCTGAAAGCAGCTGGTCAAAACAACTGGGGCAAGATGCAATTGGCGATCGCCCGCATCAAAGCCGCTCGTGCCGAAGGGCAGCAGGTAACCGCAGACATCTACCCCTATGTTAACAACGGTCTGGGAATTGATGCTTTGATACACCCACGTCATTTTGGTGAAGGTCGTACCAAATTTCAGACTCGGCTGGCGAATGACCAAGAATTGCGGGCAGAAGTCCGCCGCGAAATGGAAAAGCTCGGTGGCTGGGAGAATTGGTATCGGCACGCGGGATCAAACTGGGAGCGCATCATTATCGGTAACACGACAGACTCTCGATATCGCGAATTTGCAGGCATGTCAGTTGCGGCCATCGCCAAGGCTACGGGAGACGATGTTTGGGACGTATTTTTCAAACTGTGCGCCGCCAGCACTTTTGCTTTACCTGAAACCATGAGCGAGGCGAACAAGATATTCGCCATGCAGCAACCCTTTGTTTCCTTCTGCACCGATGTGGGACCGGCTGGCGGAAACCGCAGCGCGTCACATCCGCGGTCGTACGGCTCATTCCCGAGGCTATTGTCACGGTATGTGCGAGATCTCGGAGCGATTTCACTTGAGCGCGCCGTTGCTCAGGCGAGTGCCGCAGCGGCCAATAACATCATGGTCTTTGACCGAGGCCGTATCGCTGAGGGGCTGGCTGCAGACGTAGTTGTTTTTGATTTCGATCAACTTGCAGACAAGGCGGATTTCAAGAATCCTCACGCAGTGTCGGTTGGTATGAAACACGTCATCGTCAACGGTCAGACCGTCATGTCCGACGGCAAGTACACCGGTCATCGCCCTGGACGCGTGTTACGCGGGCCGGGATTCAATAAATCACAAGCAGCCCATGCGATTTTGACTGGTCAACAACAAACCGCCTTCGCCGAAGTCGAAGCGGTGATGCAGGACTTTATGCGGAAACATCGAATCCCTGGTGCTTCGCTGGCAATTACCGACCAAAGTCGCTTGGTCTATGCTCGGGGTTTCGGTTACGCGGATGTAGGCGAACGCCAACCGGTGACGCCTGAGAGTCTGTTTCGTATCGCCAGCATCTCCAAACCAATTACGGCGGTTGCCATACTGCAGTTGGTCGATCAGCAGAAGCTGTCGCTTGAGCAGAAGGTGTTTGAGATACTGCATTACGAGCCGCATTTGGAAGAGGGCGAGCACATGGATGAGCGCCAGAATCAAATTACCATTCGCCACCTGCTCCAACACCGCGGCGGCTGGGATCGGGACAAGTCTTTTGATGCGATGTTCAAATCGGTAGAGTTTTCCGACGAATTAGGCGTCCAGGCCCCAGCAACGCCGGACACGATCATTCGCGTCATGCTGGGCAAACCCCTAGATTTTGATCCGGGAGAGCGGTACGCGTACTCCAATTATGGCTACTGCTTACTTGGACGTGTGATTGAAAAGATCACCGGACAAAGTTACGAGCAGTATGTGAGAGGACATGTACTCGAGCCGCTTGGCGTAACACAAATGTGCATCGGTTCTACAAGGATCGAAGGGCGCAAGGCGAAGGAAGTACGCTACGTTGACCCGAGACTCGGTCCTTCCGTGTTTGCCGAAGACTTGAATTCGCAGGTTCCCCAACCCTATGGAGCCTGGCACCTGGAGGCGATGGATTCTCACGGTGGCTGGCTGGCATCGGCCACGGATTTGGTACGCTTTGCCGCTGCTTTGGATTCGCCCGAAAATTGCCCAATCCTGTCCGCGGAAAGCGTCGCCAAATTGATTGAGCGTCCTGATGGTCTGGCAGGATATGACGAGAATGGAAATCAGAAACCTCAGTTCTACGGACTAGGCTGGACGGTGGAAGAGGACAAGGCTGGCAATGTAACAGCATCTCATGGAGGTTCGCTTCCAGGCACTAGCACCGTGTTGATTCGACGGCCCGATGGAAGAAACGTCGCCCTGTTGTTAAATGCGCGACTGACTCCGTTGGTGTCTCGGGCAGCCAGCGCGGTACTTCCTCAATTGACCGCAGCCATTGATCAGGT
>JAGQPR010000016.1 GCA_020426625.1 Planctomycetales bacterium
GGCGGTGAGAGATTGTGCTACCATTCCCTGGATTTCATTCGAACCGCAACACGCGTTACCAATGGGTTGACCTCCGACGAGATAGCTGACTTCAGACTACTACGCATTCAATGTATGGAACTGCCGAATGTAGAACTTGGTCGCTCCTTAGTTAGCATCGCTCGTTCAATAACCGTCCACTTTGATTCTGTCTCGTCCGGCTCCGCACAGCGGCAATTGCCGGGAGAGATCAAGTTCAGCAGCGCACATATGCAGAACAGGGGCATGCGGACAGAGCAGTCTGGTTCTTACTCACTTTCCATTAGAAAGTTCTCGCTCCACTTGTGCCGTCGACTCCGCACCCCAGACCGTCGAGAAGCTGTCGACGACGCGCTTCAAGCGGATATTGATAATAGGTCTCTAATTCTTGAAGTTGCTTTTCCAGCGATTCTATCTGTCTCGATTTGGTCGGGGTCGCGGGTTTCGCACCGGCTTCTCTGATTTTATCGAGATCCCGCTGAATCCGAGCCATATGCAGCCTCGTGCCCCGCAAGAGCAAATTGTACTCGCGCTGCGCTTGACCACATCGAGCTTGAATCTGCAAGATCCGTGCATTGAGCTGCTGAATTTCACCCGCCAAGTTGGCGATCTCCAAATTCAACACTGCTATTTGGCGTTGTAAGTTTTGACGCTGCGTCTCGAGATCAAACGTTTGCATCTGCGGGAGGATTCCTTTCGGCACAGTCGAAGAAGATTCACCCTTCGTCGGAACCCAATGCTCAGTCCGGCGCGTATCATCCTCGACGCGGAAACCGCCACCGCCGCCTCCACCACCGCCAAATCCATTGCCTCCATTTCCAAATCCCCCCTGCATTCCGCCAGCCCCCACGCCTCCCATACCACCGTCGCCCATGCCGCCGTCTATTCCCTGGTGGATGATCACTGGCATATTTCTCAGTTCATTTTGAAGCTGCTGCAGGAGCAATTGTTTTTGCAGGAGCAACTGCTGTCCCGCCATCAATTGCTGCTGAAGTGGCGTGACCTCTCGGAGTACCGCGGCGCAAATCTGTTCGGATTCGGCTCTCTTGTTATCGATTTGGGCTTGCAGTTCGTCACGTTCCCGCTCCAGGTTTGCAATGTATTCTTCCTTGCGTCGCTGTTCGTCTTGCGCATCGCTCTGCATGCGACGATCGTCCTCGGCTATGGCAACAGACAATTCTTGTTGCAGATCGCGATAATGATCCAGCACCTGCGCGCGTCCTGAATTGAGGGCAGCCACGTGGGGTGCATTGAGCGAGGATGTCATCGAGGCGGCAAACGAGGCCTTGTCGGTGGCGAGACTCATCGTTTTCCACGGACCCTGTAACATCCCAATGCCGACTCCGATTAACCGAGAGGCTTCACGGCTTTCGGGGCTTGCCGGGTTTTCCGCAAAACGTGCTGCGGCAAACTGCTGGATATGTTGCAGGGCGCTGTTCACGGACTGAGGCCGAGTGGTATTCAGCTCCGCAAACCACAGCGCCTCGGCAGCCTGAACGACGAGTGAATCGCTACTGTGCCCGTCGCGAATTTTCTCGAGGGCTAGCCGCGCTGCATCGATCTGTCCGTGCCTGAGTGCCGCTAGCGCGAAGGCCAAGTCAGCGCGATGATCTTCAGGTCTCTGCTGTGAGGCTCGCTGGTAGTAACTCCGGGCAGCCTGATACGATTCCCAACCTTCGCGAAGCAAGCTGGCAAGCAACCCTTCGAATTCAGCGTCACAAGGAACCAATGTTAGTTTTACTGGGCCGGTTCGATTGGCTGTTCCGTCGTACTTGACCTGTACTGTTACGGGTTCGCAACGCCAACCAGAGTATTCTGCCGTCACTCGATATTCCCCTTCGGTCAGTCCGCGGAATTCGAAGCCATCGTTCGTGGAATCCATCTCGGTTGCCACCGAACTGGACAATGACTGTCCGCCCTGTGCCCGCAATTGCACGTTGGCGCCACCCACAGATTTTTCACGGCTTTCAATGGCCAAAATAATCTTCCCATCAACCTCCTTTTCAATTTGGACCATCTCAGAAACAACAACTTGTCCGAACAAAGTTGCCGAACGCATTTCACCGTTCAGGAACACGTCCAAGTGTTTTTCATTGACGCCAGGCACCAACTGCAGCAAAGCCTGTTGTGGCTTATCGAGTTTATCTCCACTCATCAACGCCACGTAATCTCCGATACCACGGTCCAACTCCAATTCGATATGGCCCTGGCCGTCTGATATCGATGCGTAGGCATCTCGAAGGCTCTGGGTCCGCGCCCCATCCTGCTTCATCAATCTCACTTGAATCCCCTCAACAGGAGTTCCATCATTGGCATTGCGGACGATTGCGTCCAAGCGAGGTAGATGCGGAATCAACTCCAAGACCATTGTGGTCTTCAAGCCTTGCCAGATTGCTCGCGTTTTGCGATCCGAACGGTAACCGATTAATTCAGCATCCACCTGAACTGTGCCCTCGGGCAATGGACTGGTAGGTCGCACCAAAAACCATTGGCTATCCGGATACTCGGTGACATTGATTCCACGCTGGGATAGTTGGGTGGTCCCTATAGTCTCAATCGTAACTGAGAGATGATCGCTGTTGGCTAGCGGATCGGGGATTGGTGAATCGACTGCTACCGTTGCCATCATCGGAAACTCTAATCCTACCTGTCCTCCATTTAACGAGTCCGATGAGGAGAAACGAACCGACGGCTCAGGTACTTGCGTCTGACTATTCATCGCCTGCACTCGTACAATTACGTCGATTTCAGCAGGCGGCGGATTTGACGGTGCTTCAAGTTGCAAGTGCAATTCGACATGCTCTCGATCTGCCTCTCCCAAGCTGACTGGCCAAGGGGAGCGCGCGGCCTGGTATCCGATAGACGCTGCAAAAACTTCCCAAGTTCCAGCGGGCAGAGCAGAGCGAAACCACCCTGGCCCGAGTTCAGAATCTTGCGTGATTCTTGTGATTTGTTCGTTGTCCATGTTCTTGGCTAAGACATGAATCGAGGAGAAATCCGTCGAACCGGGTAGTTCAAGGGGATCGGTGGCGAATGATTCATCTCGTGTGATGTGGACGGTCAGCTCGCCAGGTCGTTCCAAGCGATTCGCGTTGCCCAACGACAAATAGAAGGTGGTAACGCGTCCCTTCGCTACTGCCTCAACCGTGGTATCTCGAGCTCCCGTGGTAAGGTTTTCGGCCACGGCCTGATATTGGCCAGCTGGCAATGAGTCCGTTCGATACCAATAGAGAAAACCACTCGCTGTTTTCGAAGATTGAATCATCTGGACGTCTAGGCGATCATCAACTCGTGCAAGACCAGGAGTTCCCAGAGTGGTCAAATAGACGGACGGATTGGGATCAAGCTGGTTCACCTCGGTCGAGCATCGTACCACCACAAACGCTTCCGCGGTGGGCGACGCTGTTGTAGCCGCTGGTCGAAAAATGTCGAATTCCAATCCATCGCAATGAACCAGGATCCGCTGCGGTACACTCGGTTGGGTTTCATCTCCAACAGAATACCACCAGTAGCCGGGGAGAATTTGCGATCGTTCTTTCGATTTGATACGGACTGATTCGGAATCCCTCGCTTCCGGCCAAAGCGTGACCATTTCTGCTGGCTCAGCCTGCAAGCCAAAACCTGTTTCGTTGGTGATGATCGGCAAGGCAAATTCTCGCAAGGTGTCAATCTCATTGCGCACCTTCTGCTTTGAGGCCGCCACATTCGAACCGCTACTGTCGTTTGTGGTGGCCTGTAGCGTGTTATTGAGCTGCCGGATGCGTTGGACGCGGCGGCGATTGTCGGGCGAATCCTCCCAAACATAAGCGGTCACCGGCGCAGCGACTCGTTCGTGCCTGAGCGTCAGAGCAAAAGAAGTGTTCTTGCCATTCGCAACTGGTTGCATCCCGGTGGCTTGCCAAAGACAGTGAGGGGCAACGGCTACAGCTTGGAAGTTGCCCGGTGGCAGGGCTTGTACAGGCTGAGCGACGTAGGTTGCGGACGTCAGTGAAGACTGAATCTTGGTTACTGTGCCAGGAACGTTGCTGCCGTGCCGCTTTACAACGGAAATGACCAGCTTCATGTGCCCGTGATCATAGGGCGTCGAATGCACGGCTAACCAATGGACTTCTAAAAGAATCAGGCTACCAGGTGGGAGTTGCTGCCGTTTTTCAAGGAAGGGGATGACTCGTGCGATTTCACCGCGGTAGAACTCGAAGTTTGGGTCCAACAGCGTCGTATACGGCACGTCCGCGCGAGTTTCCACTCGCAATGCTGAGGGCAACCAACCAGGAGTGGTCCCTGATGGAATGGTTTCGACGCTAGTGATCTCTTTGACTTCGGAGCCATCTTTCACGTAGGTAACATTCCACGTTTCGATAGGATTCGATTGATCCACGAAAACGACCTTGGGAGCCTGAGGCGGACAACCGGGTTGAGCTAGCACGGTTACCAGCGCTTCAACCGAGGGTTGCAGCGGTGTGTAATATGGAGACAACTCGATGTGATGCGGTGTATTCTGGCCCGTCGCGATACTTACTCGTTCAGCAGAACTGGCTTGAAAACCTGCGGCAGTTGCTGCGATTACATAGTCACCAGCGGGCAGGCTGAGCGGACCGAAGACGCCTTTTGAATTTGTGACGTTGGTCCACGTCCGTTCGCCGCGTCGCCAAATTTGGACGTTCGCCTCAGGGATCGGACTGGCGTCTTCGCTGTTTCTTACATAACCCGCCAATTTGCCCAATTGTTCTTTGAGTTTCAACGTAAGGTGAAAGACTTTGGGTTCATACTCCGAGACTTGCTGCAACTCGGTTTCATCCTCTCGATAGTCGGCGAGTTCCGCACGCGCCCGGAAACTGCCAACGGAAAGTTGATTGGTCGGCAGCGCCCAGAACCATCCTTCGGTAGCAGTTGCTTGATCCAATTGCATGGCTGCCAATTCGTTTGCTGTAAGTGGCTCGATTGAAGCAGCTGTTTCCTTCCCTTGCGAATCGGCAAACACGACCGTCGGTGTACCGCGTTGTTGGCTATGTTTCTCCACGTTTACCAAAGCCCGCACCATGGAACTTCGTGAGTTTTCTACAATCGCTGGGACCAGAAAATTCATCTCTGCGCTTCCACTCTCAGGAACTGAGATACGCACTGGATCTTGCTTGCCGAGATTCGGATACTTCGCGTTGGGGACAACTCGCCCCCACCATTCGCCCGGCTTCAATTTCGTGGTGTATTTACCAGTCGCATCTGCTAAGACCGGCAGTTCGACGCCTGACTTCCGATGTTCGAGTTTCAGCTCTGCGCCGGGCAGAGGCGACTGCTGATCTTCTTTCTGAAGTTTGATTCCTCCACTTAGAGTACTGAACTCCCCCGCTTTGTTAGCCAATAGACTCAGATGAAACACCTTGACTCCGGACGGTTCCACGAGGTGCGTCGCGCTGTTGTCAGGCGGGAATCCTTCGATCGCTCCAGTAGCAACGTATTGTTTTCCAGACTGCAGCGGTTGCAAAGGTACTGCCCAATACCACTTTTCTGACTGCGTATCGCTGGCCATGGCTTTCAGCTCTTCTTGAGAAAGCGGGCTGACCTTGGTTGGAGTTGACTTTTCAGTCTGTGCAGATGCCGCATCAGTCGTCGGGCCGGACTGTTCAAGGAAGTAAACAATGGGTGCGTCAGAACTTTCTGAACCAGCCCCAGATACATTGACCAGAGCTCTAATATCACGGAGTACTTCGGGAAACAGAATCTCGTGCTTTAGTGTCTGTCCATCAGACAAAGTGACTTCGCTTGATGGACTATTGCCGAGTTCGATTGATCTGGCCATGATTTTCCAAACGCCAGGTTTGAGCCGAAGTGGTGTTGGCATGCGCCCTGCGGTAAGCTCAACCAGAGTTTTGTCTTCATCATGCTCCGTCGGCCATAAGATAAGGGTGGCGTTCTGCACCGGTTCCACCTGCCCTGAATGCATCGCGGAAACGGTCACGTCCAGCTTCGCAAGCGACGGGCTCGATTCACTGGTCGCTGCAATCAGTGTAAAATTCACATTTCGACTTTCTCCACTGTCTCCAATGTGAAGTGCTCGCTTCTGACCTTCGCTTTGGAAACCTTCAGCTACGATTTTGTATTCGACGATACCCGGTTTCACGGACGAGATCGAGTAAAAGCCATGTTCGTCGGTCTCAACGCTGCCAAGGTGCACGCCGTCTGCGGTGCGGAATTCAATTTGCGCTTGATCAATTGGCCCGAGGTCTTTGGCTACGGTCTTCCCGTCTTGGTCGGTGTTTACTGCCGTCCCTAACACGTAGCCATGGATGCCATTCTCAAGAGGTTCGAGCGGAGGTTCGCCTGAGCCGGTGTCCGATCCTCCCTGAAGAACCAACTGAATTGCCGTCGGCTCGTCCGCCCTAACGATTACTTGGCGATTCTCGGAAGGCTCGAAACCGTCTGCAGTGGCCCGCGCGGTCCAAAGCCCCGGGGCTGCTTGGATCTCGACTTTGCCATTTGCGTTGGTTCGCAATAGTCGTGGCTTGTCTCCAAGGTTATTCGACAGGCCGACCGCAGCATGGACCACAGGTGCATTCCCTTGAGGAGTCGAACGTACAACTGAGACTTCAATGGTTGAACGCTTAGGCTGCTGTGATCCAGTAGCAATGACAAAGTCGCGAACATGTTCGCCACTCCGTAAAGCGAAAACAAGTGTGCCCTGGTCATGCATGACATCTCGCTCATGGTCCGTTGCCACGCGATACCCATATTCACCCGCCACCAGATTGCGCAATGCATAGAAGCCGTGCTCGTCCGTTTTTGTCGATTGCACGACGTTGCCGCTCTGATCGAACAACTCAACACTAGCGCCATCAATGGTGCCTACGATATGTCCGCTCGTGTCGCGTTCCAATACTCGCCCGTGAATAGACACTTCCTGCCCGAGTGATGCAGACTGCCAAAGTGCGACAGTGCAGAGGACGTAGGCCGCAATAGTCGAGGGAAGGCGTTCAAAAGTTTTCATATGGCTTCTTTGCATGTTGAACAGGAAGCGACGGTGCGATCAGTGTTTTAGGACGCGCGAAAAGTTGAATTCGGTTGCGGGCACCAACGCACAATTTTCCTGGCACTTGAACAATCGGGTTACACCAAAGCAGCTGAGTATTGGAAGAACTCCTGCGTGGGTGCCTAGTCTTCGACTTTCCAGGTTTCGGTGCCGATCCCGCCGTACGTTTTGTATGTCTTGTTGGGCGGACTGTTGAGTGTCTCATTAAAAATCTCGGTGTCTCCCCACACGGCAACCCACACAGCGCGGGCCTTGATCTTGGTTGCAGTACCGGGGATTTCAAAGGTCTCCTTGTTTCCCAACAGCAGCTTCACGGATTTGTTAACGGTCCCACCAGCGGGTAAGTCCAGCGAGACGTTAGCCGGGATTTCGTAACTCAGTTCAAAACGTGCCACATAGCCGCCTTGATTGAAGAACGTGATGAAACCGTCCAGTTGCGGCACCGTTAACGGTGGACTGGGGACCGTTGCATCCAGGTCGAACTGATTTCCATTTTGGTTGTGACCCGTCGTTGCTCCTGCCAGGCTCGAGACGGTGTAAACGGTGCCCTTACCGTTCGTCGTATCGAAATCAACCAGCAGATACTTGCTTTGTGAGGCAGAACCGCAGTAATAGACGGGAACATCTTTGTACATCTCCGCACGCGTCAGCAGAAGGTTCGCACTAGAACTGTACAAGTCGCCCGGGTTGTTGAGACCACTCAGGCTGTGATAGTGCCCGACGAACACCGCGCTCACACCATACGTCTCTAGAATCGTGCCGAATTGTTTCGCCAGTAGAATTGCGTTGGGATCTGTCCAGTTGTCGGCCCAATGCTGGTCGGAATCGTGAAAATTCAGAACGATAATCTTGCCTGCATTTCGCGCAGTGGCCAAATCGTTGCGGAGCCACGAAAGCGCGGACTCAATTTGAATGCCAGAGCCAATCATTCCCCAACTTTGGAACCCCCACCAGGAACGTTGGTAGATTGGATAGTTGTTTAGTTGGATGAAGTGCACATTGCCAAGCTCCCATGAATAGGCAAGACTTCCTTCGATGTCGAGGTTCCAAGTGGGAAACTCGTAGTACTGCTTGGTGCGCACATCAACGCCGATGAATTTCCCCTCAGACCCAGGCTGGCTCAAGTCGTACTTCATCAACTTCACGGAACCATACAGGTAGCTAACCATGCCGGTAGCGGATTCATTGCGATAGTGTTTGTCGACATAGTTTGCATAGTCGTGATTGCCTAGTCCCAAATACATGGGGAGATTCAGATCTTTGTAGATCTCGGTGAATTTATCCAGCTGCCATCCTTTTCCGTCGGCAGTCAGGTCTCCGTTGATAATGACTCCTTTCAAATCGCTGTATTGCGCTGCCAGGGCATTCATGCTCTTTACATGGTCCACGTTTAGTTTTTCGGATTGCTCTAGGCCGTCACTTGGCAATTGCCCGCCATTATCTTGCGCGGGTGTCCAAGGATACTGAGGATCAGAAGCAAAGATCATCTTGAACTTACTGAGCGATGCTGGGTTGCTGCCGCTGCCTGACATGATCGAGTTTCTAATCTGGCTGGCGAGTGAGCTGCTCTTCCGTGGGGCGACCTTGGGCAGCAGGTCCATGCGCTCGATGAGTCCGGTAAAGGAAGTGGGAAGAGGCTGTCGTTTCTCTCGTAATGGTGCGCCTAGCAATTCACCTGAACGGAAGTTCGACGTGGTTACGTAACGTGTTCCTTGTTTCGAGATACCAATAGACTGCAGCTGCTTCCACAATTCCGATCCGCCTGAAACGCTGTCAAGCTCACCTGCGATGGGGCCTGACATTGCGCTCGGGGTATCGCTAGTGAGAAAGCGATAGAGCTGCGGATAGGCAAGTTCAAAGCAGGCGCGGTGGTACTCATTGATAAAAAATCCAGGTGCGATTACGTACTGGCCGAGCTCCGCAGTGAACAGATCCTCGCGCTGGTGAACTTCCCGGGTGGAAAGCATCTTTTGCAGATCTTCCAAGCTCAACCCGTTCTTCAACAGATCCGGGAGGCTCATGTTGTTAGGCACTAAAGAGAAAGACTTCAAGGCAGTCAGCAGCGACGTGGTGTTACTCGACCAGTGTGTGGGATAGCCGGTGTATTTGCGCGGTCCCAGAAAACCTTGCGCCCATTGTTTGGCTCCTCCGTTGCGGGCCGCATGATAGCCTTCCTTCCTTTGCCAGATATTGGCAAATCGCTCGACGACTTCCTGAGCGGTTAGAGGATTTCCGCCGAAGGGCGAGCGATCCAAAAGCTCCTTCTGCATGACCGTGTCGTTTACATTGAAAAACCTTCGCGCCAGATCCCAGACCAACTCAGGTACTGCAGTCAGCTCTGAACGCAGCGCGATATCGGCCTGTTCATCCCCAGGCGGATCGCGTGGTTCGATCCGCAACTGCGTACGGTGAATGCCAGGAAAGGGCAAAAAAACTAGCCGTGTAGCAGTTGGATCCAATACTTTGATATTGTCCGCATCCAGCGGTGCAAATCCCCGTCGCTGTTCATCGTTTGCCAAGGTGACCACACAATCGCGGACGATCGGAGGCAATTGCTGATAATCAAGCTCCTGGGGTGGGAATCTTTCTTCGGATCGCTTGGATCCCCAATTCTCTCCGTCGATGCCGAAACGCCCTGGAACTGGATCCAGTAGAAACAAATTGATCTCCAGGTCTGCGGGAGACACCAGCTGACCGGGCGGCTGTAACAAGGTTCGCTTGGGGCTGGCGGCGCCCTGAGCGTATTCTTGAGCGATTTCAAAGGGTTTGCCAGCCACGAAGTAGTCGTTTATCGCGTTGGCCAGCTTGATGCACGTGACGGCTCCTCGACTCCAACCCGTCATGTTGATCGTTTTAGGAAACTTTCCCTTTTCCTTGAGTTGCTTGAGCACGAATAGCGCGTGGGCAACGTTGTCATCCCAGCCATCGCCATGCATGGTACCCCGGTGCATTTGCGGGCCGGGTAAGCTACCTGGAAGCTGCGGCAGGTTGCCCAGAGCAGCAGGAAGATTGGCCATACTGGCCAATTTCATATCCGAAACCCGAAAGCGACTGTCCGTTGAAGACAGACTGGTTGGCTTGGGTTTAAGTTTCTTGTCGATCGTGAGTGGTTCAAAATCACCGGGCATGGGATGCTCAGGCACTGCATCAGTAGCCAAGCCGATTTCCTTGCCACTTAGATCAAGCATGTCACTGGTTCCCACGCCATCTAGAATCAGGAACGAGTTCTGGTACTCCTTTTTGTAATAAGCATTAGGATCATCGCTCGACTCTGAACGTCCCCAGTAGGCTGCGCTGAGCTCGGTGATCAGTTCTTTGTCACGTCCATTGCGATGGCCGCCCGTTCCGTGCGCAAATATGGTAAAGACACCATCGTTTGGCTTCGTCGAAGGCACTCGTGACAACTTTCCCGCAGGCACAAGCCGCGTTCCAAAGAGCGCTACGGCCTCTGTCAGATTCGTCTGTGGATCGGGGTTTGCCGATTGCTGCGCAACCTTCACGGTCAAAACGATCTCCGCGCGAGCAGCTTTTTGTAGAGTTCCCGAAGGCAGGCTCTCCCAATCGAACTTGGTTCGATCGAGGCCGGACATCGATGCATCACCCGCCGGGTTAATGGGGATATCCAGCAGCATGAGTGGCTGAGCTTTGGATTGACTGGAGTCCAACTTTTCCAGAACTAATGGCTTGCCAGGTTTCGTCCGAACCGTCAATGTTTGATCAGGCTGTTTCAACTTGACTACAAGTTCGATTTCGATCTCCGCGCGGTTGTTCGGAATTTTTCCAGAGGCATCTGCATCTGGGCCGTCCACAAATCCGATATGGGAAACCAGTCTCATCGGCCCAGCAAATTCGACCAAGCCGCCAAATTTGAAACTCGTTTGGTCGCGTGGACTCGTCGACCGCGCGGCCACGTTGGTGTACATCGGTGGCTTGCCAATTCCCAAATCCTTAATCGTCGGCTGTTGGTCATGGACACCAAATTGCATGGCGTGTTGCGATCCTTTGGCTCCACGCATTGCCCACGCGGTGGCCGACGGACTATGTGAACCATCCCGGACGAAATACTCTTGTTGGGTTGTTCCACCAGTCGCGGTCAGTTCGACGGTTGGATTGGGCAAGGGGATAGGTGTCAATGTTCCATCGGGTTTGCCATCCAAATAAGCGGTGGTCGGTGGGAAGAGGGGGAAAATGGGTCCATCGACGCCGGTGGCAATTGGCGTTCCATCGGCGGCAAGTGCCGTCACTCGCGGTTGAGCAAACAGATGCAGCAGAGTTTCAGTAGTAACTGCAGTGCTCTTGCCGGACAGCTTCTTTTGTAGGTCCGTAGTGTCCAGCGTTAACCGCACCTGCCTATTACCAGCACTAGTGGAACCGGAGGCTTGCTCGACCTTGCTTCCCAGCACTGTCCCGAAATGAGTCGGTACAATTTCGTGAGGCGAGACGGCAAAAACTTCCACCAGGTAACGGTCGATTCGAGAAGTATCACCCGTCGCAGCCCAGGTAACTGTCGCTGGCCCACGATCGTGCAAGACACCTTGGCGGGAATCAAACCGAACATTCTGGATCTCAGGCTGGCCAGCGGGTGGATTTCGGGTGATACCGTTTCCACCTTGCCCTGTCGTACCACCTTGCCCTGTCGCACTGCCTTGACCTGTCGTTCCACCTTGACCTGTCGTACCGGTGGACGGAACGTTGTTTGTGCCAGTCGGGGCGCCACTGTTGGTAGGTGGAGGCTTGTTTGTCGAAGGCTTGGAAGACGAACTTGCCAATTGCCAGATTAGCGGTGAAAGTCCCGCCCAAGTAGGACGAGATCGACGGATGGGCGGAGTAATCGCGTTTGGGTTGGCCGAGAAGGGCAACGGGCCGGTGTTAATCCCTGGCGGTGCGCTGAATGCCACCATCAACGCCCACGGCGGTACGGAGGCCACCGACGGCTCTGTTGGCTTCTCGGTGCCTGTCGCCTGCGAGTTTGTCAGATCCGGACTTGCACTTAGTACATCCCCCTGCCGCCAGGCGTACCGCTCGATGGGAGAAATTGCATTATGTACCAACGCACGTTTTTCGTCTCGATGCACCTGAGGAATCAGCCACAGCTGTTGAAGCAACGCGTTATCGGAACTGACCCGGCGACTGTCATAGATGGGAACGCCGTTGGCCTCAACAACCACCGCCGTGATCTTCGCGCGGTCCGGAGTCTGAACAAATGGTCTGTCCGATCCTAGCATTCCCAAACCAAGGACGCTCAGATCATCGCGAAAAAGAGGCGCTGCATTCAGGTCCTCCGCACGCAGCTGAAATTCCTGCCACTGGTTGGGCGCTACAAGTGGGTCTATGGGACTACTCAACAGGTACTTCTTGCCGTCGGCGTCAAAGTAGAGCGGGTTGGCGGACCCAGCATATTCCTCAGGACCGGATTGGAGCTTGATCGCTAGGGTGGTCAGCGGCGCTCCATGTTGGTAGTCCTTCATCTCGGGTTGGCTAAAAAACGGGTAAGTTCCCGACATGATTCCCGAAAGCTCATTGATCCGATCGGCCGACGACGTTGTGACATTGCTCTTTTCCACTGGACTGCCGTCGTCAAGACCGAGCGCTATCGCTGCACCGTGGTCCTCGAATTTGCGCGCTGCCTGCACATACTCAGGAAGAGCAACATCGAGCTGGGAGGCCAGCTTTCGAAGCTGGTCCTTGACGCTCAGGTTGATCTGCTTGTTTTCGGCGAACAACTGCCCATTAATCTCGATTCGATAGCCAGCGAGTGTCCAATCGGCTCCCTCGCGACTGGCGAAACCAATTCTAGAAATGTCCCGTGCCGACAGGTTCTTCAGCAACTGCGGTGTCCTCGCCAGTTCGTCAAACCCAGGGTCGCCTGGATCAGTGAGGAATTCGAACCATTGGCTGCCATTCGGCGGCAGTCCTGAAGCAGAATCTGACAGAGAAGATGTTTGGGGATATGCGGCAAAACCGATTTCATTCCCAGAGCCGCGGCTGGTTCTGAGTCGCAAGGGGAATCCAAGCCCCAGGTGTAAATCGATCGATTCCGATACCAGTTCGCCAGGGCCGGTCGTCAGCCAAACCTTGATGGATTTAATGGGCTCGTCATAACGAGAACCAACAAGAAGAAAATTCGACTTGTCCGATTCGGCTGGGAGACGAGTAACGCCTGGTTTGCTTGGAGGTTCCGACGCTCTGGGATCAGACGAAGAAAGCTGGCTACCCGTTGCTCCCTGCGTTGGCACGGAGGGAGTCTCTTCCGAAGGAGAATTGTTCGTTGCCATTTGAGGTGGCGTTTGAGGCGGCGTTTGAGGCGCAGATTCCTGACTGTTGGCTGGTGCTGGCACACTCGGTGGCAGCATCTGCATTCCCACCCAACTCGCGATGGCCACAGTGGCGAGGAATGCTAACACGATAGCTGGCTTACCACCGAGAGCTAGCTTCTTGTTTGCCGCTCCTCTCTCATTCAAGGCTACCTTCTCACCAGAGGCTTCTTCTGGCGAATCAGTCTGTTCAACAAAGTCGTTCTCTGTGTCTGTTGCACCGGTAAGTTGATTTACCGTCGATCGGCAAGATGAGCAGGCTGCCACATGCAATGCGAGGCGGTGCATATCCTCGGGCGCGGCCTGACCATTGACAAAACTGGCAAGTTTTTCTCGTCCTGGACATTGATTATCGCTTGCCATCATGAGCTCCGAAGAGGCGTAAGACCTAAGAGAAGTGTTTTAGCTGTAATGCTCTGTATCGATTGACGGCAGCGCAAATGAAACCGACAGGCCCGAGGGTAGAATGACTTAGATTCAGCCAATCACTCGGGAACCAGACGCATTCCGAAGACCCCTATGGCGTCGTTTCGCGACAGTCCTCGCGCATCAATCATCAGCGTTACACTGACTAACACCGGCGACACTTTGCGCATCTTGTAAGGTACGCTGGTATCGATCTCCAATTTGGGAACCGCTTTTTGGATCGAATTCGCGTATGTGGAGGCATTCGCCGTGACCTGAATGGGAACGTCGATCAGTCCCAGAGGTGCCATCGCGCCAGAGGAATCATGCTTCGCAATAGGTGCTTCGGCAGGAGTGACAAGCCGCAACATGTCCTGTGGATCTGTCTGGTTTTGTGGTGGACTGGCAGGATCGGCATGCCTGACCAAAACACGCATGTTGAATGCGACGTTCTTGACGGGTTCTTTCGGGGAACCATTAATGACTCCCACAAGTCCGCAGAGTCGCATGTCTTGCTGGAATTGAATTGGATAGGCATCAAAGCGGAGTGTGACATAATTCTGACCTGAACGGACGCCGACATTAGTTGGGTAGCCCGCCAATAGCAATCCGGAATCAGTATCCTGACTATCTCTTAGCCGCCATGCGCCCTGCATGGGGACCTTAGTCGCGGCAGATGAAACCGTGTTGGATGAAGTCACCGCTGCGAACGGAAGCCATTGATTCGCCTTGTCACCCCAGTGCCCGTAACCATCTCCGCCGAGTTGGAATCCGGGGATTTTGGAGTCGGGATTCTCAAGGGTGATCCAGCCCTTGGGGTCAATAGTCGGCGCCGGCCCTAGCTGTAAATCCAAGTTCAGCTTGGACCAACCCGCGGGATGCAGGACTGCTAACGGGCCGGTGGGGGAAGGTCCACTGCTGAGCAGTTTTCCCCGCGCATCCCAGGCAAGCACTTCAGGCTCGACAAAGATATGCCGCAATTCTTCGGTAGAAAGACCAAGCTTCTTGGCATCCAACTTGATCTCTGGCAAAGTCGCGCTTTCCGTCTTGGCGATTCGCGCGATCTTGTGCGACACGAGGAAGGTGCGCTTTGCAAGTGATTTGTGTGGCAGGACGGCGTTCAGTCGAACTTCGTACTGAGCGACGTTGGTGGCATTCTGTTCTCTCCAACGAACGACAACGGCCTTCCCCACCTCAAGCTGATCCGCATGCTCGACAGCGACGTCGGAGATTTGCAACAGAGAAGGAGGCGATGTAACGGGAACTCGCGTACCACCGCCTGGATTTGAGCCGCCTGGATTTGAGCCGCCTGGATTTGAGCCGCCTGGATTTGAGCCGCCTGGATTTGGCCACATCGGGTTTCTTCCAGTGCCCGAAATCCCAATGCCAGGAATTCCGGTGCCAGGAATTCCGGTGCCAGGAATTCCGGTGCCAGGTATCCGCGTTCCAGCGGTTCCCAACCCTGGAGCGCTTCCGAAGTTTGGCCGCCTTGAGTTGGCTCCATTTGCACGCAGTAACATACCGAGCAGCAACTGCATCAGTGGTCGGCGCGCGGTGCTGGCGAAGGAGGGAGCCTTTGCCCTGCCTGGAACTTGGGAAGAGATTATTGAGGTTCGGACCGGGAAATTCCGCAGTTGAGTCAGCCTCTCTGCATTGCGGAGACCTTCATCGTCAGACGCCAGAATCGCAGGATTGGAAACTGCTGAGGGGCTAACGCTATTCATCGTTGAGTTGTCCAGCTTGCGTGAGTTGGCTACGGGCCAAACGCTTACAGGATCAATTGGCAAGGCAACATTCGGTTCGATATTCTCCGGTTCATAACTCCCTGAACTGTCTGGCAGCGTAGAAGACCCCGGCGACAAGGTACTCTGAAGTTCAGCGGGCTGACCAAACTTCCAAGAGGAACGCAGATTCGCTTGAGGCTGAGCAGCGACGACCTTTCCTATGTCATCACGATGCGCCGGAGGAATGAAGCTAATAAAATGTAAAGCATTACGATCAACCTCCTGCAACTCGCTATCGAATACAGGCCCGGCCGCAGTAGAGACCACCACCCGATCCAATTTCGCCTTGTCCGGAGCTTTCGCGAATCGATGATCGCCAGCGACCATACCGATGCCAATCGACGCCAGGTCTTGATTGGAGATCGGGTCCTGCCGAAGCTCAAGCGAGGATAAGACGTAACTCTGCCTGGCTGGTCCATCCTTGAGCGGGGAGATGGGAGAGGACAGCAAGTATTTCTTCGACCCAGCCACCAAGTAAAATGGATTCGCAGTCCCAGAGCCTTGCTCGCTTGAGGTGATGAGTGTCACTTCGACTGGGTCCTGGATCCAGTCATGCGCCATTCGCTCCGAAAACGCGTTGTCAATTTCCTCGAACCAAGGCAGCTTGCCGAGTAACCGGCCTGTTGCGGACTCGAGTGGTTCGTCGATCATGGAAAGCTGTTGTTTGGCTTGTTCCCAGTCTTCTCGGTCTTGGTCGCTCAGGTACCCCGCCTCGTCAAGTACCTCATACTCTTGAATGCTCTTGGTGAGAGCTTCGCGTTGTGCGGCGAGCTCATCGACAAGTTCGGCATCTTCATCCAGCACTTGCCGCGGACCGAGGTTAACCAAATCGTTCTTGGCGAACAATGCGCCATTGATTTCGATCTTGTAGCCTTTTAACTGCCAACGGCTTTCCCCGCGCGAGGCAATTCCCAAGCGAGTGATGTCGCCCACCTTGGTCCCACTTAAGAGCGCTGGCGTTTTCCCTAGAGGATCTCGAGCACTGGGACGTCCACCACTTGAGAACTCGAACCAGGCTGACTCTCCGGATGCAATCCATCGTTCGTCTGATTTGAGGGAGCTTTGCTGCGAGATCGCCGCAAAGCCTTCTTCGCTGGATTCGCCTAGGGGATGCAGTCGCAAGGGGTAGCCCAAGCCCAGATGCAGGTCTACCGGCTCGGAAAGCATCTCCCCATCGCTACCTAGCTCGATTGTTACCCGTAGAGTTTGGATTAGTTCTGTCGGCTTTATCTCTCCGAACGCGAAGCCCGCATTGGGCATCGTGCTAGTTGCAGTGCTCGAATTGGCAACCTCGGGCGAGCTCGGGTTCGATGGTGTGCCGCCCGACGGCGGTCGCAAGTAGGCGAAATAACCGATGCTGACTCCGACCACAACGAGTCCAAGAGTCGCAGCACTTGCGGCAGCTAGAGCGAATGGCCAAAACTTTCGCTTGTTCGTGGACTCTCCTGGCGGTGCGCCGCGCGGAGTAGCAGCCCCCTTACTCTGACTAGGCTGAGTTCTCGTTGCTCTTGCCTGCTGAGCTGGAGTGGGGCGTTTGGTCTGCGGGGATGGCACCGGTGAAGAGGGCTTTTCGGGATGCACCTGCACTGCTTTGACCAGGGGCCGACCGTCCGGTCGGGGCTCATTCTGAATTTTAGGCTGGAGAGGCCGCTCCGAGGCGCGCGGTTCGAGTTTTTCCGCAGGGGGCTGAGTCTTTGGAGCCGCCTGTGCAGATTGCGCATGCGGCACCTGAGGATTTGTCTGTAGCTCCACGGCGCGCAGGGTGCGAAAAGCCGCTTGACACTCAGGGCATCCCCTTACATGCGAAAGCAAGATTTCGCAGGCATCAGGCGCCAGCGTCCCCTTGGCTAGCATTGCCAAGTGCTTTAGTGAAGGACAATTGTGGGTAGTCATACGCAGTTTCGCTCCTGTGAATACTAAGGACTAACTGCAAAAATCTCTCAACTGTCGCACCCAATTCCGCAAAAAATCGTGAGACATTTGCTTTGACTCGACCACGGCCCAAGATTAGCCCAAAGACATTGAACGCCCTGATAATAGGAATTTTGGCGAATAGGGAATTTGGGGACACTTCTCGCTGATCGCCACCTATTCAACTTATTCTCCCTCGGGAGAGTCGCGCCCGTCGCTGGAGCGGCGACGACCCCATGGTGGCGGTTAGCGAGAAGTGTCACTTTGGGCAAGTTCTACACTGAAATCTCCGCTTTCCGCGTGAAAATCTGGTATTCTGCACGGCTGCGATACGTGGGCACGCAGCGGAGTGCGACTGGGTTTATTGGCTTCGCAGTTATCAAGAAAGCATGTCGGAAAGCGTAAACCAGAGCAAGTTCGAACGACTCGCCGAAGCTGGTGATCAACTTGCTATAGCGGAAGTCATGACCAGGAACCGTCCGCGATTGCGCGCTATGTTAGATTTCCGCATTGACCCCAGAGTTCGCAGCCGTGTAGACCCCTCCGATGTATTGCAAGAGGCATATATCGAAGTGGCACGCCGACTTCCTGAGTACTTCCCGCTGCGAGAAAGGGTCTCTCTGTTTGTGTGGATGCGGGGAATCACCATGGAGCGTCTCCTGATGGTTCACAGGCGTCATCTCACGGCCAAACGCAGAGATGCCCGCCGCGAACTTTCGTTGTGTCCGCGGGGCAATGCCAACGAAACCAGCATGTCGATCGCCATCAATTTGCTGGCTAGAGAGGAGTCCGTTTCTCGCCAGGCCGTGCGTACAGAGCAAGCAGCTGCGCTGATGCAGCTGCTTGAGAGATTGGACGATTGCGAACGTGAAATCATTGCTCTACGGATTTTTGAAGGACTAACCAACGGGGAAGCTGCAGAAGTCCTTAATTTAACCAAGCAAAGGTCCAGTCGCATCTTTCTGCGCGGAGTGAGCAAACTCAAGAATGAACTTCATCACATTGGATTGACAGGCCTGGCGTGAAAGACCGCACCGAAACATCGGAATCGACTACCCATCAGCGGATCGATTGTCTCATCGATCAATACTTGTCCGAGTTGCGACAGGGCAATGTCATGGACGTTGATGCGTTTGCCCACCAGTATCCCGATGTCGAGCAAGAACTGCGCGAAATGCTTCAGACGATCGTGGCCGTGGAACGATTGCATGCCGGTGCGCATCGCGAGGAATGTCCCACTACCAGTACTCCTCATTTCGAATTGCCAATGATGGACGACTACCGCATCCTGCGAGTCGTAGGCCGCGGCGGCATGGGGATCGTCTTCGAAGCAATTCAGAAATCGTTGGATCGCCGAGTAGCTCTCAAGGTCTTGCCGCAGTCGATGCTCCAAAACCAACAGGCTCGCGAGCGATTTCAGTTTGAAGCGCGTACCGCGGCCAGGCTCCATCACACGAACATCGTCCCGATTCATGAGTTCGGATTTCATGAAGACACGTGTTTCTTCACGATGCAGTTTATCGATGGACAAGCATTGGATCAGGTGATTGCTGATCTAAAGCGAGTTCGCTCCGGTTCTGCCTTCCCATCCAGCGAACATCCAACGAGCTTTGAGGACGCGACAGGGGCGCCCACAATTTCGGTGATTTCTGTAACTAATCAAACTAATCGTTACCAAAGGCGATCGGAAACCGGCGCTGGGGAGCAGGCTGCCGAGACATCGTCTGTCGCATTGGCAGAGGCTACGCGAGATACCACTGTGGGGTCACCTAGCCAGCCGTCGACGTGGAGTTCTTCCCCTGGCTATGCCCCCTATTTCATCAATGTCGCGCAGATAGCTAGGCAGGCGGCCGAAGCTCTAGCCTACGCTCACCAACAGGGTGTAATCCACAGAGATATCAAGCCCTCCAACTTAATCCTAGATCAGCATTGGAAGCTATGGATCACCGATTTTGGCTTGGCTAAGTCCGATGAATCCATGGATCTAACGCGGCAGGGCGATGTCGTTGGCACGCTGCGGTACATGGCACCAGAGAGGTTCGAGGGTGAGTGTACGAGCCAAAATGACATCTACTCTCTTGGCGCCACACTCTATGAGTTGATTGTGCTACATCCCCCCTTCCACGCCGACGATCGAATTCAGCTCATCGATCAAATCAAAGCAGCAACGCCAGCAAAATTGCGTTCGATCGATCGCAAGGTACCTTACGATCTACAGACAATTGTGGAAAAGGCGATGGCAGCTGATACTGGTCGTCGCTATTTGACTGCCAAGGCGATGGCAAATGATCTGGAGCGATTTTTGGCCGGACGCCCGATCTTGGCCCGCCGCGTTGGAAACATGGAAAGGCTCTGGCTCTGGTCCAAGAAGAATCGGTCCTTGGCTGCTGCCCTGACTGCCGTTATCGCTATGCTCGTGCTGGGAACGATCGGCTCAACATTCGCCGCAATCGTGTTCCAGAGGCAAAGCGCATTCAATGCGATATTAGCTGCCCAAAAAGCGGCCCAATCAGTAGATGCTAAGACGCAACGAGACCTCGCGCTGCAGAACGCCTATTTCGCCGATATGCGACAAGTGCTAGACGATTGGGAAAACGGACACGTGCGTCGCATGATGACTACCTTGCGAGAGTACGTTCCGCATCCCGGAAGTACAGACGTGCGAGGTTGGGAATGGTCCTACTTGCTTTCGTTGCCCAACCAAAACGTCTCCACGATTACGGACTTTCCGGGTACGGCAACGCAGGTTGGCTGGTCGCCCGACGGGCAGAAACTTGCCGGTGTTTGTTCGGACGATAGATTGCGGATATGGGATACCAACGCTTTACTGGTACGAGAAATAGTTGTTCCTGGGCTAAGAAGCTTTGCGTTCGATCGCGATGGAAAGCGGCTGGCAACCGCCTGTGGCGATCCGGTACTGCGAATCTGGGACCTTGATGCAGGACGGATGATTGACTCGCATAAAACTGAATTCACCGAATTGCATCTGGTGGACTGGAATCACCAGACTAACCAGATCGCGCTGGGAGGCATCCATCCCGATAATCAAGTTCTGGTTGTCGATGCGGAAAATCATCAAATCGTAATCAGCCAATTTGATTGGTTTCATTTAGAACAACTTGAAGGTCGCACTTTCAACGCACCCAACTTGTTGAAATTGAGTCCCGACGGCAAGAGTTTGTTCGTTTCCTTTCCGAAGGGTTTCTGTGTTTGCGACTTACACGGCGCATTCTTGAATCGATCAATGGGGTTTGACAGGGACAGCAAGGCCACGGATTTCTGGTCTACCCAGCCGATGTGTGTAGCTTGGCTACCGGACAGCCAGCGTTATGTTATTGGCACTTATCTTCAAGGAGCCTTGGTCTGTGAAATTGATCGGCAATCCGAGGACCCTCAACTCATCACAAGAATCGGTGGCGGTTCCGTTGATGCGGCGCTCGTCTCCCCGGACGGCCAGCGCGTCTATCTAGGTAACCGCAGTCAACGCATCGAAGTTTTTAATCTCGACGAACCTGAATCATTACTACAAACACATAAAGGACACCTCGGTGGCGTGATTTCTTTGGCAATTCAGCCTCGTGGTGAATTGCTGGCATCGTCCTCCAACGATGGTTCGATACGAATCTGGAATCTGCTGGGCAACGTTTTAGCACAATCAACTGACAAACAACTCTTAGGATCGGGCACCAGCCCCGATGGCCGTTGGAACTGGACGAATGAGGCAGGCACGGTCACAATCTTCGATGTCAACAGCGGGACTCGGCTCTTCTCCTTGAATGGCTTTGCACATGGCGGACGACCGCTTAAAGTCGCCGCAAAGTTCTTCCCCGATATCGGTCTCGCTCTGTTCTGGGAAAGCGAAATAGCCTTCGGGCCTCTCCATATTCAAGTCGTGGACACCAATTGCTGGCAACTTCTCCACCAGAGAAGTGCCTATACAATTGGCGGAAACTGGTCTTCTGTCGCTGGCGACTTTGCAGTCGATCGAGTTGGCGAGACAGGAGGCCTCTGGTTGTTCGACGGTGCTAGAGGAACGACAAGCTTCTTTCAGGCCCACGCGGCCGGCGCGCCAAACATAGCGCTTAGTCCGAGTGGAAAATACTTGGCCTCCGCGTGGCAAGGAGAAGTCAAACTGTGGGATACCCGAACCCAAACAGAGATTGCCAGCTTTTATGGGCATCGGCCGGGAGGTTACATGCCTTGGCTGTGTTGGGGGAACACGGGCCGCTACTTTGCTACGACCAGTATTGATCGTACTGTCAAGATATGGGACGTCGAACGAAAAAGTCTAACTCAAACATTACTGGGACTCCAAAGCACATCAGAGCAAACAGACTTTGGATTTTCAAAAGACGATCGCCTCTTCTCGGCTCGTGACAATTCTAATAACAAGGTTTGGCACGTCGACACAGGCAGAGAACTGCTCAGCGTAACCAATAAAGATTCTGCGTTGATCAGGCAACATTTCGCCAATGATAATACCAGCGACCAACTTGTTCTCTCGGAAACTGAGCTGCAGTTTCATGCGCTTGCCAAAGCGGAGGAGTTGTCGCAAAACAGTGCTCAAGTCGAGCAGTATGAGCATCAGTCGCAGCACGCATTGGCCGCCGTATTACTTGGTCAACCAGATTCGCAACATTTTGCACCGGAGCGCGCAATGCGTCTGTCCCAACGTGCTTTGGAATTGAATCCAACCAATCCTCAATATCTGTTGACGCTTGCTCTGGCTCAGTATTACTCACAGGCGTATGCGGACGCGCTAGCAACATTAAAGTTGTCCGCCGACTCAGGTGCGGATCCCCTAATCGTCGACTTGCTGCAAGCAGATTGCCTTCGCCTGCTGGACCGAAAGCAGGACGCCACCGTTGCGATCAGTCGTGCCAAGGCTCTATTCAATAGGGCGCCACCGATCAACAAAACGCACCGAAGATTGGCAAGGAGCATTTTGAAGTCTTTTTTCACAGATGGAATCGAGCGAACCTCTCCAACCAAAGTTGGTGTGACCACGCTTCAGGATGAGTTGAATGGAATCGACGATGGTCAAATCTCATTGCGTGAAGCTGCGATCCTGGTCGCTGATGGTGGCGAAATTCACTTCGATGTGGCGGGGGTGGTTCGTCTGAAGCTTGGCGCTGTTGAAATCGACAAATCCCTCAGTCTCGTGGGGCCCGGTACAGACCAATTGACCATCGACGCCGAAGGCCAATCACAGATTTTTAGAATTCGAGATGGCGACGAAGGTGCCTTTGCCGTGGTCTCCATTTCCGGCATACATTTGACAAAAGGTGCTTCGCCTCAAGAAAAATTGGCTCTGGCAGGATCTTACGGCGGAGCAATTCAGTGCTTCGAATCGCTCAATCTTAGGAATTGCCTTTTCGATCATAACGACGGCGGTCACGCAGGCGGCGCCGTGATGCTTTGGGACAGCGGTAAGATCGTAATCCACGGCTGTCAATTCATTTCCAATAGTGCCACAGTTGGAGGTGCAATTCAAATTGCTGGCGCTGACCCTGCCGAAATGCAGGCATCGGTTTCCCTCTACGCCTGCACATTCCGGGCTAACCAAGCCGAATGGGGAGGCGCCGCCATTCGCACCGGCTCAGGCGAAGACACGCTGCGAGTCGTGAATTCGACATTTGTCGAAAATATTGCGACTCAAAAAGTGGCATCAGCGGATGTTCTCAACGGTGGCGGTGCCGTCTTGGCTAACAATCGCGAAACGGAGATCTTGCACTGCACTTTCACGAAAAATCAAGGAGCGGCAGTCACGAGCCACTTGTATGCACAGGTGTGGAGTATGGAGGGCTTACCAAAGCTCACCATTTCCAATAGCATTCTTGCTGAGAATCTTGGTGTGGATGGCACACCTCTTGACCTGAACTCAGACTCGAAAGTGATTGCCACGGTCTCGCACTGTATCCTTGGGGAAATAGCCAACGGATTTGATGATGCCGGTAACAACCTCCGCGGGTTCGCCCCCCGCCTTGGACCCCTTGCCAACAATGGCGGCCCCACGCCGACCGTTGCACTATTACCTGGCAGCCCAGCCATCGACTCAGGTAGCGCCAACAACTCCGCCGATCCCACCCTGCGATTCGATCAGCGCGGCGCACCTTATGCCAGATCACTCGATGGCAATGGAGACGGTAAATCGCTTCCGGACATTGGTGCGGTTGAATTCTGTGTGAAGTAGGAAGATGCGTCATGGTTGGGCACTGTCCTTTCGTTGTACGTGCTGGTGCAAGCTACCAGATCTTTATCCCACATTCGCTGGACTAGTAGGTGCATCGATCCCAGCCAGCAAAAGCTTGACGGCAAGGACATCTGGCTGGATCGCAAGCCGACCTCGCCCCTTACGTTAACGATACAATTTGTTGGCTGCATCAACATGGCGTAGGTAACGAAGTTGCGATTCGCCGAGGAAACTTGAAGGCTTATCGAAAGAAGCTTGGGAACTGTCAGATTTCCGACGTGACGACCGGCGTTGGAGAAGCCACGGATATCGCTCGCTCGAACACGGCGTTTTTCCGCGACCGCGACCGCGTGACCGAAGTGGCGAAGTGGCGAAGTGGGCAGACACGCTTATCCAACCGAAATTGCAAGCCACGGAAGCAAGCCTGCGGAGCTGGATCAAGAACACGATGCCAAAATACCACGAGACATTTAATATTAAGTAAACCGCCACGGAATCGAGTCGATGACAAGATTGCTTTTGATTTTTGTTTCTACTTGGGGGTACGCCTGTCACATCGACGCCGCAGACCAACCGAACATTCTGTTTATCGCCGTAGATGACCTGCGTCCCGAGTTGGGTTGTTACGGATCGCCGATTGCCGTCACCCCCAATCTCGATGCACTGGCGACCGACGGACTACTTTTCAGACGCGCCTATTGCCAGCAAGCGATCTGTCGACCGTCGCGAGCCAGTTTGATGACTGGAACCCGCCCAGAGACAACAGGACTCTTTCACAACTACGTTTCGCTCCGTGAACTGCAGCCGGATATTCTGACTCTACCGCAGCACTTGATTGCCAATGGTTACGACACAGCGTATGTAGGCAAGATTTTCCACAATGGCGACACCGATGATGACCGCTCTTGGAGTCGCGAACCGGCGAAGTGGCTGGGCACCGAGCTAAGACCACCCAATGGACCTTACCGTTTGCCCGAGAACGTCCAACTGGTGAAAGAGAACTTAGAGGAAATGTTCGCCAAGTACGGTGAGGCGGCCAAACGAGGGCTGGCAAGTGGTCCCGCCTTTGAAAGTGCGGATGTGCCAGACCATGCCTACGTTGATGGCTATAACACGCTGTTAGCTATCAAGACCATGCAGCAAATGGCGAAAGCGGGAAAGCCGTTCTTTCTGGGCATGGGCTACCATCTGCCGCACCTCAATTGGTGCGCCCCAAAGAAGTACTGGGATCTTTATGACCCGAATCAGATCCCGTTGGTCGAGGATGGCGAGCCTCCCGCAGATGGAGCCGCGATGGGTTTGCACGCTTCTTTCGAACTGAGAACGCGCTCCAACATACCCAAGCATGGTCTCATCAAACCCAGCCTGGCGCGCACACTCAAGCATGCATACCTTGCCAGTACGAGCTATGTCGATGCTCAGATTGGACTCTTGCTGAAGGCTCTCGATGAAGCTGGCCTGCGAGACAACACCATCATCATTCTTTGGGGCGATCATGGCTGGCACCTCGGGGACATGGGAGTGTGGGGAAAAGCCACCAACTATGAGATTGCCACCCGAGTCCCGTTGATAATCTGGACGCCAGACATGAAAGTCCGTGGAGCAAAGTCAGATGCGTTGGTTGAATTGGTCGATATTTTCCCAACGCTGTGCGACCTGGCAGGTGTCTCAAAGCCCGACCATCTGGAAGGACACAGCTTCACGCCGTTGCTAGACGATCCGCAACGCGCATGGAAGAAAGCAGCCTTCAGTCAGTATCCGAATCCGGCGCTGCGTGAATGGGCGGCCAACCCGCTTTCGCAAGCAATGCGTGAGACTTGGTTTGGCCCACTGATTGAAGAAGTCGAACAACGAATCATTGATCAGCAGGGTGAACGTTGGAACCGGGAATTGTTCGAACAGCATATGATGGGGCATGCGATGAGGACGGATCGTTATCGACTGGTCGCTTGGCGCGATCATCGCGATCCACAGGCGGCGCCCATCTTTGTCGAATTGTTCGATCACCAGACTGATCCACGGGAAACCACAAACATCGCCCGTGAAAGCCCACAGGTCGTTCAGGAATTGATGATACAACTGGACGCTGGCTGGAGAGTGTCATTGCAATAGCGGACGCTTTATCAGTTGCTTTTGTATGTTTGGATCCGCCTATAACGACTTTCGCCCTTTTGCTTGAGACATCGAGAGTTCAACCGATTAAACGAATTGCAAAACGTTGTTGAGACAGTAAGCATCCTCGCAGCAGTTTTTCCGCGTAATTAACTGCTTTGGTGTTAGCCGCGGTTGTTGAAGTATCAGAAAACTTGCGCGTTGGTGCTTAGGCCCGAACTAATGAGAATGAACCAGATGCGAATCTTGCTTTTATCTGCCTGTATACAATTGTTCGGCTGCGCCGTTCTTGCTCAGGACATTGACTTCCAACGCGACATCGCTCCCATCCTGGACGAACGCTGCTTGTATTGTCACGGAGAAGACGAGCAAGAATCTGGTCTGCGACTGGACCTTCGAGCGCACATGCTCGGTGGAGGCGATTCGGGCTTAGCCGCCATCGTCCCAGGTCATCCAGAGAAAAGCTATTTGATGGATGTCGTGAAACACACCGATGCTAAGGTGAAGATGCCTCCCGACGAGGACCAGCTGCCAGCCAAAGAGATTGAGCTACTGGAACGCTGGATTGAACGGGGTGCGATTTGGCCAGGTCAGATGGACGCGACGATTAACAATAACGTAGGCTTGTGGTCGTTTCAGCCAGTTGTTCGCCCCGAAGTTCCGGAGCCAAGCGCACGCGATGGCCTCACCAGTCCCATAGATAGGTTTCTGCTGGAAGAGCTAGCCCAGCACAAGCTTGCTTACTCTCACCCCACCGATCCGCGTACATTACTGCGTCGCGTTTCGATCGTCCTGACAGGGCTCCCGCCAACTCCAGAGGAAAACCAAGCCTTCTTGACCGACTATCAGACGGATCCCGAAATTGCTTACGCACGTGTGGTCGATCGCTTGTTAGATTCGCCCCAGTTTGGTGAGCGCTGGGCACAACACTGGCTGGATGTGATTCGCTGGGCAGAAACGAATGGGTCCGAAGCAAATCTATATCGCAAGAATGCTTGGGTCTATCGAGACTACGTCATTCGTTCTTTCAACGAAGACAAGCCCTATAGCCAATTCCTAAAGGAGCAGATCGCAGGCGACACGATGGGAGTCGGCGAAGCCACTGGGTTTCTCGTGGCTGGCCCACATGTTCCGCCTGCCACAGTCGGACGCGAACCGGCCGCGATTCGGCAGGCGCGGGCAGATCGAATGGACGAGATCCTGCAGACGCTTGGAGCCGCTGCCCTCGGGATCACGATCGGCTGTGCCCGCTGTCACAACCACAAATTTGATCCAGTTTCGACTCGTGACTACTACGCCATGGCAGCGGTCTTTCAAGACATAGAATTCGGCAGCCGCCATCCGGAGTATTCGCCCGAACACCCCTTGAGGCAACGTGGTGCGGAACTCAGGGAACAGATTGCCGAGCAGCGCCAACAGTTGCAATCTTTCGGCGGCTGGGAAGAGGACTGGGGCGCATACCGGGAACTGCACTTCAAGTCAGTGACGACAAAAGCCATTCGCATCCGCTTCATGATGAATAGCGTCTTTCTCGACGAATTGGAGGTGCTGGGCACCGACGGCCTCAACGTCAATCTGGCCCTCGACGAGCGAGGCACTCGAGTGTCGGGCTACCCAGAGCGAGGTTTTGAAAACCGCAACCCCATCGATCGGCTAAACGATGGGGAATACGGCACGATGGTCTGGCGAGCAAACGTCGCCAAAGATGAGGTGCGCCCATGGGTACAGTTTGACTTTGCCACGTCGGAAACCATCAATCGCCTTCGGCTCAGTAACAACCGCGAATACTTCTACGACACCGACTACTTGAACAAGAAACCGAATCTACCGCGATATGAGTTCGACGTCGACATTCTAACCGACAGCGGTGATTGGCAGCCTTGGGTGGGAACGTTCGCCGTCAACAAGAAACTGAACGAACAACACCCCGAGCGGCAACAATCGTTGAGCGAGATCCAGCGGCTGATCGGTCTGCTGCTGGAAGAGGGCCCGCGTCCCAGCTTCGTCGGGCGATTGATTGAACCAGGCGTGACGCATGTCTTGCTCCGCGGCAGCCCTGAGACCCCTCGCGACGAAGTCTTCCCCGCCGGGCCCGTTGCGCTCGACGGTGATCTTGGCTTGTCTTCCCAGTCTCCTGGACCAAGGCGACGTCGGGAGTTTGCCGAATGGATCGCCGGCAACCACCATCCGCTTACAGCACGCGTCATGGCCAATCGCATTTGGCATCATGTCTTCGGCAGCGGAATTGTTGCGACTGCCAGTGACTTCGGGAACGCCGGCGCACCACCAACGCACCCCGAGTTGCTCGACTGGCTGGCCGCAGAGTTTGTCGACCCGACCGTTCCGCAAGCCCAGCCTTGGTCGATGAAGTCACTTGTTCGCCTGCTGGTGATGTCAGCTGCCTTCCGCCAATCGAGTCAGCCGCGCGAGGATGGACTGGCAGTCGATGCGGGTACGCAGCTACTTTGGCGATTTCCTCCCAAGCGGGTCGAAGCTGAGGTCATTCGGGATACTATCCTGCAAGCATCAGGCAACCTGGACCTGACGGTCGGCGGACGCAGCTACCGGATTCACAATGAAAAGGAGACCTATGCTCAATGGGAGGTCGCCGACAATCATGGTCCCGAGTCTTGGCGGCGAATGATCTACCAGGAACGGATGCGCCGTGTCGACGACCAACTGTTTACCGCCTTCGACTTTCCCGATTGTGGACAAGTTCGTGCGAAGCGTCCCGTTTCAACGACTCCTCTGCAGGCATTGAACCTGATGAACAGTGCCTTTGTCATCGAGCAGTCTCAGCGAATAGCAGAGCGAGCCATTCGTGATGCTGAGGGAGACAACCAACGCGCTGTTGACCGCTGTTTCGAACGGTTGCTGGGGCGTCCTCCAGACGCGAATGAAATCAAGGTCTGTCAGGAACTGATGCAAGGTGAAGATTTACCGCTCATTTGCCGCGCTATCATTAATTCGAATGAATTTGTTTTCTTGCCCTAGGTCACGTCATGACAAACCCGGAACAACTTTCATTGCTTGGACGTCGCTTGCTCGATCGCCGAGTCTTTTTACGAACCGCTGGACTGTCAGCTGCCGGGTTGGGCTTGGCCAACCTGCTCTGCACTGAGGATCTGCTGGCCGATGATTCTCACACCGTTGGAGGCAAGGCGCCGATCCGACCGGTCATCAATGCCAATACCCCCTACGCTCCCAGGCCAGCACACTTCGCTGCACCTGCACAGCAGGTCCTGGTGATCTACTTGCCCGGAGCCGTCAGCCACGTCGACACATTTGATTACAAACCGGCTCTTTTCAAGCTGGATGGCCAAAAGCCACCCGGAATCCCGGCAGTCACCTTCGAAGGACCGACGGGCAATATCGCCAAACCATTCTGGGAGTTCAAGCCGCGTGGAGAGACCGGCAAGTTGGTCTCCGAACTGTTGCCGAATCTTGCCAACCTCGTAGACGACTTCTGCTTCTTGCATTCTCTAACGACTGATACGAGTGCTCATCCGCAGGGCGAAAATTTCATGAACACCGGTTTCACGATGGAGGGCTTTCCGTCGTTTGGTGCCTGGGTGACATACGCCCTTGGCACCGAAAATCAGGAATTGCCAGCGTTCGTTGCCATCAACGATCCGCGTGGCCTGGCGCGCAGTGGAAAAAACAACTTCGGCAACGGGTTTCTGCCAGCCGCGTTTCAAGCAACCGACTTCCACGCGAAGAGCCCACCCAACAACTTACGGCGTCCGGAGTCGTTGACCAGCGCTGCGGACCGCAAAACCGTCCAATTGCTGCAGCGGCTGAATGCACAGCACTTAGAAAAATATCCAGGCGATGCCAATCTTGCTGGTCGCATTGCGAGCTATGAATTGGCTGGTCGCATGCAGACATCCGTTCCAGGCGTGATGGACTTGTCCGGTGAAGCTGAGTCGACGTTTCGAATGTACGGCGTTGATCAAGGCAGCGAACTGCGTCGTGAGTATGCGAAGAACTGCATCCTGGCCCGGCGACTCATCGAAAAAGGTGTTCGCGTAGTTCAACTGTTTAACGGCAGCGACCCGTCAGGTGGAAACGGTATCACCAACTGGGACTCACATTCAGACATACTCAAGACTCACGCAATGCAGGCGGAAATCATGGACCAGCCCACGGCCGCTCTGATTGCGGATATGAAACAGCGCGGCTTGCTGGAACATACGTTGATCGTGTGGGCGACCGAGTTTGGTCGCATGCCATTCCTGCAGGCCAACGGCACCGGTCGCGACCACAATCCAAACGCATTCACCTGCTTCTTGGCTGGAGCGGGTGTTAAGAGCGGATTTAGCTACGGGGAGAGTGACGAGTTTGGATTCAAGGCAGCTGTTGATCCAGTGACCGTCTACGATTTCAACGCAACTCTTCTGCACTTGATGGGACTCGATCACCAGCGGCTGACCTTCTACCACAACGGCTTGGAACGCCGGCTGACCAATGTCCACGGGCAGGTTATCCATGACATATTGGCCTGATGTGCGCCGTGGCCAAAATCACCGATAGAGGTGCTAATGTCCGTTTCCATGAGCTGAAGCTCACGGTTGCATGCTGACGCGGCTTCGCCGCTGAGTACAGATCCTGGCTGTTCCACACAATTTCTTCAAGGAAACGCGAACGTCGCAATTGGCCTCTCAACGCGGACACTGCGCGCCTCTCAACGCGGACACTGCACGTGACAACAGCAATAGTTGAGCCCCTGGCGGTGCAAGTATCGAGGCATGGCAGGTTCCTCGATTTTTCTTTATTGCTTGGCTGAAGCGAGCTATTCCAGCGCGCCGGCTCAAATTCTTTAGGCAAGACGGAGGAACTGAAAATGCGAATCAGCCTGATTGCGTGGTTTGGCGTTTGTTGGGCCGCTATAATCCATGTTGCAATCCAATCGATTTAGCTCGTGCTGGCGATTAGTACCCGCTCAATTCATACACCGAGTTCGGACAGAAATAGATGAAATGGTATGCATGGTTTCCGTTGGCAGTTCTTTTTTCGTTAGGCCCACTCTCAGGAGACGAAGTCGAACAAGGGCCGGGAGATTGCGCGCCTTCTGGGTTGCTGGCTGCGGTCGCCCGCGCCGATATCACGCCACCAGTTGGCATCGCGCAAATGAACTGGGGCTCCCAGGCGCATATCCTGTCGATTGGCAATGATCCTGTCGGTTTGTGTGCAACAGCCTTGGTTCTAGCAGACGGGCGGACAAAGTTCGCGATGGTTGATATCGACCGTTTGTTCGTCAATGGTTTGGAGCCCGCCATCGAGCGCGCCTCAAAACTGACTGGGATTCCCATTGAGAACATCCGTCTTTCCGCCACTCATACGCACGCAGCGGTTAACATTTCAGCTGCCAAAGGTCCAGCCGGAATGGATCTCAGCGAATTCCAGGCTGCTGTCGAGCGGTACGACGAATCGATTATCGACAAGATCGTGGGGTTGTTGGTACAGGCCAATGCCGAACTGCAACCGGCACACATTTTCGGCGACCGAGGACAAAGCAAAATCAATATCAATCGGCGAGTCCGTGCGGACGGCGAAAATCCTCCAGCCGTCGGACGCAATCCAGTTGGATTCGTCGATAGAGAATTGATCGTATTTCGAATCGATGATGCGTCGGGGCAACCATTGGCTGTGTTGGCCAATTATCCATGCCACGGTACGGTATTGGCCTACGAGAACAAAAAGATTTCTCCAGATTGGATCGGCATGGTTCGCCAGGTCGTTGAAGATGCCATGCCAACTGCCAAGTGCTTGTTCTTTCAAGGCGCGGCTGGAAACCAAGGTCCTATCGAAGGATTCACTGGCGATCTGGCTGTCGCGCACCGCTTGGGAGCCATACTTGGCCACAGTGTTTCTTCCATCGCACTTGGCATAGAAACGGTACATCGTGAGCCGACGTTCGAAGGTTTCGTTGAGTCTACCGCATACCAAGCTAAACAACACTGGCGCGTGAAAGGGCCGCGCGGTGCAACTCTTGCGCGAGTAAGTAAGACCATTCAGCTACCCAGACGCACTTACACTGAAAGCGAAATCGAAGGCATGGCTGAGCGACTTAGCAGGGCAACAGTTCAGGCCGCATTAGCTCAGAAAGGCGATGATGCCTGGGCATTGCATCAGGCAGACGCACGTGTTCGCAGGTTCAAAGATTTGCTCGAAAAATGGCGCCAACCTGCCGACCCGACACCCCTAGAAGTCCAGGTCGAGATCTGGAAGATTGGCGACGTCGGTCTGGTGTCCATGCCAGGTGAGCCCTTTGCCGAAATCGGTGTCGCCATACGCGAAGCTTCACCTTTCGAGCACACGATGTTCTGCGGCTATTCGGATGGAATCGGTGGAGATTACATGCCCATCACATGCGAATACGACCACGGAGGCTATGAAGTTGAACGTACACCCTACGGCAGAGAAGCTGACAAACGGCTGATTGCGGAAACTACCGCGCTGTTTGAAGTATTCAAGTAACTGCGACTAACTAAGCATCTACCCAGAAAATTTTTTTCGCACTTCTCGCTGATCTCCACTGATTCAAGTTATGAACCGTTTAGCTACATGACGTTGCGGGTTAGCTGGCATTTCATGTAGTCGAGTCTCTCTGCGACTCGAAGAAAAACGCTGCGTTGCAACATCAGCCTCGGAGAGGCTGACCAACGTGGCGGCCATTAGAGAGGAGTAAGGAATTTTTCCGCATTTTTAGCCGCTTTGGCGTTAGTCACGGTTGTTCAGATATCAGAAAACTTGTGCGTTGGTGCTTATGAAAATCGATCGCGTAGAGACCATCGTTTGTCACGCTCGCATGCGCAATTGGATCTTCGTCAAGGTAGTTACTGACCAACCTGGACTATACGGCTGGGGCGAAGCCACGTTGGAATGGCACACTCGTAGTGTCGTCGGTGCCATTGAAGATGTTGCAGTATTATTAATCGGCCAGGACCCGCGGCGGATTGAATATCTGTGGCAGATGATGTGGCGTCAGCATTTTTGGCACGCAACCGGCATTGTGCGATCGACGGCCATCTCCGCCCTTGACATCGCGCTCTGGGATATCTTGGGCAAGTACCACGGAGTGCCTTGCCACCAGCTATGGGGAGGCCCGGTTCGCGATTACATCCGTCTCTATTGCCATCTGGGTGGCGGAAACCTGGAACAATTCTATGAGACTCCGGTGGCAAACGCCCAGCTCTTTGGAGAGTTGGCACAACGAGCAGTGGCGGATGGATTCTCCGCCTTCAAGTCGATGGCGGTGCCGCCGTCGATGCCGTTAGAAGGATTGAAGCCAGTTCGCGCAGCAGAAGCTTGCGTGGCGGCCATGCGTGATGCGGTCGGAGAAGACATTGATGTTATGGTCGACTGCCATGCTCGCCCGTCGCCCGCGATGGGTCTGCAATTCGCCCATGCTTTGGAACCCTATGGGCTGTACTTTCTAGAGGAGCCTTGTTGGCCGGAGAACATTGCCAGTTTGGCCGCCATCAATGCCGCAGTCGCCACGCCAATCGCAACTGGCGAGCGTCTCACTTATTCTGCGGCATTTCGAGACTTATTCGCAGCTCGAGGTTGCGAAGTCTGTCAGCTGGACTTGACGCATTGTGGTGGGTTTACCGAGGCGCGTCGAATTGCGGCCTTGGCGGATGCTTATCGCATTGCTTTGGCCCCCCATAACCCACAAGGTCCCGTCAGCACAGCTGCCTCACTGGAGTTTGGCTTTGCGCAACCAAGCTACATAATCTGCGAGACGGTGCATGCAGATGTTCCCTGGCGCAACGACGTCGTTGAGGAGGGATTCACTGTCGACCTGGCACGTCGACTCGTCTCGCCGAATGTGCGGCCCGGTTTGGGGATTGAGATCAATGAAACCGAAGCCAGGAAGCACCCCTTTGAACAAGAAGTGCCCCAACGGGTTTGGTATCAAGATGGAAGTGTAGGTGACTGGTGAGCCCAATGAGTACCCCAAATCTAGCCGGAGTGTTACCAGTGGTCCACACTCCCTTCGAGAGTGGTGGAGAAATCAATTGGCTGATACTGCGTCGAGAGGTGGATTGGGCCTTTTCGGTAGGGGCAGATGGCGTGGTGGCGGCGATGGTTTCGGAAGTGTTGCGTCTGACCATCGACGAACGCATGCAACTGGCTGAACGGTTGTTGGAAGCCACTGACGGTCGTGGCCCCGTGGTGACTAGCGTCGGTGCCGAATACACTCGACAAGCCATCGAATTGACTCAGCACGCCCAACGATCAGGCTGCGGCGCGGTGATGGCGATTCCTCCAGTGGGTGCTCGACTTTCCGAAGCCCAAACGCTGAGCTATTTTTGCGAAATCGCAGAAAGCACAGACTTGCCCTTAATCGTGCAAGACGCCTCATCGTATGTCGGCGGCGCCATGTCAATCGATTTGTTCATTCAATTGCTAGATCGCTTTGGCCCGGACAAAATTCTCTTTAAGCCCGAAGCAGCTCCAATTGGTCCCAACCTCTCGCTGCTGCGCGATCGCAGTGATGGACGAGCCAAGATATTCGACGGCTCGGGAGGCATCTATTTGATCGATGCTTATCGTCGCGGCATCGTGGGCACAATCCCTGGAGTCGATTTGTTGGACGGAGTTGTCGCACTCTGGCGGGCTTTGAAACGCAGCGATGATGAAGTCGCGTACCGAGTCTACTTTCCAATCTGTGCCATCGTTACTTTACAGATCCAGGCAGGGCTGGATGGATTTCTGGCCATCGAGAAATATCTACTCGTCCGACGCGGTATTTTCACGGACCCTTCGCGGCGGCGTCCCTACGCATGGGACCTGGATGAAGAAACACGCCGCGAAGTTGACCGGCTGTATGAACACCTGCAAACTACTCTGCAGTCCTGTCAGTTTCCGCTACCCACATGAGGCTAAGCTAAGTGCATGAAACAGTTTTTCTGTCTATGTTGTGGCATCTTCATCGCAGTTGCTGGATCGACCGCTCGCGCGTCTTTACGAGAGTTATTGGGAACTCCGGAAACACCTTTTGCTGGCGGCACCATCGCAGTCTACTGGAAAGAGCCCGTAGCACAAACGCAGGTCGGGCATGTACTGATTCACTTTCACGGTGCAGCCAAGACGGTGGCAGACGCATTTGCCCGGAGTGACCTGGAAGCAGTCCTCGTGGTGGTCAACTTTCACGGCTTGTCGACTGCGTACTCAACACCGTTCGCAGCGGACGCATCACTCTTTGCCAAGATTTTGGACAAAGCCCGCGCGGACTTCAGCCAAGGTACCAAGCTGGACGCCGCTGACTGGAACCAAATCTCAGTATCCTCATTTAGCGCTGGCTACGGGGCCGTCCGCGAAATCCTTAAAACATCCGAGTATTTTGAGCGTATCGATTCGATCGTTGCTGCAGATTCGATCTATGCGGGCTTACAATCCGAAGACCAGGAACGCCAGGTAAACGAGCTGCAGATGCGCGACTTCTTGCGATTTGCGAAGCTGGCAACCGCAGGAAAGCGGTCTTTTTTGGTTTCGCATTCAGCGCAACCCACACCCTATGCGAGCACGACCGAGACCGCAAACTACCTGCTCAATGCGCTGAAAATCGAACGGCATGTGGATTTGACAATCGCAACTCCTACCTGGAAACAAGCCACATCTGCGACGCATGGTGGGTTTACCGTATTCGGCTTTGGCGGGGAATCCGGCCAAGACCACATGCAACACTTGCAAAACATTGATCGCCTATGGACGCGTTTGCCAAACTGCGCAGTGGATCCGAACAGCTGATTGGCCTTTTCCATTGCTGCCGAACGCTTTATTCCCAGCGATAGACACTTACGGCATTCAGCTCTCGAATGATGACCTCTTGCCCGCTCACTGCAAGATGGGCCCAAGTCTCTTCGTCGCTGACTTTTCGCTCGTCGATAAGCTCAAACTTTTCTGGGTTGGCTCTCAACAGGAGGAGCATTCCTCGCTCGTCCAGAGCGAGAATTAGATCTTCTTGAGCAACCATGCTGCAATACTTGCCATAGGGCTGTGAGGTCCACTTGCGCTCGCCAGTGCGCAGGTCGATGCAACTGAATCGCTGATTCTGCAAATGGAGGTAGGCATGGTTATCGACAACGACCGGAGAAGACATGTAACCTTGTGCGTTGGTGTTCCAAAGTTCGGAGCTGACCAGCTTTCCTGCCGACTCGGAGATGCCGAACAACCATGATTTATTCCGGTAAGTGCTGGTGAAGACGCCGTTTCCAAATGGAATGGGGGTAAGGATGTTCATCCCCCGAAAGCTCGGCACGTCCTGTTCCCAAAGAACTGAACCGATTTCTGGATCGACCCCGGCAAGCTTCTCGCGGGTTTGAACGAGAAGTTGGCGTTTCCCTACTATCGTCGTCATGACCGGAGAAGAAAAGGCACTGCCGAGCATGCCCCCTCTATCCTCCAACACCCGCCATACTATTCTTCCTGTGTTCTTGTCGAGCTTGAGGAAAGAGGCACCAGCCTGCACATAGAGCCAATCTCCGTCAAGCAAGGGGGAACTGGCACATCCGAAATCAGGCAACGGTGCATGGAGTTGATTGACAAAATCGACTCGCCACTGCTCTTCACCGGTCTGGGCGTTTAAGGAAACCAGAACATCACACATTCCAGCGACGAAAAGGCTTTGGCCATCAAAGGCGGGCGTAGCTCGAATCCAGCTACCGTTGGAAGCAGCAAAAAACGGTACCGTCATCGCACCTGGCCAGCTGGCCCGCCACAGTTCTTCGCCGCTCTTGCGATCCAAAGCACAAACGACTTCCGAAGTTTTGTTTTCGGTCCCAGTGACGAATACGGTCGAATCGGAAACAACAGGGCCGGAGTAGCTGGGTGGCAGCTCAACACGCCAAATTCTCTTCAGCACTCCCTCACCCAAGGAATTGGGCCACGGCAATCCTCCAACTACTCCGTCGCGGTGCGGCCCTCGCCACTGATTCCAGTCCAAGGATCGATCTTCTGCGCCAAGAAAAGACTGGCTAAACAACACGTTCAACGCGACTAGCGAAACGCAGAGCAAGTACATTCTCATCTGTAGTCTCTAAGGCAAATACACAGAACTGCTCGAAGCTGGGGTAATTTAGACCGAAGATTCGACTGAAACAACCGGACACTCGCTGGGCTTTCACAGGAGGTGAAATGCGGTAGTAATCGCCCCCTCAACTGCGGCATGATGCCTCAATTTGATGATTGGCTGCTGTGACCGAAAATTTCAAGCGGGAGCTCAGCGCCGATTAGTGACTCGGTTGGGGAAGAGTTCGCGCTGGTCGGAAGCCGTTATTGGGGTCTCTACTGACCGGTAAATAGTCGTAGCGATCAGACGAACGCACGTTAAGGACCTGGGGAAAAATAACTTGGGCATTTTTCATCTGCCTTCCCATCCCGCGCAGCAAAAAGCATGGGCGAGGAACGAGGTGCGGGACGAAAATGAATTGCTATCGCGTTTCCCCCTGGTCCTTAAGCGTGACTCTCTGACTTTGCCTCAATGTCTCATAGCTGCAGCTGCGTACAGCATTGGGGGCTGTCGAACATACCAATC
>JAGQPR010000170.1 GCA_020426625.1 Planctomycetales bacterium
GATTTCGATCATTTATTGCCCAAAGTCGCCGGAAAAAGCGCTTCCTTCGCGGCGAGAAAGGCGACGGTCATAGATCGAAGTTCTTACGTACATCCCCCCGCAACGCTGCTTTGCCGTGGCAAAATGCCACTTTATGAACAATATGAATTATACTGGGGCGGACTGGCTCCGCGACTGAGCTAGATCTACCAACTTTGATTCCATCATCTTGTTCTTCGCTTGGACTAGCGAAATCGCCAAGAAGGATACACCGTGAAGAAGCCCTCACTGGATATGATTGCTGTCCACTGCGCAATTGGCTCGATCCTACTAGGAACCTTCTTGGCACGAGCAATACCGGAGTTCGAGCATCGCAATCCGAGCGCAAACTCCCAAACGCTGGATGTTGATTCGGATCGGGACATCAAGCCGTTTCGCTCGAGTTTCGTCCAAGAACCTCAGCGGAGTCTCCGGCCAAGCTTCGGGTCGTCGTTGCCGTTGTATTTGAGAGGCAACGAACGTAGCAATCGGAACATGCTAAGAGTTTTCTCGGCTGCCATTGCTGATAGCAGACTGTCGACCGTCAGCTTCTCCGTGGAGAATCAGCAAGTCGCCTTCGGCGCCATCGTCGGTGCCGACGGCTGGATTGCAACGAAGGCTTCCCAGCTGCCACAGCAGAAGGAGCTTCTCTGCACTTTGGCCGATGGACAGGAGTTTCCAGCAAGTGTCTACACACGCGTGGATTCCATCGATTTGGCACTTGTACAAATCGCGGCCAAAGATCTGCCAGTGATCGAATGGGACGAACAAGTGCCTGCACGAGGTAGTTGGTTGGCGACAACAGACGTGACGGCCGTACCTGCAGCCATCGGTGTGGCCAGCACGGGAATTCAAAGAATCCGCTCCGCAGGGAAGCCAGTTCTAGGTGTCTATCTGGAACCGGACGCGTCGATCAACAAGGTTTTGCTGGGCAGCGGGGCTGAGGAGGCCGGGTTGAAGGCCAATGACCGAATCTATCGCTTAAACGGGGAACCCATTCTTTCCAAAGAAGATTTTGAATCCAAGATCGTCGGAGCCAAGGCTGGAGACGAAGTCAAGTTGTATATCGTTCGCGACGACAAGAAGTACTCAGTCGTAGCCAAGTTGATGGACTTGGCCGACGAGCTAATGGACGAGACGGAAATGGAAGTGACTGGAAGAGTTAGCCACCGTGCGACTGGCTTTTCACAGGTATTGATTCATGACACGGTGTTGCACCCGAATCAGTGCGGAGGACCATTGGTAAATGTCGACGGCCGAGTCGTAGGTCTGAACATCGCGAGGGCTGGCCGCGTCACTTCCTATGCGCTGCCTGCTTCAGTGGTCCGGCCTGTCTTGGACAATCTGATTGAGGAAGCTCGTTTGGTTTCAAGAACCACGAATCCATCTGCGGAACCCATGCCTGTCCGCTAGGCTTTCTTACTAGGCTCCGCTTACTGAGCGGAATCACATGTTTGCTTGAGCTACGTCTCGCCAGCAACCATCCGGCAGATCGAACTCTCTCGAAGTTTTGAGAAAAATCCCAAGCCGCTGTGGTCGTTCCTGCTGCAATTTCTCTACCGCAGGCAGGTATCCAGGATTGCTGCGGAAGCAAGCAAAAAGCTGATCACAGCGTTGATGTTGAAAAACGCAAAGTTGACTTGCTCAAGGTCCGTTGCGCTCACCAATGTGTGTTGGCGAACAATCAAGATGGCAACTACAGCTAATGAGATTGCGTAAAGCCAATTGAGAGAGAGCTGGGGAAAGGCGATTGGGTATACCGCCAGGACCAATAGCATACTCACGTGTAGCGCCGCCGAGACCCTAAGCGCGCGGTGGATTCCTAGTCTGGCGGGTATGCTATGTAGACCTGTGCTACGATCAAAGTTTGCATCTTGGCATGCGTAGATAATATCGAACCCCGCTACCCAAAATGCGATCGCTAAGCCGAGTATTGCGGCTGGTAGAACGTCTGCTGGTTCTGCTATAACCACTTCACCTCGAACAGCTATCCAGGCGCAAACTGGTGACAAGGCCAAGGCGATGCCGAGCCATAAGTGAGCCCAAGAAGTAAATCGCTTTGCAAAGCTATAGCCGAGCAACCAGAGCAGCACCGGTACAGAAAACGCCAGTGGCAACCAGTTCGGCAAAAAGAACAGGCAACTGCCAACGAATCCGATGCAGTTAACTAAAAAGAAAAGCCATACCTGCGGAGGCGTTAGTGTACCAGAAGGCAAGTGGCGAATGGCGGTGCGTGGATTTAGAGCATCGATTTTGGCGTCAACTGCACGGTTAAAGGCCATAGCAGCAGAGCGTGCAAAAACCATGCACAGCAATACGCCGGTCAATCTCAAGCCGATACTAGGTGGGCTCCACACGCGATTAGCAGGTGTTGCCAAAGCGAGCGCACAGGCCAATGCTGCAAAGGGCAGGGCGAATACGGTATGGCTGAAGCGAATAAGCTGCAGAAAGCGGCGGACGAGCTCGCGCAAGGGAGGTTTGTCTCGTCCGCCGTGTGAAGCAGCGGAACCGGTCGATGTGGAATCCACGGGTTCGTCCTTCTTACAGCTCGCGGCTAGCTAATCGCCTGTATAGATTCAGTGACGCCATACAGGGCTAGTTACTTGGCCGCGAACCACTCATTGTTACCGTAAAAACGAGCTACCAATTAACATTCACTACTACCCCAACGACGCATCTGCTGGTTTGGGACGCCCAGTTGGTCCAGAATGCGACACACGACAAAATCCACGATTGCCAATAAACTTGGTTGGCCTTGGTACCATCCGGGGGCGGCGGGAAGAACCACCGCGCCCGCCTGAGATAATCGCAACATATTTTCAATTTGCAGCGAGCTGAGTGGTGTTTCACGAGGAACCACGATCAACTTGCGATGTTCTTTGAGATGAACATCGGCTGCGCGCTGGATCAAATTTTGGCTGGCCGCATGCGCCACTCCGCTCAACGTACTACCAGAACATGGGCAAATAACCATCGCTGCCGTCATGAACGATCCGCTGGCGATGGGAGCCATGTAGTCCCGAAAGTGGTGGCAAACCAGTCGCGAACGGTTGTCCAACTGGAAGGCGAAATCGGCGTTGATCTCACCTGTGATATGCAACAGGTCATCGGCACTCCTCAGCATCTGCTCGATACCTGAACCATCCAACTGCAGGTCTACATTCAATTCCTGCCGAACAACTGCGATCCCCGATTCGCTGATTGTAAAATGAACATGCTGTCGCAGGCACAAGAGCACCTCGACCAGCCTGGCGGCGTAGATGGCACCGCTTGCACCTGTGACCGCCACAACGAAAGGTGGAGAGCTGTCAGCTGGTGGTTGGGGAATGGCTTGAGTTGCTTTCAATTGTCTAGTGATCCTCTGCGGAAGCGTCCGATTCCGACGCGGTACAGCTGGTACTTGCCGCAAGAAATTCGCCCGAAGCCTCTGACTTTGATGCGTCACCCAAGTATAGTGTGGCAATGCCCAGGGTCAGCGGGAATATTTTTATGTTCGCTAATCCCACGTGCTCCATCAGCGAGGCGAATGCTTTACCGCTTGGAAATTGAATCACGCTGTTTGGCAGATAGGCATACGCCGATTGACTGTTCTTGGCCAGAGCCTGTCCAACCCGGGGCAAAATGTGGCGGAAATACGCTTGGTAGAGTTGGCTTAGCCCCGGAGCAGAAGGCTGCGAGAACTCGAGAACCGCTAGTTGGCCACCTGCAGCGCACACTCGAACCATTTCACGTAAGCCTTTTTCAGTATCCTGGACATTCCGCAAGCCAAACGCCACGGTCACCAGCTGAAACGCGCCATCATCGAACGGCAGCGATTGCGAGTCCGCTTCGAAAAACCGTACAGAGAGGTTGGGGTATTTCGCATGGTGCTTTTTCTGCGCCAAGTCAATCATCGGCGCGCAAAAGTCTGTACCGACTACGTCGATTCCTCGGCCCTCCACCCGCTTTGCCAACATCAGCGCCAGGTCGCCGGTGCCGGTGCAGCAATCGAGAATCGGCAGCGAGCCCTCAATTCGCAGCTTGCGAACTGCAGATTTCCGCCAATGAATATCGATTCCCAGCGACAGCAGATGGTTCATCGTGTCGTAGCGTGGCGCGATTTGAGCAAACATATCGCGAACGCGATCACCACTCTTGTCGACTTGCGTTGTCTTCGCTGCCAAATTCATGATTGTCTTCTAAACGGGAGAAACTTGGGGCATTGAACTACTTGGGCGCACCTTATTGGCAAGGCTAGACCAAATAGACCAGCAATTGCCGGCAACCATGCGCTCCGATGACCAACGACTGTTCTATGTCCGCTGTTTTACTTGGACCGGAAAGGAATAATCCAAATCCGGGCTGGGGGACTTTGGCTCGGCTGTACGCCTGATGCATAGTGGCAACAATTGCTTGTCTATCCACGACCAGCACCAGAAATTGAGCGATGAAAAAGGCTACTCGATGCTTCAGATCTGTGTCAGTCAGCCAAATAGCTCCGTTCTCAGCAACCGCAAACTGACCGCGGTAGACAACAAAATCTAGGTTTTCAAGATCATGTGGGTCGTCAATTTTCTCCAGTTGCACATTTCCTGGCAGCTCGGGTATGGCAGAAAACACGTTTTCGGCCGAACGCCATGCGTCGAACTCATTCAGCCGATCGGCTAATTGGCCAACGTTGTCGAGAATTTCACAACTCCCGCCAGCGGTTTGAATCGTCGTAGTCAGCTGCAGTTGCAAATCGGGAAAGTCAATCCAATCGCCGTCGATGACCTCTGGTAGCGCAACCTGCTCGCTTGACTGGCGATTCAATCGCTGCAGAATCTCACTTCTTGAATCCATGCCCAACCCTGTGTTTAGCCTGGTAAATTGACGAGAAACGATGATAACGCATTGCTGGAATCGGTCCATTCCTTGGACCTTTTCACTCGTATATGTTTTCGCCGCATGCCAGACGGTTGCGAAGTGGTTACAATGGTCCCGCGTTCCGAATGGTACATTTCGTTTCAACGTTTCAGTTCTACACAAGTGATAATAACCGGTTTTCGCCAGGCTTTGGACCTGTTGCTAACACCTACTCCGTCAATTCATTCAGCAATGCGTGGCACCGTAGTGTCTAATTTGTGCGGTCGCACGACCAGCCGGTTTCCGGCCTACTGTCAATACGCTGTTTTTGTTTGGCTTTGCCTTGGCCTACTGGCAACGAGCGTGGCGAATGCCAGCGGACATGCGAAGAGCTTACAAAACCTCTTGCCTTTATTCGCCGAGGAGAACGCTGGCGGATCGGGACAAAGTGCTGAAGAATCGAATGACGCAGAATCTGGCCGAGTCGAAGGAAGTCAAGAAGGACAAGAAGGAGACGTAGACGCTTCTTCAATAACCGAAAGTCCACACACGGAATCTTCACCTCCCGTATGGTATCTCCTTATTGCCCTGCTTCTTCTGGTAGCCAATGGCTTCTTCGTCGCAGCGGAATTCTCATTGGTAAAAGTTCGTGTTAGCCGCGTAGAGCAACTGGTACAATCCAAAAGGATGTTCTCCAAGACGGCGCGGTGGCTAGCCATGCGATTGGAAAGATCGCTGTCGGCTTGCCAGCTAGGCATTACTATGGCGTCGCTGGCATTGGGATGGGTCGGAGAACCTGCGTTCGAAGCTCTGTTGAGGCCAGCACTGATTTTCATCGGAATCACGAGCGATACGGTAGTTGTGACCATTTCGCTGATTGTTGGCTTTACGGTAATTACCGCTTTGCATTTGGTCGTGGGGGAACAGGCTCCTAAAATCTTTGCGATTCGGCAACCTGAATCGATTCTGCTATGGTGCTCACTTCCGCTGAAGGCCTTCTATTTGTGTACCTATCCCTTGATGGTAGCTCTAAATGCTTCTACGGCTTGGCTACTGAAAGCGATCGGACTGCAGGGCTCTAGCGAACATGAAGTTCCCTACACCGAAGAGGAGATTCGCGCACTACTGAGTGAAGCCCACATCCATGGCAATTTGACGCGTTCCGAACACACGCTGCTTGACGCAGTATTCCAATTCGATGACTTGATTTGCCGCCGAATCATGCTGCCTCGCGGTGAAATTGACTACGTAGACCTAAACAGGCCGAATGCTGAAATCATGGATTCGATTCGGCGTACGATGCACACCCGCTATCCAGTTTGCATCGGATCGCTGGATGACGTCCTCGGAGTGCTGCACGTTAAGGACCTGATTGGCAGAGACATCGACGAAGATTTCGATTTCAAGAAAATCATGCGACCGCCGAAGAAAGTCCCTGAATCGATGCCAATCAGCAAATTGCTGCGTCATTTTCAAGGTACCCATCAGCTGATGGCCTTTGTGCTGGACGAGTACGGTACAGTTATTGGAATTGTCACGCTCGAGAATGTGCTCGAAGAGATAATTGGCAATGTAGCCGACGAATTTGACCACGAAGATCCCGACATCGTCCCCGATGGTCCGGGTGCCTATCTCATTGCTGGCAGCGCATCTGTGCAAGAGGTTGAGCAAAAGCTCGGGCTGTGTTTCGGTGAAACGGACGCAGACACGATGGCTGGGTTGGTAATGGACTTTGCTCAACGGATCGTCAACGCTGGCGACAAAGTCAGCTTGGTCGTCGCTGAAGCAAAGGTACTGGACGTTCAAGACGACCGCACGACACGATTAAGAATTACGCTGCCTACAAACGAGCCGGTCAACAGGGACGAAAACTAAGCCAGCGATCCTATTCAGCTGGCGCGCAATTGGCCAAGGCCAACAACGTATACCCGCAAACAAGATTTGGATCGCCCTCCATCCATCGCGTCGTCTGGTTAACCCAGCTGCCGTCGGGTTGTTGAACGGAAGCAAGCTTGTTCCGTAACTCGGACTTCCACTGGTGGGACTCCCCAGACGAATCCAGGAAGCGGTCGTCTCCCAAAGCTTTCAACGTTTTGGACATCGTGTGGTAATAGTAAAAAAGACCTTGATGCCCAACGCCGGGATTGGATTCCAGGTCGTAGTGCTTCCGCAGAAAATCAGTGGCCGCCTTCACACGTGGATCGTCTTTGCTTACCCCGGCATAAATCATGCTTTTCAGACCGGCGTAAGTCATCGAACCGTAGCTGCGCAGTCCGCCGTTGGGTGCTACATCCGATTTGGTTTCTCCACCGGCAGCGATCGTGTAATAGAACCCACCATCGTTGATTTTCGAAGCAAATTCGGTTGTATTGTGCGGGCCTTCTAGGTTCTGGCAACGCGAGACGAACAACAGTGCTTTTTGAATGTCGGCGTCATCTTCGTCAGCCCCCAACGACTTCAGCGCTTCGATAAAAAATGCTGTGTTGGAGAGGTCGGGGCGCGAGTGAGAACCGTATCCGGCACCGCCATAGAACAGATCGCTTGGGTCCTTGTCTTCACTCTCATCCCATTGGATTCCGCGAACAAAAGACTCACCCTTGGCCATAATCGCACTGTAATTGCCCGACTGATTCGCCTTGGCGAAGGCCATCAAGGCGATGCAGGTGTCGTAATTGCGATGCTGAGAATCATCTGAGTAGATTCCTCCGTTTGGTTGCACGTGCCTTTCCAAATAGTCCAGGGCTTTGACTAGCATAGGATCATTAACTGGAACGCCAACGCTCAAGAGTCCTGCTACAACCAATCCGGTAGGGCCGATACCCGCCTGACTTGAGAACGATCCGTCTTCCGCCTGACCGCGGAATCGCAAATACTCCACCGATCGGTCCACCATCCTACGATAGGTTCGAGATTCATTTTCCGCTTGAGATACCGCATTCTGAACTTGTGCGTTTGCCGACTTCGAAGCGCAGAAGCCTACCAACATTGCCAGAATTGCGTTGAGAAATAGTCGGTTATGGTCAAATGTAAACATTTTGCCCTTTCTCTGCCTTGCTGCGGCTGGTTCTCTGAGTATCCCGATACAACGATTATAGAGTCACCAGCTATAGGAGTGAACGAACTTACGGCTGATAAACTGGCTAAAGGTCAGAAAGAGGCGCGGAGTTTCCTGTCCGCATTCAATCCTGGCAGAACCTGTCCGGAGAACTCATTGACGGCCCGCCGATTGAATTTTAGAATTCTCTGTCGGTATGGTGGACATAGCTCAGTTGGTAGAGCCCTGGATTGTGGTTCCAGTTGTCACGGGTTCGAGCCCCGTTGTCCACCCTTAATTGGCCTGTAGACTGACATTTGCCCGATGACAGTCGATGGTTCGACAATCTAGGATTCGATTTTCCCTCAGACTTGTGGCGTTCTTCGGCAGTTCGCTTCGAAAACTGGCGGCTTCTATTGTTTGAGGGCACAAGTACTAGTCGCATCTCCTATGGGCACCACATATGGCCCTTCAGGGATGAGAGCGATTTTCTCAGAGCCATGCTTTTCCAGACTTTCTACGATGGCTTGTTCCAGTGACCCCACACGTTTTACGGCGGTCAGCAATCCGTCTTTCACACTCAGACCAGTGGAATAAAGTTGAATTTGTCCGCGAAGTTGGGCTTTGACCAACATTTGCGTTTGCCACTGATCGATTTCTGCATGTGACTGCCGTGAAATCTGCTGGAGAAACGCATCTGGCCCCAAGTTGATCAGCTGTTGCTGGGACTTGGCAAATTCCACTGACCCCAAGCCTTCGGAACATTCACTGGCAATGATTAGGTCTCCGCCCGGGCACAGGATATTTGCTGCCGATACCATGCCTTTGACCGTTTGATAGTAAGTCTTGTCGAGCGGATAGCCGGCCGCGCAAGTTACCACCGTACTGAACTGGTCGTGGACTGGAATCTCACAGAAGCCTCTGGCGAAATCTACGGCCAGCCTGTGACTTTCGAGGATTTCGCCAAAGTTGACAAACGAAAGATTGCGATGCTCATCAATCACTGTGTTGATCGCCAGCACGCTTCCAAGCATGCCAACTATCTCCAATTGTTCTTCATGCAACGGATTGCCCTCAAAGTTGCAGTCCCTGGTTGCCGGATCTCCCATGAACCGAAAGCTGTGAAATGTGGTAATCGTCTCGGCGTGGGCTAATCCAGGCGCAATGATTTTGCGTCCGCCGGAATAACCTGCCATGAAGTGCGGTTCAACCAGCCCCGTTACCAATTTGACGTCCGCATCAACAAAACGGCGATCAAGCTTTACTACAGTGCCTCGAGTCGCGGTCGAGCCGAGCAGCACGTGTTCGTCGTCTCGACGGGCATAGTGATTCTCTATGCAGATATTCTCAAGTACCCACGGATCTCCAATCAACTCAGCCAGTTCTTGACCTTCGTTGGGCCGATGCAAGCCGGTCGCCACCAGAACCGTAATGCCTTCGCGAGGAATTCCGCAAGCAATCATTCGTTCAATGACTGGCTTCAGGAAGAGGCGATTGGGAACGGGGCGTGTTATGTCGCAGATCGCGATGCAGGCTGTCTTTGCCGCCGCAAACGCGACGTCGCTAGCGATGCCAACTGGCTGGTCAAGTGCGCTGGAAACCGCAACGCTGGCGTCATGTAGGACCGGCATTACGGGTTTGCGAATCACCTGCACCGCTGTCCCCGCCGGTACGCGAACAGGTAACACCCCGCGACCATACCGCAGTTCAAACTCTCGGTCGCTTTTCATTGGATTTTCCCACTTATTTCAGGTCCTCTGCCAGCCTCGACATTTGTGCCACGCGCACGAGCACCACTTGCATGCAGGACTGCCGCAGTGGAATCTCCCCGCCTCTACTTGTAGGGTTTGCCCAGTGGAATGACAATAGTTCGATTCGAGTTCGCCTTGATCGTAGTCTACTCGATTCAAGAAGCTTGCCTTTTCTTCCTGTTGCTTTCAAGCCAACGGCACTCGCCCCCAGGCCAATGAGATGTGGACGGCGTCAAGCGGCAAGATACAAGCGACCATGCTGTCAATGCGTAATCGGTCGAGAGGAAACGCGGGATGGTTGAGTTCAATAAGGTATTCATGATTGGTCTACCTCGCTGTGCGACGGTTTCGACGTCCGACGCGTTGGGAATGTTGGGAATCCGTACAGCCCACCTGGGCCGAATCTATGGCGAACATTCTGTTGAACACAATAACCCCAAACGCTTGACACGAATCTACGATCAAATCGCTGCGGGTGACTTTGACCTGGATATCCTGCGGGAGTGCGATGGTTTGGCCGACTATCCGGCATGTAGCTTTCAGGTACTCCAACAACTTGACCAACATTACCCGGGCAGCCTGTTTATCAACGTACGCCGCGATCAGGAAATTGACCGCTGGCTGCAGTCGGTCGAGCGACAATTTATTGGGCTACAATTGATCAAGCAGGGTAAGACTGCGTCCGACGAAGAGAAGAATTTCATGAAGGTCATGCTGGCTTTCCGCGAGATGACATTTGGGCAGAGTAGGTTTGATGCTGATGCTTATCGCTCAGCATATCTTGACTATCAAGCCGCCATCGACACACATTTCATGAATCGTGGGGCCCATCTTCTGCAGGTAGACATTCAAACTCTGGAATCCCATGGGCTAGAGCTGCTGGCTGACTTTCTCGATTGCCGAGATCAGCTGGAAATCGGCAACAGGTTCCCCAATAGCAATCACCACAGTAAGCGTCCTTCAGAAGCATTCATGCTCGCTCTCGATGAAGGCCGCATTCAATCTCAGACGGGAATTGTTGCCGTTCGCTGCTAGTGTTTGCGATTGGTCAAGAATACGATACAACTCGCTTTAGCTCGCCCGTCTCAATCCCAGGTACGGATCGTTATTTCACTGAAACTCCATAAGACGCTTTAGCTAAGCTGCACAGCGGCGTCATGACGGGTGTGGATTTCATGATGCAATCGCGATTTCGACGGGCATCACGAAGTCCGCTGCAGGTTTGAGCTCCAATTTGCTGCATCGGTTCAGTTGGAAACACCTGGGTTCGCAACGACACAAACAAAGAGCCAGAAAGCTGCCTTCCTTCAAGAAGCGTATGGGGCTGATGATGCGAATTGTTGCTTGGCCCTTGGCGTCGACGTACTCCAGCTGGACTACCAGATCGTCTGGTCGCCGCATGGCTTGGCTCAGTATTTTTGCGTCCATTTTTTGCATTCCTCTTTTCCCCGTGCGGGTGTTTCTTCCAGGGGGCGTTGCTGGCGCCTTAGGATGGTGTAGTGGAAGAATCGTTGTAGTAGAATGATCCCTCGTAGATCCAATTGAGTATCGGCGTCCGCTGGGACACGTTCGGTCAGATCTAGCAACCGTTACGGGGAATTTCTATGAAACTGCGATATTGGGTTTGTCACACGCTCCTGTGGATTACGGCAGTCACACTGGTTGGTCCGCGTTTTTCGACCGCCCAATCTTCCAGCGACAATCAGCGACCGAATATTGTGCTGATCATGGCCGACGACCTCGGTTTCTCAGATTTGGGCTGTTACGGCAGCGAAATCGAGACTCCACGTCTAGACGCCTTGGCGGCTGGCGGCCTGCGTCTGTCGCAGTTCTACAACACGGCCAAATGCCATTCGTCTCGCGTTTCCCTGCTAACCGGGCTGTACTGTGACCAAGCTGGTGCTGAGTCGCTTTCTCGCGGAACGACGATTGCCCGACAGTTGCAACACGTCGGCTACTTTACGGCCATGACAGGAAAATGGCACTTGCACGACGAGCCCACCGACCATGGATTCGCGAGATATTTTGGCCATCTCAGCGGCGCGACCAACTTCTTCACGGGAGACAAGACTTTTCGCCTGAATGGGCAACCTTGGAATGATTTTGGCGACGATTTCTACACGACTGTTGCCAATACGGATTTTGCAATTCAATTCGCGGATGAAGCCATCACGCAACAACAGCCGTTCTTCCTATACGTGGCATACAACGCGCCGCATTATCCGCTCCAACCACTGCAAAAGGATTTTGAAAAATACCGCGAACGCTACGTTACTGGCTGGGATGCTATTCGCGCCGCTCGGCAGGCCAAGCAACGAGATTTGGGGCTATTTGCAAGCGGTACGATCACCGACCTGCCTCGCCCGCATTACATACCAGCCTGGACGTCGTTGGGCGAGAGTGACCAGCGTTGGGAAGCGGACCGCATGGCCGCCTTTGCCGGAATGGTGGATTGCCTGGACCGTGAAATAGGTCGCTTGGTCGATCACCTTCGAAAAAAAAACGCCTTCGACAATACGCTGTTCCTTTTTGTTTCGGACAATGGCGCCTGCCCGTTCGATCGTACGCGAGGTCGGGAGTTGATGCCCTACGATCCAGAAAGCTATTGGACGTATGATACCGGTTGGGCACATGTGGGAAACACTCCGTTTCGCTATTACAAACAGAACAACCACGAGGGTGGCATTGCTTCACCCGCTATTATCCATTGGCCCAAAGGCATGACCGCAAAGTCGGGTAGCATTGACGATACGCCAGCCCACTTGGTTGACATCATGGCCACGTGCTTGGACGTGACGGGCGCAGATTATCCTGAATCGGTTGATGGGCGCGCAATTGAGCCACTGGTCGGCAAGTCGCTTTTGCCTTTGATGCGCGGCCAGGCAAGCGAGCCCCACCCGTACCTCTACTTTCATTTTGGTCCCAATCGAGCTCTCCGCATGGGCCAATGGAAGGTGGCGTCACTGCGCAGTGGTCCTTGGGAATTGTACGACCTTTCAAAAGACCGCAACGAAACCCATGATCTGGCAGCCCAATTTCCAGTACGCTTAAGAGAAATGTCGGCCAAATGGCAAGAAGTCGCGGAGCAAGTCGACCGCTTGCCCGCCAAGCAGCGGCAGCCGGTATCCGAAGAGAATCAAGATTCCAATTTCCAAAAGAACGGCAAGTAAGGACTCGTCCAGAATTAAATTGCCAGATCTGAGATCAGCCGCAGTGCGATAGCACGCGGTTTTCGAAGGAACCGGACGCTAGCGCGTTCCTGTTGATTCGGTAGCTGATTTGCGGACGAGGCCTAACAAGAGAAAACCTCATGAGAACCATGAATCTGACCCGCGCGTTCTTTGCTTGCTTGGCAATTCTTACTTGCTGTGTTTGGGGCCAAGCTCAAGAGCGTCCCAACGTGTTGTTCCTGATCTGCGACGACCTCAATTGCGATCTCGGTTGTTATGGACACCCGTTGGTTAAGACGCCTAATATCGACCGCTTGGCTGCTCGGGGAGTTCGCTTTGAAAGGGCCTATTGCCAATACCCATTGTGTGGACCGAGTCGCGCTTCTTTCATGACCGGCCTCTACCCTGACCAAACGCTCATTCACCGCAACTCGATTTATGTTCGCGAACACCTGCCGAATGTAAATACACTTTCCCAGATGTTTCGCGATGCAGGATATACAGCGACGAGAATTGGCAAGATCTACCATTACAACGTCCCCAAGCATATCGGCACTTCTGGGCATGACGACCCTTATTCATGGAACAATACGATTAACCCCGAGGGCCGAGATGTCGACGATGAGGATAAGATCTTTAGCTTGATCCCTGGATCGTTCGGTGGAACGCTCAGCTGGCTAGCCGCGGAGGGAAGTGACGACGAGCAAACCGATGGCATAGCCGCTATGGAAGCCGAGAGAGTGCTCAAACGATTCGCTGCAAGACAAACGCCCTTCTTTCTGGCGGTTGGTTTGTATCGCCCGCACACTCCGTATGTCGCCCCCAAACGCTATTTTGAACTTTACCCACAAAGCGATATCACCATTCCCACGATTCCCGAAGGGTATCTCGAAACTATTCCCAAGCCAGCTAGAGCGACGATTACCCGCAAGTCTCAGAACAATAATTTGCCAAGAGAGCTTGCGCTCCAGGCTATACAGGCCTACTACGCCTCTATCACATTTGCTGACGCACAAGTTGGCAAGATCCTAGATTCGCTGGAGGAAACTGGACTGGCGGATAATACAATTGTCGTCTTCACTTCCGACCATGGTTATCACATGGGTGAACACGACCATTATCAAAAGACGACGCTTTTTGAAAATGCAACGCACGTTCCACTAATTATTGCTGGCCCCGGCGTCGAGGAGGTCGGAAAGTCGAGTCGTAGTCTGGCTGAAATGGTCGATTTTTATCCGACGCTTGCCGAGATGAGCCGATTGCCTGCGGCGGATTTCTTAGCTGGCGTGAGTCTAGCTCCAGTTCTTCGCGATGTAAGTGCGAAACCGCGGCAGTCCGCATTTTCGCAATTTCAAACCGGCTACAGTTTGAGAACCGACCGATTCAGATACACACAATGGGGAGATATGGGTAAAGACGGCTTTGAATTTTATGACCACGAGAATGACGCTGAGGAGTTGCACAATTTGGCCACTTCTGCAGCATACGAAGAACAAATCGCTCAGCATCGGCAGCTTTTGCAGTCTCGCATCTCAGCCCACCAGCAGCCACCGCCGGGACTTGTGCAAAACCGATTCGACAATAAACGCAGCGTGCCGCAACGCTAGCAGCCAACAACGTTACGCTCCTTTTCCCCGCCCTTGATCGCCAATGAAAACGCGACTTGCATTTTCGGTTCGCGGCTTCCTTGTGTTCGTTCGCCCTACGGCGCTGTGAACTAACCTGGGGTCGCGCGGAAACTCGTGTTACTCGTTAACCGCTTA
>JAGQPR010000171.1 GCA_020426625.1 Planctomycetales bacterium
GACGTATGTAGGTAAGACGTATGGAACCGACAAAAGCTTACACCTTATCCCCACTTTTTTCTGAGAAACTCCGCTCGAAAGACTGCTGTGTCCGCATTTCCTCGCATTGCGAAACACTATGGACCTGCCATTCAAGGCTGCCGAGCGATCGTATCGTTCATGACGGTGGCGGAACTTTCCTATGGCATGCTGAATCGCGGCTGGCGGCCACGCCGCAGAGACCAGTTACTGCCTTATCTCCGGGCCCACTACATTCGCTACGACGCCGATGAAACTCTGTGTGATGCCTGCGCAGAAGTTGCCTGGGATGCCCAGCGACAAGGCCGGGGTGATCCAGACTGCTGATGGCTGGATAGCAGCCACTGGGCCGAAAGTAACCGGAGGACAAGTCGTGAAAACCGCATTCGTGGTCTCATAAATGGTAGTTCGTCATTCATGCGTTGGGGCGTCGCCGATTTGAGCCTCAAATCACGGGGTGCGTTTGAAATTGCGACACGTCTGTGTAAACTCTAACTCGCATTGGCTGCATGACTACCTTCCCTGCTGGAAAGCGACTTCGATATTCTTGAGTGGCAACAAACAATGAATGATCAATTTACCGATTGGCAGGACGGGCATGTCAAAGTGGTCCGCAACCACGAAGGAACTTGCTCCATCTGGCCGGTCGACCGCGAGAATGCCTTGGGTTGGTACGACGTCGGTGTCGATGGTGATAAAGCAACCTGCTTGGACTATATCGAGGCTAATTGCGACGAGTTGTGCCGGCTGAAAGACTTTGAACCCATTGATAGTGAATTGCGATTCGTCGAGGATAAGACTCGAGAATGGGAGCAACGGCAAAAGCAAAAGCAAGTCGAGGACTAGGTTTTTTCAGCGAGGGGGAGTGCGGATCTCTGCAATCTCAGCAATATGACGTCGGTTCCCATGGCTTGGACCGCCGAGTTTCGTCGGCTGGTAACTCTTTTGAATCAGAGCTTGTTTTCTGCCGAGAGCTCGAGGGCGTTTGGCGAGTGCGCGAGCGCAGTCCCGAGACATTTCTACGAAGTCGTGTTTCAACGTACTGCGGATATCTCCTCAACAGGGATACCGGATTCCGCCTACTTCAACGCAAATGTGACTAATCTTTCGTAAAGCGGGACTACTTCAACTCCTAGAATGGAAGCCAAGTTCTACCCCGATTCTCTCGCTCTCAATGAATCAGTTTTCTTGTTGCGGATCACAGGGATGTTGCTGCGACAGTATGCTGAATTGCTTGGTGACCTTTGGCGGTAGCAGGTCGCAGTACCACAGGACGGCAAATAGGCTCGCAACAAAGTTCTTGCGCATGTTCGGTGATCGCAATCGATGGTCGAGTCCAAATTCGCTCAGGGTCGCCGAATTGGGAATCAGTTGGTCGGTGATGAGCGAGGTTGTATCTGTAGGGCCAAGATCACGAGTCCACCGATAACCCTCGAAGCCTTCCGGGGTAACAAGACCCGATAACGGCAGGGCGACGTGATTTACAATCGGTAATGACTCGGGGAAACGAATCTCTCGAAAACGCTGGCGAGACCTTTCCCGGCACATGCTTGAAACAGATTCCCAGTTCTTTCCCCAACCATTGCGAACAAACACCCTCTTCGCATACCAGCGGATCGACCAATGGTCCAACCGATCTGCGATTGGTGTTCCCAAGATGATACCGGATACGTTCCACCATCCTCGTATGGCTAACGACCCGCGTCGTTCCATTCTACCAATGGCTAATGCTGTCTCGGAGCCTCCTTTGCTGCAGCTGAGTACTAACAGTGGCTTACTATTTGTGGCCAGCTTCGTGACGACTTGATCAACAATTGCAGCGTTGTCTTCTACGGATGAGTCATCCTCGGTTTCCACAAACGTGTGGTCGATTCCCAGTTCTTCGAGAATCGTCCGCTGTTCGCGAAGATCGGCCCCCGTATCGGGAAGTTTTTCGTACATCCATCCAGGGACAATGGCAATATGCGGGTAGTCCGAACTCTGCGGCGGCTCCCAATTCTCAAGCTCTCGAAAGTGGTCCGACACCTGTTGAATCCGCTTGTTCTCAGGTCGGTTCTCGATTTGAGCGTGCAGCAGCAACAAAGCCAGGTCGGTGCCGTGATTGCGAGTGACCTCTGCCAGATGATCCGCACTTAGGCGATTTTCCAGGGCGGCATCGTATAGTTCTTGTAAAAATGGATCAGACTGCGGACGATTTCTCCGTCCCGATAGAAAGTCTTGAACGAAGTATTGAGCGTTTTCCGAGTCGACGGTGGTCTCCGTATCGTCGGGCGGAATGCGAACACTGTACTGGGGAATCTTGCTAAACAAGAACCGTGAAATAAGGAGCCAGACACGATCGATCAGCCAAGCCATTATCCTAAACCTGCTCTGTAATCACTTAACTGAGACGCTAGACGAGCTGACCCGACCATCGCTGATTTGAATCACCCGATCCGCGCAACCATAGAATGCTTCATCGTGAGTGATCACAATGACAATCTTGTTTTGGCTGGCCAACTCGGGAAGAAGCTCCTTGTAGAATAGATCCTTCGCCCGTTGATCCTGAGAGGCAGCCCACTCATCGAACAACACAATTGGTCGATTCCGAATCAGAGTTTCAAACAATAGCATTCGGTGTCGTTGGCCCCGTGAAAGACGAATTGGTGAGAAAGGCTCGTTCATTTCCCGAAAGTGTTCCTGCAAACTCAAGCGTTGCAAGAGCGTCTGCGATCGGATCTCTTCAACATCCTGGAAGAATGTTGGGCCGAAAACAAATCCTTCCGCAAACGCAACCGCGACCATTTCTCGATAGGACTCCATGTCCGCAGTCGTGATCGTCTGGTCGCCTAAAAGTATCGCTCCTTCATCGCACTGAACCAAACCAGAAAGCAAGTGCAGCAAAGTCGTCTTGCCGCTTCCATTGCCACCTGTAATGAATGTGATTTCACCTGGGTGAAGGGTCAGGTTGATCGGTCCGAGCTGGAAACATGAGTCTCGATCAAGCGCTTGTCGATGCCGGTAGGTCGCGTCGCGTAGTTGTAGAGTCTGAGGCGGATTGGACACCTGAATCGAGCGTGCCACGGGATGCTCAGACAACGGTGGCATCTCAAGACTGGCCAGCGTTTTCAATGATGACTTTGCCACTCCCAGTCGAGGCATCCAGGAGATTAAAACGCTGATTGGGTTGATGAGGTAGAGCGTCGCAATGCTGATCGATGCGATTTCCAAATCATCGAGCGCAACACGATTTCTAGCGGTGAGCAGCGCGGCGATCATCAGAAGCAAGAATGCCGGTCCCCAGCTACTTCCAATGCTGTATAGATTGTGCGCGTGGCGATTGCTTCGTCCAAACTCGCGAGCGAAATGCGTGAGTGACTGCTGAAACGTTTGATTCAGTGAGGCACTCATCCGAAGTTCGCGACTGCCATCGACGATTGTCTGGAAATGCCACATTAGGTCATCGCGACAGGCCCTTGCCTGGTCAAATTGCTTTTGAGCGCGAAACGAAATGGCCGCATATAAGAAGGCGCCTAGAACAAAAGTGACGCAAATGCCCGCCCCTATCCAAATGGAAACCCAAAAGATAAAGATCATTACTCCAATTAGCACGACACCATTCATCAAGAGATTTGGCAACCCGCTGAACACCACAGACAGGTTCAAGACATCCTCTGTTAGCACGGTGGCGATTCGCTGAGCACGAGCCGCGTCTTGTTCAATCCATCGGATCGACAACACGCGTTCACTTACGCCTGAGATCAATCCGACCGTGGTATGCTCACTGAAGCGATTGAGACATAATTCACAAAGCAGCCGTGTGCCAAACATAGAAAAGCACAACGTCAGAAACAACCAGCCGTCAAGCTCGCTGTTCCCACTTTGAAATACGCGATGAAACGCGCAGAAGGCTAGCACCGTCAGCACTGCATTGGCTATACCAAAAGCCAGAGAGGAAACCAGGAGTCCCCAGTGCTTTTGTAGTTGCGGGAGCCAAATCCATTTCATCATCCGGCTGCAACCGTCATTGAATCTAGCAGACAGGCAATGGCCAAATGTAAACCAACGCGAGGTGGAGAAGGGTGGTGACAACGGAGAAGGCGACTCGAAGCCATGACGACCGATCAATACAACAAGGTTTCTGCAGCTGGTTTTACGCGATCCGTGCGTGTACTAATATCTTCGGAGATGGATTTCAAATTGGCCATCCCAAGGTCAGCCCGATCACGACAGGCAAGGCTGACAGCCCGTGGTCGGAAACCGCGCGAAAGGGCTTTAAATCTGCTTCGCGAGTTCGCTTCGTTGACGAGCAAAGTTTAATTGAGCGAAATCCGATCTACAAACCGAAAGTAAACAAAGATGTACACTGATTCTCAAGATCCTTTTTTCCGCTATCCGACGCAAGACCCACCTCAGGGGCATCGCATCTTCTGCTTCCCGCACGGCGGCTCGGGTTCTTCTCACTACTTTGCTTGGAGTCGGTTTTACCCTGGCAAACTTGCAATTCTTCCCGTCTTCTTGCCAGGTCGCGACCATCGTTTACGTGAACGGCCTTACGAAGCGTTTTCGGATCTTCTGGACGACTTGGTGCCCTCGATGCGCACCGTCGTTGACGAGCGACCCTACTCCCTGTACGGACATAGTATGGGCTGTGCAATTGCATTTGAAGTCGCCAGGGCGCTGAGTGAAGATGGACACTCACCGAGTCGACTAATCGTCAGCGGAAGCGTTGCTCCAAACTTGAGAGAACCTATCGCAGGACTCTCTGTGTTACCCGATGACGAGTTCATCAAAGAGATCACGCGACGCTACCAAGGCATCCCGCCGGAAGTACTACAGCACGCTGAATTGATGGAAATCTTGATTCCTTTGCTAAGAGCTGATGTAAAGTTGATGGAGTCGTATCAGTTCGCGCCTGGTGCGGCGCTATCGTGCCCAATCCACTGCTTCGGCGGACTCGATGACTCCTCTGTTCCGAAAGAGTCACTGGAGCCATGGAAATTGCATACAGAAGGAACGTTCCAGTTGGAAATGCTGCCCGGCAATCACTTTTTCCATCTGCAACACGCTAAATCGATTTTGGACACGGCGTTTTGCCAGGCATTCGATTGGATACGTTAGCGCACTTTTCTCACGGCAGAGTTCTGGTTTACACGTCTGCTCAGCCTGAAAGCTCCCGGTGTTCATCGCTACGCTCCCCTGGTGCGCGGACGATGCATCCAATCGTACCAGTCAGCGACATTTCGATAGATTCGCTCGCGAACGCCGCATCCAAGAGAAAGGCAGAGGCTGCGTTGTCGCTGTTCCGCAATCATTTGCTCCGGAAAGAGTTTCAGCAATGATTCTGTCGCACATACGTCAATGACCAGATGGATTCGCTCGATCGGGCTGTTATTGTAAACCCAATGTACGCGGGAAAAATTTCCCCACCAAAGCTCACCGGGTATCCAATTGAACTTTTCATCTCCGATCACCAACTCAACGTCGGGATGGGTTTCAAGTGGTATGTGCAAACGCAGCAAGCCTACTTGGAATCCACAATCATCGTGATGCGGAAGAATCTTGCCGCCAGGCGGAAGGTGAGACAGCCGAACGCTACGTTTGGGACACGGCAGTTCATCCAGAATCTTCCATAGATAAGGACATTTCCGTAAAGCTGACGTTCGTCGAAAACGGGGGCTGTAAAGATGTCCGGCATCAGCGCGGTTAGTATCTCCGCCAATTGAATAGAGGCTTAGTCCGACCCACTCGCCACCATGGTAAGGTCCTGGCTGTTTGACACGCCCCATGTCTTTCAACTCCTGAAGATCCGCATTCAGTAGTTGTTGGTCATAGCCGGTTTTGAGCCGCAAGGCAGAAACGTTGGGTTCTAATTCTTCTTTAACAAACATTGTCGCTCAATAAGGTTGTGGGGACAGCTCACTCGTAACCTAGAAAGAATGCTCCGCGGTATCAGCTGCTGAGTAACGATTTTCGAATTCGTTTTGCAATCTGCTCTACAGCCGGAGACGAAAGCAATTGAAGGTGCGTGCCCGGAACGATCGCAACATTGGGTTCGTAGCCGAGAAAACCGCTCCAACATCGCAGTTGCTTTTCGCTGTTTATAACGTCATCTGGAAGAAACAAATTGCACTCAATGGAGAACGGTCGGGGCTTGTACGCCCGGACCGCCTGACGGTTCTTAAGAAACACGCGGAGGTAGGCTTCCATTTGACGGTTCATGTCTTCGGTCAGTGCACTCTGGCGCTGAGGCAAAGCATTATTTCGCGCCCACTCAAACAAATACTCCAACTGTTCATCAGGCGTCCGTGAAACTAGTTCGCCGCGTGGTCCGGTGTAGTCGACGCCGAATTCCTTTGCGAAATTAATTGCAATATCCGAAAAGACTGCTGAATCTGTCTCCAAAGGCTCGGTTCCGCTTACGTTTCCCGGGATCGGTGGATCGAACAGGAACAGCGACTCAACCGGGTGCCCTGCCCGAGCGAGCAATCGAGCAATCTCGATTGCAATAAGTCCTCCTAGTGACCAGCCTGCAAGATAGTAAGTGCCCTGCGTCTGAAAATCCTGGATCTCAGAACAATAGTAGTTGGCCATCGATTCGATCGTCGAAAGCGACTGGCCTCCGCCGACCTCAGGATCTTCGATTCCAATCAGGGTGATCTCTGGAGCAAGTAGTTGACGAAGTTGGTGGTAGCAGGCAGTCGTGCCACCAGCGGCATGAACGCAGAACAATACGACGCTCGCGGACGAGCCGGGATTCACGCCGACCAGTGATCGAGAGCGTCCGGTCAGTTGTGACCGCTCGCTTTGGGAATAGCTGTCAATTCGAGCAGCAAACGTTGCTAGCGTTGGTTGTTCAAACAGATCACGAACTGCCATGCGAGTATCTAGAGTCCGGTTGACCTCGTTGAGCATCAACACACCTGACATGGAATTGCCGCCCAAAAGGAAGAACTCATCCTCCCGCGCAACGTTTTCAATACCGAGCATTGTTGCCCAAATCTCGGCAACGCATTCTTCCGTTTTGGTTTGGGGCGGATTGAATCGCTCATTGGTGTGATTTCGTGATTCCAACGCAGATGGAAGTTTGGTTCGATCGAGCTTGCCATTACCCGTCGTAGGAAGTTGAGGGAGAGGCACAAAGAGGTTCGGGACCATATAATTCGGCAGGCGTGATTGTAGGTACTGTCGGACCTCGGACACCTCCATTGAGTGTATCTTTGAGCCAACCAGGTAAGCAACTAACCTGCCACCAGCAACCGACGACGTGGAGTCAAAATCAACAATCGCCTGGCTAATACCCTGATGCGAGTGGAGGACAGCTTCGATCTCCCCCAATTCAACTCGATGTCCGCGAATCTCGACTTGTCGGTCAAATCGGCCGATGTATTCCAGAGATCCGCCACTCCATCTCCGCACGGTATCTCCGCTTCGATACATCCGCGCTCCCGGGAGCCCACTGTAGGGATCGGGTACGAATCTCGCTGCTGTCAACGTGGGCTGACGCCAATAGCCAGCGGCGACTCCCGCCCCGCCAACGTAAAGTTCTCCTGGCGAACCATTAAGCTGAATTTCTAGCGATTGGTTGAGTACGAATGCCGACCATGCACTAAGCGGTCGCCCCAAGGGACTGCCACCTGTCTCCACATCTCGGAGTGTAATGCGGCGCCAAGTCGAATGTACACACGTTTCGGTGATCCCGTACATATTGACGAGGCTCGGTGCATCGACACCATATCGTCGCACCCATGGGCGGAGGCTGGCAGTCTGCAATTCTTCGCCGCCGAAAACGATCCAACGTAAACTGAGTTTGTCGTTTGCCTCGCATTGGAGTTCGGCCTGCAATAGATTTGAGAACGCGGAAGGAGTTTGGCTGAGCACTGTGACATGGTGCGTTCTAAGAATTCGACGGAAAGCCATCGGATCACGGCTATTCATATGGGAAACAACGACACTCGTTCCCCCAAACAGTAAGGCTCCCCATATTTCCCATGTGCTGACGTCAAAGGCAAAAGAGTGAAACAGCGACCATACGTCCTCGTGTCTAAAATCATAGTGAAGCTGACAGCTTTCGAGAAGTCGAAGTATGTTGCGCTGCGTCACCGCGACCGCTTTGGGCAATCCGGTGGATCCGGATGTAAACATGATGTATGCCAAATCGCTGTCGCGCCCCATCGGCAGTGGCACCGGATTTTCTGTTAATTCCGATAGTTGTTGCACCGTAATGGCATGACCTTCCCAAGCGGTTCCCAGTTGCTCAGGTTGCTCCATCACACAATGCACAACGCCGACTTGAACAAACAGTTTTCGAATTCGATCCGTTGGTTGCATGTCTATGTCCATCGGCACGTAGGTGGCGCCAGTCTTGAGTATCGCAAGCAGTACAGCCACTTGCTGTACAGATCGAGACATGCAGACACCGACAAAGTCGCGAGGTTTGACACCTTGTGCAATCAACTGCTGCGCCGCGTCGCTAGACCAATTGTCAAGTTGCCGATAGTTCCATTGGCAGTTCTCATCGATCAAGGCGACGTTATCCGGCCGTTCGATGGCCTGTCTTTGAAATGCCTCGACAATGGTTGGCCCACTATCGGCGATTCGAGTCATTCGTCCTGTTGCCAGATACGATTCCTGGTCCTGCTTGCTCAGAAGTGGTGTGCCGAAAAGCGATCGTTCTGGGCGGTCAAGGATCTCTTTCAGCAGATGCACATAGCTCTGTAGCCATCGTCGCACCAATTCAGCCGAATATCGCCGCGAATTGTATTCCATTCTTAGCGATAGACCGCCGTTCGATTCTGTGCAGTAAAGCGTTAGGTCAAACTTGGATTCAGGAACGGGTAAGTCGATCGGAACAAATTCGAGCTCGGATTCGGTGAATTCCGCTGCGGGAAGATTGTGAAACACAAAGGCAGCTTGAAAGAGCGGCGATCGGTCTAGGTTGCGCGGCACCTTAAGATGGTTGAGGACCTTTTCGAAGGGAATTTCCTGATGTGTCATCGCCTCCAGTGTTCGCCGTTTAACCTGCTCGATTAGCCTGTGAAACTCAACATTCTCCTCCGACAACGAAATTCGGAGCACAACGGTGTTAACGAACAAACCGAGCAATCTCTCCAAGTCGGGATCGGGTCTGCCTGCGACCGGCACACCGATACAAACATCTGCCTGATTGGTCAGTCGAGAGAGCAAAGCGGCATAGGTGCTAGCGAAGACCATAAAGCTGGTGACGCCAAATTTGCGTCGAACCTGATCGAGTGCTCTCAGCTGATCGGATGGTACAAAATGCCTTACCTCACAAGCACCCAGTGCCGGTTGTGACTCATTTCCGCGGTCAGTTGGCAAGTTGAGTACATCTACGCCTTCGAGCATTTTTTGCCAAAAATCCAACTCGGCACGAACCGCGGGCTCCGCGACCCGTTCTCGTTGCCAATGTGCGAAATCTCCGTATTGCAGCGGTAAGGAGTTAAGTTGCCTTGCCGAATGCTCGTCATGCAGTCTGTATAAGGAGGATAAGTCCGACAAAAGAATTCGAGCCGACCAGGCGTCAAAGATTGCGTGGTGGATCACGAATAACACCAGGTGCTGATGCGGACCGATGCGAACAATCCGCACTCGCCACAGGGGTGCCTGTTCCAAATTTATTGGGAGCGAGGCTTGTTCTTCGAAGTACTTTAAAGCTAGGTCCTGGTCGGCAAAGCTCAGCATTTCGTCGACTGACCACGCTAACTCTCGAGTTTCGTGGACAATTTGAAAGACCTCGCCATCGTCGAATGCCAATGACGTTCTCAGTGTTTCATGCCGCTGAACCAGATCTGCGAGTGCAGCTTCGAGAGCGGAGAGGTTCAGGTTCCCATTGATACGGGCAACCAGCGGCATGTTGTAGGCGGGCGAGTTCGGTCGAATCCGATCTAGCAGCCAGAGCCGTTCCTGAGCAAAAGAAGCTGGCAAAGGACTGCTGCGCGGCAGGGCAACAATCGGCGTTTGCTGGATTCTATCACCCATTGTGATCGCCGTTGCCATCTCTCTCAAGATCGGACGTTGAAAGACGACACGCAAAGAGAAATCCGTATCGAATCTAGTACGAATCCTTGTAGCCAGTCGTGCGGCTAACAAAGAGTTGCCACCAGCGTCAAAAAAGTGTGCATTGCGGTCGTCAATCTTCGACGCGAGCAGATCTTGCCAAAGTTCGGCCAACTGAATCTCTATCTCGTTTGACAGCAGTTCCACAGGCCGGATTGTGGCAACGGCGTGCGAGGCAAGCTTGGCGATGTTCTTTCGATCAATCTTGCCGTGTGACGTCAAGGGAAGCTCCTGGATATTCAGAAACTGGGTCGGCACCTTGGCGCTGGGAAGTCGTTCCAGGAGGTAATCGCGTAATTGAATGGTCGACACTGATGGTCCTGACCACTGAAGTGCCGCAGTCAGTGCGGATCCCACCAGAACAACCCACGCTTCATCGATGGCAGGGTGATTTCTCAAATGTCCCTCAATTTCGGCGGGTTCGATGCGGATCCCACCGAGCTGAATTTGGTCATCCGCACGACCAACAAATTCAACCAGACCATCATGGCGATAACGGCCTAAATCTCCGGTGCGAAAAACTCGCGCTGACACAACAGCCCCGTCAGACTCAAAGTCCTTTAAGAATCGCTCGGCAGTTTCCTCAGCGTCGTTTGAATAGCCAAGGGCAAGATAGGGTGTGCGGACGTAGATTTGCCCCAACTCACCTACCCCGGCCTGCTGGTCAGCAGAGTTTAGGACGACGAGATCTACGTCCGAAATGCCTTGCCCGATGCAGATCGTCCGAAGAGTTGCAATTTCCTCCGCGCCGGGGACTTCGTAGTAGCCCATGATCTGTGGCGTTTCACTGGTGCCATAACAGTTGATCACATTTAGGCGCGGGTATGACCTTTTTAGTCGTGTTGCTAAGTCCACAGTCAGTGGCTCGCCACCACTGAAAACCCAACGCAACGTGTCTAGAAAATCGGTATCTTCAGCATCTGCTATCAACCCGTGCAACATGGTGGGCGTGATATGGGTAACCGTAACCTGTTGCCTAGCAAAACCCGAGGCGGCATTCTCCAAATCTGCAAAGATTGCCAGGGAAGCACCAGTAGATAGCGGAGTGTAGATGTCGCGAAGCAGTGGATCATGGGTCAGCCCGGAAAGGAACGTGAATACATCATCGCTGGTAACTGGAAAGCTTTGCAATCGCCAGTCGAGAAAGTGGGAAAGTGATCGATTGGTGATTTGAACACAGCGCGGATGACCAGTCGTTCCTGAGGTAAAGACCAAGTAGGAAAGTGCATCCAGATCAGGGTAATTCCGCGTTGGATTGCCAATTATTCCATTTTCATTTCCAACGCCAGCCTCCGTCGTCGACATGACGTCGAAGCTCATGGCGGGGATCGCGAAATTCGACATTGCGTCGGACCGATTCTTTTCGCAGACAAGCTTCAACAGCAAACAGGCTTTTCCGTGAGACAACTGTTCTTGCCAAACAGAAGCGGAATGGGAGTGATCCAAAACCATGACTGCCGCACCAGCGAGATGAATACCTAGCAACGCAATAACTGTGTCAGCCGATCGATCCGCAAGAATGGCAACCACGTCACCTTTTCCAACTCCGTATTTTTGAAGCCAGTCCGCCACAAAGCTGCTACGATTCCACAGTTCTCGATAAGTTACTATCGAATCTGTTTTGCGATTGGAAACGCGGAGCGCGCACCGCTCTGGCCACTGCATAGCGGTTCTTCTAACCCGTTCAATCGGCAGCAAACTGGCTTCGCTGCTGAGACTAGACACCGAAATCGATGGCGCGTCACAAGTTTGAGGAACCCGCAGTGAATAGTCGCCCAATTGTTGTTGGGGTTGGTTGACAGTGAAGTGGAGTAGCTGCACATACTGCTTCAGCATTTGCTGTGCACGTGCATGCTCAAACAAGCTTGAGTTGTAGACCATCTCGAGGTGAAAAACGTCTTCACGCTCGGTTACATAAAAGGTGACATCAAATTTTGATCTTTCTTGTTGGAGCGGCTCACCGATCACTTCGACACCCAGATCTTCGATGTCGAGCTGTTGGTTGTAGTTGAGAAAATTGAACAGAACCTGAACCAATGGATTTCGACTGAGATCACGGGTCCGGACAATCTTATCAACCAACAACTCCAATGGCGCGTCCTGATACTGCAAGGCATTCAGCCAAGTGGATTTTAGTTCTTGTACGTGTTGGTCAAACGAAGATCCCAGTGGCGTTCTTATCCGAACGGGAAGAACGTTCACGAACAATCCGATTAGCGGTTCAAGCGAGGACTCTGTCCGTCCTGAAACGGGAACTCCAACAATCAAATCGTCTTGCCCACTTAGCCGGGACAACAAAACAGAGAGCGCCCCCAGCATGACGACGAAGGGGGATGTCTGATGGTGTGCGGCCACGCGACGAATCGCTTGCGAGTCCTCAGAGCTTACCTCGCTATGACAGCGAGCCCCCTGAAAACTCTGCGGCGATTGCCGGGCAAAATCGCCGGGCAATTCAAGCACTGTCGGAGCACCATCCAGCCATTGGTACCATGAATCCAGGCAAGCCTCCAGATTCGCTCCTTGAAGACGCTGGCGTTGCCAGACGGCGTAGTCTGCATACTGTAGAAGCGGTGGTGCATCGGTCGGTTCACTGCCGATGCAGAAGTGCCGATAGGCCGAAGCCAGCTCTCTGGCGAAATTGATCATCGACCAGCCGTCGCAAATGATATGGTGCAGCGTCAGTAGAAACGCGTGCTCTTCCGACCCAAGCACGAGTAATCGAGCCCTTAACAGTGGGCCAATTCGCAAATCGAATGGTTGCTGCAATTCCTGTTTGATTTGCGTTTGGATCTCTCGCTCTTTCTCATCGTCAGACAACAACGCGAGATCTTGAATAGAAAATGGCAGTTCCATTTCCGGCAGCGTTTGCTGAATTGGACCGTCTTCGGTGTCCAGGAACCGTGTCCGTAGGATTTCGTGCCGATGAATGACTTGTTGTAAAGAACGTTTGAATGCATCGACATCAAATGCCCCACGTAGCCGAAAGCCGAAAGGAATGTGATAGGTCGTTTGCAGGTTTTCAATCTGGTCCAAAAACCAGAGTCGTTCTTGAGCAAAAGAAAGTGGAAAGGACTGGCTGTGGGCAGCGCGTGGAATTGCCCTAGGGCCTCCGGCTAATTTGTGTCCCGATTCCGACGCCCTGTTCGAGCCTGCATCAATCTTCTCTTGAACCAGTTTTGCTTGTTGCTTCAGGACCGGATGACGCATGAAGTCAACAAGTGTAAATTCGATGGCAAATTCTTTGGCGATTGATAGCGCTGCTTGCATCGCTAACAGCGAATGTCCGCCGATCTCAAAGAAGCTTTCTTCGGAGGAAAGGTTGGTGGAGAAACCAAATTGCCTTGTCCAAATATCGGCAACCCTCTGTTGCAATGGCGTCAGTGGAGTGTCACCGTTTTCCGCACGAAGCGTTGGGTTCGGTGTCGGAAGTCGATCATAATCGACCTTTCCACTCCGGTTCATCGGCAGACTTTCCACCCGCATGATATATTTCGGAATCATCGATTCCGGAAGCTCTTTAGCGATTTGTCGGTTCATTTCTTGATCCGACATTCGGCTGTCAACTTGGTTCATGTCTTCCGAATCAGATTGCGAGGGCACTATCCAAGCACACAACTGCTTGCTGCCTGCAATGTCACGCACTGCAACTGCTGCCTGCCAAACACCGTCTTGCTGTGAAAAAACGCGTTCTATATCTGTGAGTTCGATTCGCACTCCTCGCAACTTAACCTGTCGATCCATTCGCCCGAGAAACTCCAATCCATAACGAGGAATTCTGCGAGCGAGATCGCCCGTACGATACAGCCGACAACCGGGAACTCGACTGGTGAAGTCAGGGACGAAGCGTTCCGCCGTCAATCTCGCGCGATTGTAGTACCCCAGCCCTGTGGAGGGACCTCCCACGTAGAGTTCTCCCCGCTGACCACGAGGTACGCTATGCAGGAATGGATCGACAAGGAAAACTCTACGATCCCCAATCGGTTTACCGATCGGAACGGATGGCATTTCGTCGGGCAATGGATCGTCTGACGTGAAGACGGTGCTGAACACCGTACACTCTGAAGGCCCGTATCCACTGATCAGTCTTGTCTTAGTCAGCACACGTTGCGCCCGACAAAATGCTCGGACATCCACGACGTCCGCACCGGTCATCAATAAATCGAGTTTTGCCAACGCCGACGGGCATGTCTCGATGGCAGTGTGAAATGCAGACGCCGTTAACCAAAGAGCAGTAAGTTTATGTCGGTCAATCAGGGAATCCAGCAATGCAAGATCCAGAATTCGCTCGTCGTGCAAAACACAGCACCCTCCAGTTAGCAAAGTAGGCCAGAGTTCCAATGTCAGCGCATCCCAAGAGATTGACGAGTGTTGAATGATTCGATAACGCTGGGAAAAATCTGCGTACGAAACACCTTTAAAAAAACCCGGGACTGCGCGGTGAGGGATCAAAGCCCCTTTAGGCTTTCCTGTCGAACCGGAAG
>JAGQPR010000172.1 GCA_020426625.1 Planctomycetales bacterium
CATGGCAACAATTTTGACTGTCTGAAAAACCATCTATTACCGGAGTTCGATCGAGCTTTCTCGGCGTTAATCGAAGATCTCCAGCAGCGAGGCTTACTCGACCAGACTCTTTTAGTCGTTAATAGCGAGATGGGACGAACGCCTAAGATCGGCGATCCTCGTTCGGGTGGCGTTAGCGGCGCAGGACGCGACCATTGGACACACTGTCAAAGTGTGTTGATGGCTGGAGCAGGAATTCAGGGAGGGCAAACTTACGGAACAAGCGACCGTCTGGGTGAGTACCCCGAGCAGCATCCACTGACCCCAGCTGATATCGCCAAGACGATCTATTTTGCAGCTGGTATCGATGACCTTAGGGCGCAAGACTCACAGGGGCGTCCCTATGACCTTCTAGACGATGGCCAGGCTATCACTCAACTGTTTGGCTGAATCAGCGGATGATTGGTTGAATCAGCTGAATATTCAAAAAGCGATAGTGCATTCCCAAAGGCGTGCTAGAGTTGCCTAGCCAATAAGCCATATAGACAACATCGCCGCAATTCTCCGCAGGCGTTACTCGCAACTTGCTTTGTATTTTTGCCCAACGCTGAGTGGTGTTGCTTGTTGTTATCGATAGAAAAGGCATAGTCGATTCAGTCGATTAAACCCAACACACGCCAGCAATCCATCGCCAGGGTCATCAGTCAGCTTTCTGCGCGATGTTTGCCGACCCGAGTGAAGGTCGACCGTGCGGAGGTGTGTCTACCGCTGCTGTGAAAGCGCGCTCAAAGTCGCCTTTCTCGCCGCGAAAGTATGGGTTCCAAACTTTTCGCAGGAGCAGTCTGTGATGAAAACGTCGAAAAGCAACCCTTGGTCGAAAGCTGCAACGTTATTTGTCAGCTCGCTCTGCCAATTGCTCCTGCTGCACTCACAGGCTAGCGCACAATTGCTGGAACAATCGTCGCAAACTGTGCGGGCAGGTATATCGCAGGAGGCAAGTACAGCGCTTCGGGACGGAATCCGCATCCCTTGGACGACCGGAAGAATAGATGGGACACCCGATCCGGCGGATCGATTTACGACCGAACCTGCTTTTCCCCATCTAACGTTTGATGAACCAGTTGCAATGTGCGCCATTCCCGGCCATGAGATGTTCTGCGTTGCAACCCGACGCGGGAAGTTGTATGCATTCGACAACAGAAGTGACGTGAGACATGCGCAATTGTTGCTAGACGTCAAAAAGACCGTATATGGCGTCGCTTTTCACCCGGATTTCGAGAACAACGGCTACTTCTTTATCACCAGTTTCGATAACCCAAGTCGCTTTGATGCTACGGGCGCTCAACTCTCTCGATTCCAGGTAACAAACTTTGAAAAAGCCGATATCACTGCAAGCACCGAACAAACAATTCTAACGTGGCCCTCCGGTGGTCATAACGGAGGCTGCATTCGCTTCGGTCTCGACGGCTACCTATACATTTCGGTCGGCGATGGTAGCGGCATGGGTGACACGCTTGAGACCGGACAGGATATCACCGACCTGAGTGGCTCGATCCTCAGAATTGACGTCGACCATCCGTTTCACGAGCAGTTGTACTCGATCCCCAAGGACAATCCGTTTGTTCTCGTCAAAGGGGCGCGAGGCGAGGTCTGGTCTTATGGGCACCGTCATGTTTGGAAGTTTAGCTTCGACCGACAAAATCGCCTGTGGGCTGGCGACGTAGGTCAGGACCTGTGGGAAGCCGTTTATGTGGTTGAGTCGGGTGGCAACTATGGCTGGAGCGTGAAGGAAGCCAATCATCCATTTCGCCCCAATCGAACACTTGGACCAACACCGATTCGCCTACCGATAGTGGAACACTCACACAGCCACTTTCGTTCCGTGACAGGCGGGTATGTCAGCTATACAACTCGGCTGCCTGAACTGAATGGGGCATACATCTACGGCGACTACGACACGGGCGCAATTTGGGCACTCAAGTACGAGAAACAGCAAGTTGGGATGCATGAAAAACTAGCGGACACTCAACTGCGGATCGTTGCTTTCGCTCAAGACGCTGATGGCGAAGTCTTGTTGGTGGACTATGTCGGCGGCAAGATTTATCGTCTGGTTCCCGCGCCGCCCCCTGCCACACAACCGAGTATCTTTCCGAGACTCCTGAGCGAGACAGGCTTGTTTTCATCAACTCAAGATCACGTACCTGCACCTGGACTGATTCCGTATTCGGTCAACGCGCCGCTATGGACTGATGGGGCGAGCAAGGATCGATTCATTGCATTGCCCGATCTGTCCCAAATCGAATTCGATGCTGTGTTTTATCCACATCAGCCTGACTATCCCGACCTGGGTTGGCGATTCCCGGACGGTTCTGTTTTGGTCAAGACATTTTCGATTGCCTTGGACGAAACTCGGCCAAACGAGTTGCATAGATTGGAGACGCGTATCCTGCAATTTCGACAGATGCCTGGCAACGACGATCGATACGGTGCCCAGGTTTGGAACGGGTATACGTACGTTTGGAATGACGAGCAAACAGACGCGTACCTGTTGGACGACGAGAGCATGGATCGCGAACTGTCGATAGTGGACCCTCAAGCTACTGGTGGCATTCGCAAACAGACCTGGCATTTCCCCAGTCGCAGCGAGTGCGCTCTTTGCCACACGATGGGCTCAAAGTATGTGCTCGGCGTGACAACACTGCAGATGAATAAAGAGCATGACTATGGTTCTCATCGCGAGAATCAGTTGAGTTTGCTCGAGCGTTTGAGTGTTTTCACCTCGCCGCTATCGAAAAAGCCCGCACAGCTGCCAGCTCTAGCGTATTATCATGATCAATCTCAGCCTTTACACCTGCGTGCGCGAGCATACTTGCATGCAAACTGCGCCCATTGTCATCGTAAATGGGGTGGTGGCAACGCCGACTTTGAATTGCAAGCCTCTCTGCCGTTGACTGATACGGGATTGATTAATGCATTGCCGGGGCAGGGTACTTTTAATATTTCCGATCCACGCATCTTGGTCCCAGGAGCCCCCGAGCGTTCCCTCCTCCTCACACGTATGCTACTTCAGGGCGAGGGGAAAATGCCGCACATCGGCTCGACAGTGCTCGACACGTCCGCCCTACCGATCATTGGTGACTGGATCGGGAGCCTTGACACGCCATCAGAATTGGAGCTAAGTGGTGCGATTCGCCCGCGTATGCAGAACGAACGTAGCGATCGGCGTCTCAAGTTTACGCGCCTGGCCTTGTCCCTACTCGGCACGCTTACACTGATGTTCTATTGGCGAAGATGTACGGCCAACACGTCTGACTCGTGACTGCTTCCAGACCAGCCAAATTGTAGCAAATCGCAAGTGCTTCCGCTCATCGACTATAGAAAATCTTGCAGCCGACGGCTTGCGTGTTGGTAAGCTCAACCTGCTGACCCGACAATAACGCACTCAACGCCAATTCCAAATCACGCCGCGATGGTTCGGGACGCTTCTTGCCGTAGGTCACATATCGGTCATCAATCCGCCCGCGATATCGTGTCTTGCCAGCAGCATCCACAACGAATGCTTCCGGTGTCGTAGTGGCGAACATCCTACGGGCGATCTGTTGCTGCGGATCGAGTGCTACAGACCACTTGATGTCATACTCGCGGCGGTGTGCTTGTGCCTGATCTTCGGTTAGATTACGGTTTGCCTGAACCATTATCATATCGACTCCCTCGCCAGAGAATTTCTTGAAGAGGCGCGCTAGTTCAGGTTGGTATGCATTGGCGATCGGACAATCCGTATTGATAAACACGATCACGGTGTAATCGCTAGCAGCCACCTGTCCTGGACCGCCAATGGTGTGCTCTACCGCGTCGATGTCGGCGAAACTCACGGTTTCGATCGCGTCGCGTTCGCTACCCTTGGGTTCTTCCGCTGCAGCGCAGAACGCTACGACCCCAAGCACGAGACCAGCGTGTGTGAGCGATTTGATGCACCCGCGCACGAAAGTATTCACAGCATGTTCCTTTCTACCAAGACTATGTACGAGTTAGTCCTTCAAGTGCCATTTCCACTGGTCGTCTTTTTCAAGTAGCTTGTTGGCCGCTTCACTAGTCAACCAAGCCTTGGCAGCTGGATCATCACGTAGATAGCTGTCCCAAAACGCAGTCGAGAATGCCAAGATGATGCGATGATGATTCGGATTGCGTTTGACGTTGTCACCGGGCAGGGCCCGCTCACTAAAAGCCGAATGCTCCGCGTTATGCAACACGACTAAGTATTTATCGATCGAATCCGGCAAGCTGGGGTAGACCTTGATACGAGACTCGACGGTCTGTCCTCCGATGGGGCTAACGTCACGAGTGCCAGTCATCAGCAGCCAAGGGACACTGACATTTCGAAAGACACGCTCGGAGCCGATCCATGGTGAACTTGGACTGTAGGCAATGGCAGCATCGATGCGAGGGTCTACCGAGATTTGAGTCTGCAATGGGATTACTTGACCGCTGACATACTGCGTTGTGTGGGCTCCAAACGAATGACCGCACATTCCAATGTGCTCTAGATCTAATCGATTGACAAGTCGGCTGCTCGCCTGGCCATTCACGATCTCCAGTTGGTTCAGAGTTGCACGTACATCCTGACACCGCGCGACTAGATTGTCGAAGCTGGCTGCGCTCCGCATGGCCGACATGCGTCTGCCCAACCCCACGTCACGCCACACTTGTTCGTCACTTCCCGGATGTTGCAGGAAAACCGCCACGTATCCACGCCCGCTCAAGTGCTGGCCGAGATAGGAATTATTGTCTCGCGACCCACCTAATCCGTGGCTGAAGACAACGACAGGTGCAGGTGTTTGTGTTGCTGGCAAGTATATACGAAGCGGAATATCGCGACCGCGATCAGCATCATGCACTTCGAGAGTGACAGAATCGACGCCTTTTGCCACGACTTGCAGTGGATCATACTGAGCTGGACAATGCTGGCTGGTGATCGAGACCATTGTCATCGCCAACCAGATAGCAAATAAGAAATAGTGAGTCATCTTGCAGCCCTAACAATCGATGAGAACGTTCAAAATACGGTTCCATGCCTCGCCTGAATGAGACGAATTCGTTGCGAAGCAGCTATTTGCTTTCGCGGAGGAGATCCCGCATGCTTTCCCTAGCTATTTCTAATTCGTTCGTATCCAAATCGCGGTCTCCGTTGCTGTCGAATGCTTCCAGGATACGGTCTCGGAACTGTTGAGGGATCTCGTTTTCGGATAATTTGCCATCCCGATTGTGATCGAGCGCGCGCAGCAGTCCGCCACTGCCGAGCCGCCCGCGAGCCAAACCAGCCAGGGGACCACTCTTTGTTGTGATACGGTCTCGTATGCTTTCGCGCGCGCGATCCCGCATTTCGCCTTCCAGCACTGTTCGCTGGGATTCAGCTTTGGCAATTACCTGCAACGTTATCGATCCCATTTCGTCGGTCGATTCTCGTCCCCACTGGATACGGCGCGGTGGTGAAAACGGATTCTCGGGATTGTCGGCAGAGTTGTCGTAGGTAATGCGAGCCGTCAACGTCGTGCCTCTCGGCAAGTCAATCGGCTCTGCAAACTGATATTGATCTTGCCAATCCAGATCCCAATCGTCAATCTGCAGCAGCACCAGTTGCTTTCCGCTGGGCAAGTCTGCGGTCAATCGCATTGTCCTGCAAAGATAATGAGCGTGCCCACTGGTTTCGATCGCCATTACATCTATTGGCAAGGTATAACTCTGACGAATCGCGTAGTCCTGCTGGCCAGCAGGAATGTCGATGCCAGCTCCAATACCGAAAAGAGGTGGCAACTGGATTGGCACAAGGAGATGCTCCGGAGCTTTTTCTGCAAAGTACAGCCCCAGTTCGGCTTGTTCCGTTTCTTCCTTGCCGGTCGGGTGGAAATGTGTTTGCATCACAATGTCGCTATCCGCTGGCAACCGGCGAGCCAAACCACCTGGGAGTCGATTTGGCATTGCGCCAGGAACATATCCACCCAATCCACCAGCGAGACCAGCCGGGCCACGCTGCAGGAAACTGGCTCCACTGCCACTTACAAATTTCATGCCCCGTACGCCAGGTTGACCATCGTTTTCCCTTTGACTTCGAAGAGCCCCACCGTCATCGACAAAGAACAAGGCATGATGCACGACACCGCGTGCTTGGGGACGCAACTCGATTGCTTTCACCCAGCGATCTTCGGGCAATTGGGCTGGCAACGCAAACGATCGATAGAGGTCGGGACCATCCGCTGGCACGCGGAATGGCCGATCCATCTTCAAAACCAAATCGGGCTGGCCGAGGCTCCATTCGTTTTCGAACTCGGGAGCTGGCGGCGCCGAAGTCCGTTCACCTTCCGGGCAGCCAGCTGCAACCCAATTCGCGATTGTGTCAACTTCTGTCGCTAACAATCCACGGTGGTTTGCAAAAGCGATCCCGGCGTCGACGGGTTTCCACGGCGGCATATAGCGAGCTTGAGTCACTTCGACGATCGTCTGCGAATGGCGACGAACGTCATCGAAAGACAACAGTGCAAATGGACCTGGCTGGCCGGATCGATGACAGCCTGCGCAGTTTTCATAAATAATTGCTGCAATATGGCTAGCAAACGTGACTTCGTCACCCGCGCGGGCTAGACCATTGGAAAAAGTTGTCTGTGTAGCCGCTAGTGCCATTAATAGAACGAATGAGATTCGGTGAAATGACGGTAAATTTTGGTCTATTTGCAATTTTTCGATTCCTCAAATTCAGTTTGTCGCAGCTTCATCGATTCCATTCAAATCGCTTGGCTTAGTGACTTGGATGACAGCACGATTGTGATCGATATGACTCTCCATATGAAACCAGTTGGGGAGCAGCTCAGGTGCATCATAAAGTTCGATCGTCCACTGCTTGCTCCCTTGCTGTGGCGGCGAATAATCCCAAGTCAGGATCAATTTGACTGCCACCCCACTATTTCGGTCAGCCCACAATTCAATGGAGGCGGGCAATCTGGACTTGGTATTGCGTGTCGCTGAGCCGTTTCTTCTCTCACTAGTCAAGGTACTATCAGTGCTCAAAGTGCCACGAACGTGTTTGCACCAGGTTTTGACAAGGGAATTCGATTGATCGGCGATCTCTTCGTCAGGCAACATCTCAAGCTCATAAACTCGGCTCATCCGCTCCAGAATCGTCGAAACGTGAAGGTAGGGACTGGGAATGTCTTTATTGACCAGCCAGTGGCTAATCACTTCTTCCCCTCCGACGAAGGCTGGTCCCAATGGCGGCACGATCCAACACTCTTGCGGATTTCCGCCTATCCACAATTCACCCCACCGATTCCAGGCTGCTGCATGGGCGACGAACTGATCCTGATCATTCAAGTACAGCTGGAAGGTTCTCTTGCGTTCGCCCCACAGCGGGAACTGCTGCAACATCTGAACGCGATAAGCGCGCAAGGGAGGCACAGCATTCAGCGACCGGACGACGGCAGCGTGCGCCGAACCTGGTGTGAACAACTGTGCAAAGCCGAGCCACAATCCTGTTAGCAGGCTAGCTGCCAGTGCTAGGCGAATCCACGGGTTCGGTCGATCCATCCCCCAAGAACTGCTCGCGCGAGATTGCCGCGTCCGCTCGGGCTGCTCAACATGACGATCGGGTTTTTCGTCTAGCAATTCGAGCAGACGATCGATCCGCCGTGCGTCCGCTTCGGTATCGCCAGCGGAATGAAGCTCGCGCAGCAGTGCATCCGCGAAATGCTCGTCGGCGATTTCTTGTCGCAACTTATTGTCCGGGCTGCGATCTGGCTGAGTCATCGCTGCTACCTCTGCCCCTGCAAGGACTTGTTTGGATACTTCGTCTCCATGCATTGCAACAGCCGCTGCTTGGCTCGCAGCAGCCGTTTCTTGACAGTTTCCAGTGCCACGCAGAGTTTCTCACTTATTCCGCTCGGCGCCAAATCGTTTTCAAATCGCAGTGCGATGCACTCACGATAAGTAGGTGGCAAGTCGTTTAGGCAATCGCGAAGGACTTCCAGTTTCTCTTGCAGTGTATCACCTGCTAGCGACTGAATTCGATCAAAGCGCTCGCACAAGTAATCCAATGTTTCGACGTCTCCGATCAGCTGCAGCGACGACGAATTGCGGCGATTCCAGTTAAGCAAAACGCGAATCGCAATTCCGCGCAACCATGGACCAAAGGGCCGGGAGCGATCGAATTCGTCAAGCCGTCGCCAAGCTACCAACATCGTTTCTTGCCACACGTCGTCCGCAGTCGTGGTATCGCATCCAGCTGACCGCAGAAACGCGAGTAGCATGCGCGAATGTTCTCGCGCTAAAATTTCAAATACTGCTTTGCTTTCCATCTCAACCGTCTGTTTGTGCGTTTACGCTTGCAGCTTCTAATCAACCCCTCGGCGAGAGACTAAGTACGCTGCCTTGTGTTTCGGCTGTTAGATATTGTCGAGAAACTTGCCAAAGAGGACAGCTGAGAGCAAAAAAGTCGACAGTTATCGCTGATTACACTGGCGGGACTTGAAGAGAGCCTGTCAGGAAGTACCGCGGGAACTCCCCCTTGCGATACTGCAAATGGACTGGATGGCGATTTAGCGATCTCGACATTTCCTTGACGGCTCGCTACGGCAGTCAGCTAGAATCGCGGGCATTGCCTGCGTGTTGACTATCGTTCGATCTCGTTAGCGATCGATGCTGTTTCCAGCAACTGAGAAATTAACGGCAGCAATTGCTTCTTACGGCTGACCACGTCATCCAGCTGGTACAGGTTGCGATCGACGCGAGGATAATTGATGGCTTCCCAAAACTCAGATTCATGACTCATCAAGAGCAAACTGCCGTTGGAGATGATATCTGTTACCAACAATGTGGCGAAGTCGAGATTCTTCTCCCGCGTCAACTCGACCAGTGCATCGAGCAATTCGTCGCGACGTTCCCAAAACAAATCAAAGCCAATCTCCTCGATTTGCGAAATGGAGAACCGGTGGCCTCGATCGAGAAATTCTTTGCAGTCTTCGCGGACAACACGTGAACTGGGCTGGGACTGCAGGGCGGAACCGACCTCAAAAAACTCGCGAACAAATTCGTCAATGTCTACTGTGCAATGTGTCTTGAGCCATTCCAGGACCTCACGATCTACACTCGTCGTAGTCGGCGAACGCAGGTGTAAGGTATCTGAGACGATACCTGACACCATGCACAGCGCGATACCTGGAGTGGGATCGATACCGGCCGCCCGATACTGCTTGGCTACCAACGTACATGTCGAGCCCACTGGCTCGTTGATAAACCGAATGGGTTGATCGCTCTTCAAATTCCCGCCCAGGCGATGGTGGTCGAGCACCTCCACAATTTCCGATTCCTCGGCTCCCAGGACGGCCTGGGACAATTCGTTGTGGTCAACCAACACGAGTTGCGTCTTAGGTGGGTTCACCAAATCCGACTTCGACAGCACACCATACAGTTTTCCTTGGTCGTCCAGCACAGGGAAAAGTTTCTGCCGTGATCGATCGACTATTTTGCGAGCGTCGGCGACAGGCAGCTTCGATGACAACGTCACGCAGTCGGTCTCGATGGCAGATTCTATGCGGCGCGCGGACTTGATGCGCATCGTGGTTGTGGCGGTATCGTAAGCACTCTTAATGACGGTGACCTGGTTGATCTTGGCCAATTGAACCAGGCCTGGAGAAAGTTCGTAACCGCCGGTAATTACCAAAACGCGAACACCATGCTCGAGTGCTGGAAGCTGAATGGTTGGCCGATTACCGCTTACGACCAGCAGTTGCGAGGATGGGAACTGCAGTAGTCGTTTGGTAAATCCTTCAGCGCTCATAGCGCCCACCATGATCATCAAATCGGATTTCGTATTGGGCTCGACCGCATGCTGCATTTCTCCACGCAGCACGTGACAAACCTTGGTCACCGTGCTTGATACGCGGCGAGATAAGATGGGATCTGCGTCGCCTTCGAAAATTACTTTCAGCAAATCCAGTAAAGTTAGCAGCCCAATAAATTTGCCTTGCCGATTCAGCACGGGCACAGCACCAATATTGCTTTCCTTCATCCGTTCGTAGACTTCGTGGAAGACTTCGTCGTCGTAAGCAACAATCGGATCGCGGCGGCAAACATCGGAAACTTCGGGCCGAACATCCATGACGATTCGCGGTGCTGTCATACGAGCTTTGCGGAGCGCGTATTCGGTCCTTTGATTGGGTGCGCCGCAGCAGGCGGCGATCGCATCGGGACGAGTCGTACGTTGCAATAGGTCAGCGTAGGCGATGGCCGAGCAAATGGCATCTGTATCCGGATTGCGGTGTCCAAAAACAAAGACGGTCATACCAGGGGCATTTCTTGGTTGGAATTTGTGGATGGCTCCACGGCATAGCGAAAAAACGCAACGCGGCGTATGGACAACTATCTTAGTGTTCGGTTTTTGTTTGCCAGTTCAAAAGACAGCAAATTCACTGTTGAATCCGGCAAAAAAAACTGTCAAATCGCTGTTGACCTCCGGACTCTCCAGCGGTCATACTCCGCAGCAGCGTAACGGAGTACGCCAGTGCAAATGTGGTTCGCCGCAAGCGAATCAGGTGTGTGCTGGAGAACGGCTGCGTGCTGGAGAATAGGATGGATTCCCTTGCGTCGCGGCGGCAATGGACCTAGCAACCTGCACTCTAGAGGCTAATATACGGCGCGGCCGAGAGCACGGCTTTTGCATTTTGAACGATTCAAAAGCATCGTACTCGAACCGACCTGTATAATCATTAATTGGAGCTGATCCACTTCTGCAATAGCCTGGTTACAGTCGGTTTCCATTGATCAAGTTCGCCAACGGAGTGCAAGTGTCGTTCACTTTTGATTCTGATACCAAAGAGCGGGTACGTGCGGCAACAGATATTGTCGACTTGATTGGCAGCAAGCTTGAATTGCGACGTCAGGGAAGAAACTACGTCGCACTCTGTCCATGGCATCGGGACAGCCGTCCAAGCCTACAGATCAACACGGAAAAACAGATCTGGAAGTGCTGGGTATGCGATATTGGTGGCGATGTATTTACGTTCTTGATGCAAGATGAGGGGATAGCATTCGGGGAAGCCCTTAAACGGCTGGCAGATGCTGCGGGAATTCCACTTTCACCTGCCAGGGGAAAAGCCTCTGGAAAGTTGGGCAACCCGGATATCAAGGCGGAGATATATCGAGCGCTCGCCTGGGCGGACGAACTTTACCAGCGGCTACTGCTGGACAGCCGGGAAGGGGAGTCTGCCCGCGACTACCTGCAGCAACGTGGTATCTCTAAATCCATGGTCAAGCATTTCGGAGTCGGCCTTTCTCCCAATAGCTGGTCGGCATTGCTGGACGAAGCCCCGAAACACAAGATAACCACTCACGTGCTGGAATCTGCCGGTCTTGCCGGCAAGAAAGAGCACGGCGGGTTTTATGATTTCTTTCGCGGGAGAGTCATGTTCCCGATCCGCGATCGAGACAAGCGAGTCATCGCCTTTGGCGGGAGAGTACTGCCGGGGCAAGAGGGTGCTAAATATATCAACTCCCGCGAAACAAGGCTGTTTCAAAAAAACAAGCAGTTGTACGGATTCGACTTGGCCAGCAGTGCGATTCGCAAGTCGAAGCAAGCAATCGTGATGGAGGGCTACACCGACGTAATATTTGCCCATCAGTCCGGAATCGACAACGCCGTAGCAGTGCTTGGTACAGCTCTGGGCAACGCGCATCTGAAGCTGCTGCGTCATTACTGCGACTCAGTCGTCTTGCTGCTGGACGGTGATGAAGCTGGCCAAAAACGCTCCGACGAGGTTCTCGAGCTATTCCTGCATGCTCAAATGGATGTTCGCGTCCTGTCGTTACCCAATGGCATGGATCCCGCTGATTACTTGAAGGAGTTTGGCAAGGAGAATCTGCAGCAGTTGATCGCCGGAGCCGTCGATGCGTTGGAATTCAAAATGCGGCGAGTCACCTCGGGTATTGACCCTCTGCTAGACACTCACCGCGCCAACCAGGCGGTCGAAGAGATGCTTGGGCTCTTGGCCAAAGTTCCTCACAGTGGCCTGGTAAGCAACGAATCGTTTCGTCTGCGTCAAAACCAGGTTTTGCCTCGGCTTGCAAGAAAATTCTCTTTGGCCGAAGATGCGCTGCGTGAGCGTCTGACGGCGCTGCGGTTGAAACAATCTCGGGTAAAGACCCGCTATTCCGCAGACGAGGAAGCCCCGGTGCGTTTGTTGCGCCCAGGAGACCTCTCTCCCTTTGAACGCGAATTGCTTGAGTTGATTATCGTAGCACCCCAAGTTGCCCCGATCGCTCTCGAACGAGTGCAATCGGGCTGGCTTGAGTGCGATGCGGCTCGCCAAATGTTGGACGCATACCAGCAACTCGAGTTCAGTGGTCAGTCGCTGGAATTTGAATGCGTACTGACCGCATTGGAGGATTCGACACTGAAAAGTCTGTTGGTTACTCTCCATGAGCAAGCGAATGCAAAACTGCGATACACGAAAGATTCCGCTGAGCAGCGGCTGCGTGTGCTAACGCATCGAATGGGAGAACGCCAGGATTTGCAGCGTCGACACCAGCTGATGAGCGAACTGCAGAACAATCGTTTCACCGATGAGGCTGAAATTGAAGTGCTGCAGGATGTGATTCGGCAAGCACGTTTGCGCCAGGGGTTGGTGGACCAGTCCACTACTGAAAGAGATCCTTCCGAACCAGACCCTGGTGTGGAACGGAACTCGAATAAACCGACAGATGTGCCTACATAAGTGCAGTCGTCGACTGGTCGAGCGTGATGATTGATTTGAGCAAAGGAGTCTATTCACAAGGAGTGATACTTTACTATTCGCCCGGCTGAATGTGAGGCTTGTGCACCAACGCATGTCCTCTATAAGCACCAAAGCTGGACGCGACCTGCATAGAATCGAAAGACACACTTGGGAACTCGGCGAACGAATTGCGCTCCATCGCATGATCGCTCGAGCATGCCAAGTGCTTTTTCGCATTCTTGAACAAAACGCTTTGACGATCAAAGCGCCTCGAAGAATTACTTATTCCACCCGTCCAGCTTCCCGCAAGATGCTGGCACCGTCAAAAGGAGTTGATACCGTGGATTTGATGGACCTAGAACTTCGTGACCTAATCGCTACCGGACGTACCCAGGGTTTTCTAACGTACGAGCAGGTGGGAGCCTACCTGCCCAACGAAGACAACAATTGCGAAAAGTTGGACAATCTACTCGTCGCCCTTGAAAAAAAGGGAATTGAATTGCGGGACAAAGCTCCCAGCGAAGCGGCGCCAGCAATCAAGTTGTACGTTGAAGAAATGTCCGGTGATTTCAGTGTCGAAGCAGGAGAAGATGGCGACGAACTCCATCTAGAAGAAGACTTTGACGCGGATGAGGAAAAGGCAGAAGTTAGCCTCAGCGCAACGCCTGATGCGCCTAAGCTAAGTGACGACCCCATCCGATTGTATCTTCGTCAAATGTCTGAGATTCCTTTGTTCTCGCGCGACGAGGAAATTTCCTTGGCCAAGAAAATCGAAATCACCCGCAAGCGCTTTCGACGCAGTCTGCTTGGCAACGACATGGCACTCCGCCAAACCGTACAGATTCTACAACGCGTTCACCAAGGACAACTGCCCTTTGACCGAACGATCAAAGTCTCCTTGACCGAACGACTCACTAAAGAACAAGTCTCTGCGAGAATGCCCCACAACCTGGCAACGCTCAAGGGGCTCATCGCGCGCAAACGTCGCGTCTTCTCAGAAATAGTTCGTAAGAGTATCGATCCCATTCAGAAAGCAGAGCTGATAGGTGTCTACATCGGCCTCAGGAACAAATGCATTGTACTGGTGGAAGAGCTGAGTTTGCGTTCTAGGCGCGTTGTCCCCAACATGGCTCAACTGGAGCAGATTTCCAAGCGTATGGATTGGCTGCAAGCGCAAATTGCTGATTTGCAGTGTCAGTCCGATCGGGCAGCAGAATGCGACCGCCTGCGCCGCGAACTGCGAAAGCTGATTGTGCAGACACAAGAAAGCCCCCGCAGCCTACGGAACCGCTGTCAAGAATTTCGCAAACACTACACGGACTTTGAAACGGTCAAGCGGGAGTTGTCTCAGGGCAATTTGAGATTGGTGGTTTCCATCGCCAAGAAGTATCGTAACCGAGGCTTGAGTTTTCTGGATTTGATTCAAGAAGGAAACACAGGCTTGATGCGGGCCGTTGACAAGTATGAGTACCGTCGTGGCTTCAAGTTTTCAACTTATGCCACTTGGTGGATTCGGCAAGCAATCACACGTGCCATCGCCGATCAAGCTCGCACGATTCGAATTCCGGTGCATATGATTGATGTACTGAGCCGATTGAGGAACATCCAAAAACACCTGCTGCAACAACTCAAGCGCGAGCCATCGTCCGAAGAGATCGCGGCTCAAACCGACCTGCCCGTCGAAGAAGTTCGGCGGGTATTGGACATTGGCCGCCATCCAATTAGCATCGATCGACCAGTTGGCGAGGGCGAGGACAACAGCTTCGGGGAGTTTATCGAAGACAATGACCAGGGCGACCCCATTCGAAATGCGAGCAATGG
>JAGQPR010000173.1 GCA_020426625.1 Planctomycetales bacterium
CTATCACGGAAGGGACGAACGTTCACAAGGATCAAGTGTTATTACTAATGCCCAATCTTGACAAAATGCGCGTCAAGCTGGGAGTGCATGAGTCGATCGTCAAACGCGTCAAGAACGGATTGAACGCTATCGTGACGCTCAGCGAAGGAGTCTTGGACGGGGTAGTATCCGAAGTCGCTTCGATTGCCAAGCCAGCGGGTTGGTGGACTGGCAATCAAGTCCGCTATGACACTTACGTATCCTTGCCAAAGCAGGCGGGCTTGCGTCCCGGCATGAGCGCCGAAGTCGAGATCATTGTCGCGCGGTATGAAGACGTATTGCTGATACCAGTAGCATCCGTGGTTGAAGCAGACGGTGGTGCCTTTTGCTGGGTCAAGTCCTCTCAGGGCGTTCGGCGACAGCAAATCACACTTGGGGACAGCAACGATGTGTTCAGTATCGTTACTGAAGGTCTCAGCGCAGGCGACGAGGTTATGCTCAATCCCTCTGCTCTAGAAACGACATTAGAAACAAATGACAGCTGATGAATAATAAAATTGAAGCAAACGATCCGTGATCACACGATTCTTACAAACTGTTGAACTTGGTTTCAAGAGCCTGATGGTGCAGAAGCTGCGTGCAGGACTTGCTGCGCTGGGCATTTTTATTGGTACGTCCACCGTGATATGGCTTGTGGCTATGGGAGAGGGCGTTAGCTATCGCGCGCAGCAACAGATACTTGAATTAGGTGCCAAGAATGTCATCGTCCGGACGAAAGAACCCAACGCAGGTAGCGAGGAAGAGGCCAATAGCCGCGTCAAAACTTACGGGCTGTTGCGTGCCGATTATCGTCGGATCATCGAGAATATTCCAAACATTTACCGTGCCATTCCGATGCGTGAACTGAAGTTCGAGCTCCGGCTGGACGATCGTACCGCCGATGCCAAACTGGTCGGATGTACGGAAGAATACTTGGAATTGAATCGGCTGGAGATCGCCCGCGGCCGCTGGCTGTCACCTCGCGATCGAGGAAAAAAGGTGGTTGTCTTGGCGAGTCAAACGGCTAAGCGACTGTTTCCCTACGAGAACCCAATCGGACGAACGATATGGGTGGGAAGCGAATTTTATACTGTTGTTGGCCAAACCCGAGACCGCACTGCGTCGGCTGCGATTGGCGGAAGTCTCGATTCGCGCGATTACAATTTGGACGCCTACATCCCCATCAAGACGCTTCGACAGCGCGTCGGCGACCTAGTCATGAAACGGGTCGGAGGAGGCCAAGGATGGAATTTTGTGGGTGAAGACGTTGAGCTCAGTCAAATCACCGTCGAAGTAGAGGATATCGAAGACGTCGACGAAACCGCTCAGATCATCCTAACGCTGCTCCAAAAGTACCACGAAAAAGAAGATTATGCTGTAGTTGTGCCTCGCGAGTTGCTACGTCAAGCCGAGCGAACGCGGACTATGTTCAACGTCTTGCTGGTCGTGATCGCTGGTATATCTCTGTTGGTGGGCGGAATTGGCATCATGAACATTATGCTAGCCACGGTTACTGAGCGAACGAGAGAGATCGGCATCCGTCGAGCGTTAGGAGCCAAGCGCAGCGCCATCATTGGTCAATTCCTGACCGAGACGGTGGTTTTGACTGCCAGCGGGGGCTTGGCTGGCGTGTTATTCGGTTTATCCGTGGGCCCCATTTTTCGCTTCGTCAAGCAAATAGTGATGACCTTTTCTCCTGACACTTTGCCGCCCATTATTCATGAGCTGGAGCCTCGCATTGCACTCTGGTCGGTTCTTCTTTCCCTCGGCATCTCTCTTGGGGTCGGAATTGTCTTTGGCGTCTATCCAGCGCGCAAGGCAGCCTACTTAGATCCCATCGAGGCCCTACGGCACGAGTAATCCCCATTGCGCAACCGTCGTGCGAGAGACCTGCTTCCCCAGTGTAGCGCAGCTGCAGACCCTTCCGTCTCGACACTCCAGTACGCTCAGGCCTGTATGGGGCATTCGGCTGTGTCCGCTGTGTCCGCGTTCGCACTCAGGCCTTTGTCCGCGTTCGCTATGGCATTCGGCTGTGTCCGCGTTCGCTATGGCATTATTTGATGTGAGCCGTGACGCGTAAGCGGCCAATTGTACGTTCGCTGAGTGCAGTGTCCGCGTTGACTCACGTCCAAGTCAAACGGCGGGACGTACCAATATCCTATCATCCGGATGGATAGTTATGCCTGGGTTTCTTCAGGCTAGCAGATACCCCAGAAGAAGACACACCGCTATTTGGCAGGACGATGGGGGGAGGGAAATCAGCGCACATATTCCCGCCCCCATTTTTCTGCCGATTCTCCGTTGGGCTTGCTCGCACTCTCCATTGCCTGTTCTTCAAACCGCGAAATACACGAAATACACGAAAAAGAACAAGCCAGTGCCGTGGTGCATTGGATTTCACCGCGCTAGTGTCACAAATCGTAATTCCGATGCCACATAAGCCGCAACTCGATAGCGTGCGGTTCCGTCAAAAACCGCGTGCTAGTGAGTCCGACACAATAGCTCGTCCACAGCGCTGGTTGGCTGTGCCCAGGTAGCCAGCAGTCATGCTTCCGCCGGGACAAGCCCGAAGCGGTGAGCGACGCAGAGGACGGGAGGTGAACGATCAAGACTTGGCGTCACGAGAGACTTTTTAGGCGATCGGCATACTTGCTAAACGATTCCGACTGCGGGTTCGTTTCGCTGCAAGCTGGACTAGTACCGTCCGCGGAGGAATGCAGAGTAACGCGAATTATTCGACAGGAATCTGCTGGAACTGAGTGCCAGGCAATTGTTCAGCGTTTGGGAAACCAGCCGTCCATTTTGCTTCGATTTCGGCTTTCCCGGCATGGGGCTGGTCATTCAGAAAAGCGCTGGGGTCGGCTGACAGGCGATCTTGTGGATCGAGATAAGCTACCAACTGATACTTCCCTGCGGGCAAAAGTTGGTCGGCAGTGGCCCACGTCTCTCGCTGAGCTGCGTCGCCAAGCAAGAATAGCGAGCCAATAGCCATCCCGCGTGGACCAACTCTCGTTTGAGTGAAGGCAATCGGATCCGATGAATACGAACCAGTTTTGTCATCCCAGCTGTGAACGAATATCTGCACTACGGACAAAGGCTGCCAACTGTCAGGAGTTCCAGTGACACGAACAACTAGTTGTGTCGGAAACCAGTTGTCCGACGGTAGATCGCTGTCCGATTGGTATTGCCCGGAGTTGATTTTGGCATAGTCGGTGAGCCAGCCCATGAAGGCCTTGTAAGAAAAATCGTCCTCGTGCATTTTCAATCCGCCGATATGAGTCACCGTTCCATTACTCGACGGTTTTTCCTGGACGCCAGCTGAATCCTTAGGAGGCACTTTCGAGGTTGGCTTCAGGATCAAAAGGCTTTGCGACGGCGACTCGACGTTGAGTAAGGGCAATGAGTCCTTGTGCCGCAGGCTGCTGGATTGAATCATGGCTGCCATGGTGGCTTGTGGAGTTTCGCGGAATAGATTCATGCGTTGCCCATATTGTGCCAAGTACTCTTCATATCGTTGTTTGGGAGTCGCATGCTTAGGATCGTTGGGATCGATTTCATTAGGTGTGTGACAGGGAAAACAACGCATCCGCTGCGACCAGACATTCCGCTCAAAGGAATCAAGCACACGGTCCTTGCGGTTATGACGAATGACTTCATCGGTGACCTTGGGGCCAAACGCGTCACTTGCATCCACTGGCAGATCCAAGAACTTGCGATCAGTGCAACAGGCGAGCAACCACGACTCAAAGGCTTGCAACTCAGCGTCACGCACCTTGGCGTGAATCATCCGCGCCTTCTTGTCTAAATCTCGCTCTCCCATCGCGATCAAGTTTAGGATTTTTGAATCCTTGGGTGAATTGACATCGATCAAACCTTGCGCTCGCAAATTGGCAAACGTCCTCTCGGCCGATGGCAGGATGTAGTCCTTGAGGTCGACGGCCGCCAGATGACACTGCACGCAGCTGGACGGATTGGGCGAGTTGAGTATCGGCAAGATTCGCTGAGCAAATACGTCTTCCGGACTGGTTGGCTCAGACGCAAACGCTGTTTGGCTGACTGACAGTAGACATAGCGTCAGGATGACGAATGACAAAGATTTCATGATGCCAACATCCTGTTCAGAGGAGCTGTAACACGATCGAGATCGCAAATAACGCCAGCAAAAACACTGCCGTTAGTATTACCCATTTGGGCTGGGAAGACGAGTGCTTTTCTTCGTCAGTTTGATAACTTTGGCAATACGGGCACTGCTCAGCATCTTCGTATATCTCGCGACCGCAGTGGTTACATTCTACCGTTGCATCGTCCTCTTCCTGTGTTTCGAGCCAGTTCATAGAGAGGCACTTGGATTGGGGATTTTGAACAGTTAGCACCAGTGCACAAGTTTCCTGATACTCAAACAACCGTGTCTAACGCCAAAACGGCTAGCAATACGGAAAAACTTCTGCGTGGATGCCTATGATCCGACTTGAGCGAGCACTGTTGGAGTTTCTTCCAAGCGGATTTGTCGTGCCAGTTGGACATAGTCAGGTCGGTCAGAGGCCAGCTGGTGGCGGAATCCACCTAACACGACTCCGCAATGATACAGATAGACACCCGGCATCTGGAAACTGTTGCCGCGGACGGCGCCGATTCCATGCCCGTTGACGACGCCAAATATTAAGCCGTGCAGCCACACTCGCAAACCGAACAGCTGAGAAAAACCACCCAAATCCAAGCCAAACTGGCGATACAAGCGACATTGAGGATCGGAAATCCTTGGCAGGTCGTCCAGGCCGTACCGTCGGAAAACCTCTGTCGATTGCTCGTCTTCTTCGCCTAAATGCACAAAGACAATACCACAGCCGGTAGCCAGAATTTGCTGGCGGCTGGCAGCAATATCCGCCAACGCTTGCCGACAGAACGTGCAGCCGGCGTGTCTAAGGAAAACGACTAGCTGAGGAGCTGAGTTCGAAAGTACGTCCAAGCGAACGCCCGTGTTGGTGCATAGATCCCGCACAGGGTCGTCGCACTCGATTTCTTCGTGAGCTGAGTTGACCGCGTGGCTGCGTTTTGCTGCCCCCCAAAGAATCCTTGCCAAAGCAACTGAGAAAACTACGGCTACTCCGACTAAGCCTATCGTAATCGCGTTCAGCGGCACATCATCGCCGGTCCCAACCACGATGAACACGGATAGCGATGCGGTAGCCATCAATCCCAGCAAGGCAATCGGCCAGTAAAGGTAGGGTGAGCGTGCGGCGATCAAATTGACCAAGCCGAATGATGCCAGTATCGCGCCCAGAATCTGCCACAGTCTCAATTCCGAAGCATTCGCCTCAAGACCAGTCAACTTCAGCGGTGCGACAGGATTGAGCACCGCAATTGCTCCGAGCAACAGACAGATTGTCGCCACGACAAATAGCGTGATCTTCATCCACGCCTTAGGTTCGAGTTCATTATTCATGAGTGCGCTCCACTTTGACCAAGACTCGCCGCGTTTGCTTGCCCGCAATTCTGTTGCAACTCGAATTGCAGAGCCTCGTCGAGGCAACCATGTTGGAACTCAAATCCACAGTCCAACAATCGCTTTGGAACGGCCCGAGTACTGCTCAGCAGAGTTTCGTTGGCCATCTCGCCGACCGCTAGTTTTAGAGCGAAGGCAGGTACTGGCAAACAAGCTGGACGACCTAATGTTTTTGCCAGTTGCTGGACGAACTCGGCATTAGTGCAAGGACTGGGCGAAACACAGTTGACGGGACCCTGCAAGCGATGATCCAGGATTGCATGTTCGATGGCAGCGGCGACGTCATGACTGGATACCCAGCTGAGCCATTGACGTCCATCACCGATTCTGCCTCCCATTCCTAACCGAAACACTGGAAGCATGGTTGCCAAGGCCCCTGCGCATCGATTGAGCACGACACCCAAACGCAAGTTAACGACGCGAATGCCAGCGGCTTCGGCAGGCCTGGTTGCATCCTCCCATCCCTGGCAAACTTCGCTAAGAAAACCTTTGCCAGCAGGCGAATCCTCGTCAACCACATCGTTTGAGCGATCGCCATAAAAGCCGACTGCCGAAGCGCATACCAGCACTGCCGGTTTTTGCTCCAAGCCAGCCAGGGCTTGGACGATACGTTGAGTGCCTTCGATACGGCTATTCAGTATCCGAGCCTTCTTCGCTGCTGACCAACGACCAGCGATACTCTCTCCTGCAAGATGCACAAATGCATTCAAACCCTCAAGTTCAGACGGCGTATGAACGCCAGAATGAGCACTCCAGGCGATTTCATCGTCCGTCCTAGCAAGTCCCCGCACAAGTCTACGAATTGCTGCCCCTGATTCGTTTGCATGTTGCGTCAAGACACGACCTACCAGACCGTTCGCGCCTGAGATCGCCAGGGTCGTACCAGCTAATGTCTTTGCCTTTTCGAAAACCAATGTACTAGTCATACCTCTTCCGTACTGCACACAAATAGTGCAAACACTAAGTCAATAAACACCGACGCATAAGTTCTCGGATATCCACTACGTGTTAATTTTGAATCAAATCCAAGGGCAGAGCGAACTTGGCTAACTTCTCGATACTGTTGTTCAATATTTGACGAACTCGTTCCTTGCTCAGGCCCAGCTCATCTCCGATGATCCGCATTGACTTGGACTTGCCCGTTCCATCCAGCCCGAATCGGCTGCGAACAATTCGTTGCTCACGCTCATCGAGTATTTCATGAAAACTAGCCATGATCGATTTCAACGCTTGATCCATCTGACGACTCTCGTCGTCGTCGACCTCACTGGCGGCGTAGTTCTCGATGTTTGAATCTGCCTGTGAACATTCGCGTTCACGCTGTTTGCGATTGCGTTCAATCAGCCGGAACGTATGCCGCTGGACAGCATGCGTGACGTAAGTGCTAAAGCGATAACCCCGCGAATAGTCAAATTTGTCAATCGCATTTAGCAGGATGGCGTTTGCTTCGGCGAGATATTCGTCAAACTCTTCGTTCGAGAAGGTCAGCTTCCTCACGATGGAAGAGACCAAGCGCAAGTTGGCACAGGCGATTTGCTCCCTAGTATGATTCGCCTCTTCCAAAAGACGTTCGATCTCTTTAGTGGTCGCCTTGGAGGAACGCCCCGATTTCAAAGTCGCTTTAAGGGCATTAGCGCGAAACCGGAGGAAATTGAGTCGCTTGAAGAGGAATACCTCTCCCTCCGCCGTCAGGATTCGTGACTGCGAAACGGCAACTAGGAAAGAGTTTGCTATCGAATCACTGGTTCGCTGATCCAGTATTTGGCCGTCATCGGCATACAACTGACAGTCGATGTCTGCGAAATCCTGCTCGCAAGCAGAAACGAAATCATCGTTCGGGATAAATCCAATTTTTTCTAGACCCAAAGTCAGATTCCCAACCTTAAATCACAAGTTTGAACGACCGGTTCATTAGGCCTATTAACAGGTTTGTAGACGGAGATGAAAGAATTGGCTAGCAGAATTCTCGAGGATTTACGATTTCAGCCCGCATCCCTAGCTCGCGCCAGCTCTTGTTTCGGTGTGCTTGATAGGATCAAATTGTGTAGGCAGATCGGGTTTTGTGCAATCTGTTGATCAGGAGCGGTGATTTGTAAAAAGACCCTCTCCCGGCCGCATTACGTCCGACCTCTCCCGGTCGCTCGAGCCTCGCTGGGTAAATCGACATTCTTCGCCACCGGCAGGGGGTGCGTCGTCCTTCGGGCGGAAGTTTGAGTAGTCGACTAAGTTGCCCAACCCTCCTATTGGTCCGATCCACGCCAAGACCGCAAGGGCTCAACGCCTGACACATCTTCTTTTCCAATCAAAACAGCTGGTCACACGAAAATGAGCTCCTACAACCATTCTAAGGCGAGTGGCGTGGTGAATAGCGCTTTGCGGACCTGCCAAGGTTATTTGTAGCTCCGCACCGCGTCGGCTCCGAAACAGCAATTTCAGGTTAAGCTCCCTGGTTTTCAAAGTTATGGGACGATGCTCACACTGAGAGAACAGCACTGAGAGAACAGTGTCCCACTTTTCTAGGGCGAATCGCTAGTAGCTTATCGGGTCGGGGTAGTCTGTAGAGCTGTCGTGATTTGGAAACCTCTTAGAGCGAGAGTTCACTGTGCGAGTTGCGATTATCGGTTCAGGAATTTCCGGTCTGGTTTGCGCTCGCCTGCTTTCGGCTAATCATCAGGTAACGCTGTTCGAGTCGGATTCCAAGCTCGGCGGGCATGTCAATACGATCGATGTGCCGGAAGACGATAGAGTCCTGCACATAGACACTGGTTTTATCGTTTACAACGAACGAACTTATCCCAATTTCACGCGGATTCTCAACGACCTGCAAGTAAGTACGCATCCGACAGCCATGAGCTTCAGCGTCAACTGCGATAGAACTGGCCTGCAGTACAATGGAACGTCTCTCAACGGCCTGTTTGCCCAACGACGAAACCTACTCCGACCGTCTTTTTGGTGGATGATTCGTGACATTCTTCGGTTCAATCGCCAAGGCGCCGACGATGTCGACACAGTCGCCGAAACTATGACAGTTGGCGAATACTTGTCCGAGAGAGGCTATTCGCCACAGTTCGCCAACCAATACTTGTTGCCCATGGGGGCGGCGATTTGGTCGTGTCCTAGAAATCAGTTTGCTCAGTTCCCCATCAAATTCATTTTGCAGTTCTATTTGAATCACGGGTTGTTAAGCTTGCGTGACAGGCCCACCTGGCGAGTAGTCGATGGGGGTTCGCGAAGCTACGTTGAAAAGCTGTCCGCACCGTTCCTGAGACGTGTACGATTGAACTGCCCGGTCAACTGCGTAACGCGAAATGAGGACTTGGTACAGGTGCGATATCTGGGGGGGGAAGACTACTTTGACGAAGTCGTATTTGCCTGCCACAGTGATCAAGCCTTGAGGATTCTGGCAGATGCCGACCCAGTCGAATTAGAGGTTTTGAAGGCATTTCCGTACAGTTTGAACACGGCAGTATTGCACACCGATGAAACTCTGCTACCGAGCTGCCGACGCGCTTGGGCGTGTTGGAACTATCACATTTCGGAAGACGAGGAAATCAGGCCTTCACTGACTTACAACATGAATTTGTTACAACACCTCGATTCTTCCAAGACCTACTGCGTAACGCTGAACGACGATCAGTCGATTGACCCGAGCAAAGAGATCGCCCGCTTCAACTACTCGCATCCGCTCTTCACTACCAACCGCAGTTCCATGCAGTTGCGGCATTGGCAGATGATCCGCAGACGCAACACTTCTTTTTGTGGAGCTTACTGGCGGAATGGTTTCCACGAAGATGGAGTGGTGAGCGCTCTGGCCGTTTGCCGAAAATTCGGTATTCAGGACTGGACGCCAAGAACCGAGAGCTTAAAGTCCGTTAGCTCTGCGACATTTGAGGGAGCCCAGGCGTGAATGCTCCCACAGCGACTGACACCATTGCTTCGCCGGCAGACGCCGCAGAGTCCACATGCTGCCCGCGGTCCGCCGAGAGTGGCGTTCACGACTCCAGATCAAATTCATCGGCGCTCTACGTCGGTACGATTCGGCATCGCAGGTTCAAGCCAGTGTTCCATGGTTTTCGCTACAAATTATATTTGGCGCTGATCGACTTGGATGATGTTGACTCACTGTTTCGCATTCCTGGGCTCTGTTCAACTCGATCGTACTCTGCGATTCGATTTCGACGTGACGATTACATGGGAGACACGGACATACCACTGCAGGAATGCATTCGAGAATTCGTGAAGAAGAAACTGGGTATCGACGTGTCAGGCCCCATCCGTTTGCTGACGCAATTGCGGCAATTTGGATTTGTGTTTAACCCTTTATCGCTTTATTACTGTTACGAGAAGGACGGAGAAACGCTTCAAGCGATCGTAGCTGAAGTCTCCAATACCCCCTGGCGCGAACGCTATTGCTACGCGATTCCCTGCACGGCTGGCTCGCGCGTGTCAAGATTTGAGTGCGACAAGCGGTTTCACGTTTCGCCCTTCATGCCGATGAACATGCAATATCGTTGGTTTACCTCTGTCCCTCGACAGAACTTGACGGTGCACATCGAGAACGTTCAGGGCATGCAACGAATTTTCGATGCGACACTTGTCCTTAAGCGTCGCGGCCTAACTTATGGCAACTTGGCCTGGTTAGCACTGCGCTTTCCATTTTCGACGCTTCAAGTAGTGGTCGCCATCTACTGGCAAGCTCTTAAGCTATGGTTCAAGCGCGCGCCGTTTTTTCCACACCCGGCGCGCAAAAACGGAAATCCCCAATGAATCTTGCATCTTCGAATCTTGCATCTTCTTCAGCTCAGTTAGCCAGCGGTCAAGCTTTGTCATGGTTTCAACAGTTAGCGCGAGCAAAATTGCTTGAGCGGCTGAATTCGCTGCACGATGGAGTTCTGCGCTATAGTGAACGCCAATTTGTGGCTCAACATCAAGATGACGATGCTCAGCCAATTGAGTTTGGAGCACCGTCGAGGGACTCTCTTACGGCACAGCTCAGGGTTGATGATGCTCGATTTTTCTCCCAGTTGGCAGTTGGTGGCAGCATCGGTTTTGCCGAATCCTACATGCGCGGCCATTGGCACACGGACAACTTGACTGACCTGCTGCGGATGCTTTATCGAAATCGCCTTCAAGCATCCGCCAAACCCTCTTTGCCTGGCTTGGCTGTACAACTGGCCCGCAGGATTGCGTTCAAACTTCAGTCGAACACTATTGGCCGCAGCCGACGTCACATCGCCGCCCATTATGATTTGAGTAACGATTTCTTTGAGCTGTTCTTAGATTCGACATGGATGTATTCTTCCGCGTATTTTGAAAACGATTCGTTGAGCTTGGCGGAAGCTTCCGAGGCGAAACTGGCTCAGATCTGCCGCAAGCTGGATCCGCAGCCACAGGAACACGTACTGGAAATCGGTACCGGGTGGGGTGGATTTGCTCTGCACCTGCTGCAGCATCACGATGTTCGTCTCACGACGACGACGATTTCAGAATCGCAGCGGACTAAGGCTGTGGAAAGAGTGAATGCGAGGGGGCTGGCAAATCGTGTCGAACTTTTGAACGTCGATTACCGGCAACTGCATGGCCAGTTCGACAAGCTTGTTTCCATCGAAATGATTGAGGCTGTGGGCGAGCAATTCCTGCCCACTTACTTTCGCCAATGCGACAGATTGCTGCGTCCGGGAGGCCGCATGGTCATGCAGGCGATCGTCATGCCCGAGCAACGATACACGGCGTATCGAAAGAACGTAGACTTCATTCAACAGTACATTTTCCCAGGTGGATTCTTGCCTTCAATCTCTGCATTGCAGGATGCAGTTGGTGCGGGTACAGATTTCCGTCTAATAGAACTGGAAGACTTGTCGCTGCACTATGCGAGAACTTTGGCGGAGTGGCGCAAAAGGTTCGTGGGGAACCTAGCTGCGGTTCGACAACTAGGATTCGATGATCGCTTTATTCGAATGTGGGAGTACTACCTGTGTTATTGCGAAGCGGGGTTTCGGGAACAAGCAGTGAGACTTGTACAGATTGTTTGGGACAAACCGATGCACTAGAAACAAGCAACTACAACGCGCTTGGGATTCAGTCACTTTTTCGCGTTATCTCTCAGCAAGCTGAGGATGGATGGCTGCCTGATGCCGTCGTGCGGTTCGGAATTCGTCGGCTGCTCAAGTCGCGATTGCAAGATATCAATCGGCAATGTCAACCGACGACGACGGCTTTCCTGCGAGCCATCAGCGCTCAACCCATTGCCGTCGAGCAGGATAAGGCCAATGAACAGCACTACGAATTGCCGCCAGAGTTTTTTAATCGCGTGCTGGGTGAACGACTGAAATACAGTTGCTGCTACTGGACTGAAGACACACAGACACTATCTCAAGCAGAAGAGCAAGCACTTCGCCTTTCCTGCGAAAACGCGGGATTGCGAGATGGAATGCAAGTTTTGGAGCTCGGATGCGGTTGGGGGTCGATGTCGCTTTGGATGGCCGAACACTACCCCAAGAGCAGCATTACAGCCATTTCAAATTCGCATTCACAACGCCTATTTATTCAGGGACGGGCCCAGGAACTAGGCTTGGGAAATCTAAACGTGGTAACAGCTGACGTGAATGACTTTACGCCCGAAAAGCGCTTCGACAGAGTCGTGTCGATTGAGATGTTCGAGCACATGCGTAATCATCGACGACTGATGGACAGGATCGCGGATTGGCTGGAACCTCAAGGAGAGTTGTTCGTACACATTTTCTGCCACCGAAAAACTCCCTATCTCTTTCGATCCGACGGCGAGCATAACTGGATGGGACGGTACTTTTTCTCTGGTGGTATGATGCCCAGTAGCGATCTGCTTGAGCAGGCAGGCACGAGTTTCAACTTGAGCGGAAAATGGCAATGGGACGGTCTGCACTACGCCAAGACCTGCGCTACTTGGCTCAAGAACCATGACCAGCAACGACAATCGCTGATGCCCCTGTTTGAAGAGACTTATGGGCTACGCCAGGCCAGGCGCTGGTACAACCGTTGGCGAATGTTCTTCATGGCTTGCGAAGAGCTGTTCGCTTACAACAAAGGTCAGGAATGGTTCGTCTCTCACTACCGCTTCGCACGCTGAGCAACCAAGATGACTCAGGTTCTGCTGTACTCCGGCGTTGTGATTGTCATTTGGATGCTGATTCTGTGGCTTATCAGTCTGTACAGAAGTGATGTCAGTATTGTTGACATAGGCTGGGGGCTGGGCTTTGTTCTTGTCGCCTGGACTTCGTTCATCGGTGGTGAGCTGCAAGCTAACAGATGGTTGCTCCCAACCCTTACTAGCATTTGGGGTCTTCGACTAAGCATTCACCTTTACTTGCGCAATCATGGCTCGGCAGAAGATTACCGCTATGCCGCAATGCGTGAAAGTTGGGGTGATTCATTTGCCTACGTGAGCTTGGTCATTGTATTCGGATTGCAAGGTGCAGTCATGTGGTTGGTCTCTCTGCCTATTCAAGTCGGCTTGGCCGCACCACCAGCACACTATAGTTTGGTGACTTGGCTCGGAGTGCTGGTCTGGGCAATTGGGCTCTTCTTCGAAACAGTAGGCGATTGGCAGCTCGTTCGCTTTCGACAACAACGTCACAACACCGGCAAAGTACTCAAGACCGGCCTCTGGCGATACACTCGCCATCCCAACTACTTTGGCGATTTCATGATTTGGTGGGGCACCTTTCTTGTATCTATGTCCGAACTGAGCAACGTTTGGACGATCGTGTCACCGGCCGTTATGACATTTCTGTTGCTGCGTGTTTCGGGAGTAAGTTTGCTGGAAAAGAAACTGGCTTCCAGCAAACCGGAATATGCAGCCTACGCGGCTGAAACAAACGCCTTCTTTCCTGGCCCTGTCAGGCAACGACTGCGAAACATAGCAGATTGAAACCGAGATTGCAGGCTGCAATTCGCGTGTTACATCACGTTGCACCCAAGAAACGAATTGTTGAACGCAAAGCTCTCAGGTTGCCGTTCGTGGTTGTCGGCATTACTGCATTCAGATTCAGTCGTTTTCGGAAAATCGACTAGTCATCGTTTGGTTGCCGTCTACAACCTTAGCAAATCGGCAACTGCAGAAGCCACACAACACCCGTACAAATCACTATGGAGAGAAAACAATGAAGTCTTTTTTGACATCACTATTAGCCTTGTCATCTGCCGGAATTGCTCTTGCGGACCAACCTTGTTCTACCACTATCACGGCGCAGGCTGGAGCTTGTCAAGCGACTCAGTCTGTCGTGGGTAGTCCAGTGCACTTCACCACGCAGGTAGTCCACGTAGCGTACAGCCCTGCTCGTGACGAGCAAGCGAAAGACATTGTCGATACCGCAGTTGCAGCTGGCTCCTTCAATACCTTAGTTGCAGCCGTTAAGGCTGCTGGCTTGGTCGAGACGCTCAAGGGAGCTGGACCATTCACCGTTTTTGCGCCGACGGATGAAGCGTTTGCGAAAATCCCTAAGGAAACGTTGGCAAACCTGCTCAAGCCAGAGAACAAGGCGATGCTGCAGGGCATTTTAACTTATCACGTGGTTCCAGGGGCGGTCAAGGCGGCTGATGTAGTCAAGTTGAATTCAGCCACCACCGTGCAAGGTCAGTCCGTGGACATTGTAGCCAAGGATGGTGCTGTCAAAGTTGATGGAGCGAACGTTGTCAAGGCCGACATCGTAACCTCCAACGGCGTGATCCATGTGATCGATTCGGTAATTATGCCTAACGACAAGGACATCGTGGATACTGCCGTTTCAGCTGGCAACTTCAAGACGCTGGTAGCAGCTGTGAAGGCCGCCGGTCTGGTTGAGACGCTGAAGGGCTCCGGACCGTTCACTGTATTTGCACCAACGGATGAGGCATTCGCTAAGCTTCCGGAAGGAACTGTGGAGTCGCTCTTAAAACCAGAAAACAAAGAGAAACTTGTTAAGATCTTGACGTACCACGTCGTGCCAGCCAAGGTCATGGCAGCTAAGGCAGTCAAGTTGGATTCTGCCGACACGGTCGCTGGCATCAAG